>JBGOYY010000004.1:0-80695 GCA_041479905.1 Candidatus Aminicenantia bacterium
ACGGTCTCGGTCGTCGACCTCCCCTCGGACGACATGAAGGGCCGGATCATCGGCCGCGAAGGCCGGAACATCCGGGCCCTGGAGATGGCCACGGGCGTCGACATCATCGTCGACGACACGCCGGAGGCGGTCATCCTGTCGAGCTTCGACCCCATCCGCCGGGAGCTCGCCCGCCTGTCCATCCAGAAGCTCGTCACCGACGGCCGGATCCATCCGGCCCGGATCGAGGACATCGTCGAGTCGGTCAAGGCCGACCTCGAGCTGAAGATCAAGCAGGAGGGCGAGTCGGCCGTCCTCGAGCTCAAGGTCCGGGACATCCATCCCGAGCTCATCAAGCTCCTGGGCAAGCTCAAGTACCGGACGAGCTACGGCCAGAACGTCCTCCAGCACACGAAGGAAGTGGCCATGCTCGCGGCCATGATGGCCCGGGAGATCGGCCTCGACACGAACGTCGCCCTGCGAGCGGGCCTCCTCCACGATATCGGCAAGGCCGTCGACAGGGACACGGAAGGGACGCACACCGAGCTCGGCGTCGCACTGGCCAGGAAATACGGCGAGTCGGAGAAGGTCTGCCAAGCCATCGCCTCGCACCACCGCGACATCGATTTCCCGTCGATCGAGGCCGTCCTCGTCCAGGCCGCCGACACGCTCTCGGCCGCGAGGCCGGGCGCCCGGCGGGAGCTCCTCGAGACCTACATCCAGCGGCTGGAGAAGCTCGAGGAGATCGCCGCGTCGTTCGAGGGCGTCTCCAAGGTCTTCGCCCTGCAGGCCGGGCGCGAGATCCGGATCATCGTCGAGAGCCAGAAGATCTCGGACGACCGGGCTGCGCTCCTGGCCAAGGAGACGGCCGCGAAGATCAAGAACGAGCTCGACTACCCCGGCCAGATCAAGGTCACCGTCATCCGGGAGATGAGAGCGGTCGAATATGCCCGCTAGGTTCGGGATCCTCTTCCTCGGCGACATCGTCGGCCGGCCGGGCCGGCGGGCCATGGACAAGTTCCTGCCGGGCCTGATCAAGAAATATTCGCCGGCGATGGTCGTCGGCAACGGCGAGAACGCGGCCGGCGGGAGCGGCGTCACCGAGGAGATCGGCAAAGACCTCTTTCTTCACATCGACGTCCTGACCTCGGGCAACCACATCTGGGACAAGAAGGACTCCCTGCTCTACCTCGAGCGGGAACCCCGCCTCCTGCGCCCGGCCAACTATCCGTCCGTCAATCCGGGCCGCTTCTCCTACGTTTTCCAGGCGGCCGACGGGGTCAAGGCGGCCGTGCTCAACCTCCAGGGCCGGGTGTTCATGGAGCCCCTGGATTGCCCGTTCAAGCGGGCCGACGAAGAGGTCGCCGCCCTGGCCGCCGAAACGCCCATCATCCTCGTCGATTTCCACGCCGAGGCGACCTCCGAGAAGCAGGCCCTGGGCTGGTACCTCGACGGCCGGGTCTCGGCCGTCATCGGCACCCACACCCATGTCCCGACCTCCGACGAGAGGGTCCTGCCCAAGGGCACGGCCTACATTACGGACGCCGGCATGGCCGGGGGCCGCAACGCCGTGATCGGCATGGCCCGCGAGCAGGCGCTCCAAAGGTTCCTGACCTCGCGGCCCCAGCGGTTCGAGCCGTCGCGGGACGGCCTGTTCCTGTCCTGTGTCTTCATCGAGATCGACGTCAAGACGGGGAAAGCCCTGTCGATCAAGAGAGAAGTTCTGGCGGAGGACGGTCACGAAGAATGAAGGCCTGGTGAAGCGCGACCTAGTTTACACGGTCTCGCAGGTCACCGAGCTCGTCAAGACGGCCCTCGAGGTCGCCTTTCCCCAGGTCTGGGTCGAGGGCGAGGTCTCGGGCTACAAGAAGGCCGCCTCGGGGCATGTCTTCTTCAACCTCAAGGACGAGAAATGCGTCATCAAGGCCGTCATGTGGCAGAGCACGGCCAAGAGAATCGCTTTCGACTTGAAGGACGGCCTCAAGGTCATCTGCCGGGGGAAAGTCAGCGTCTACGAACCCCGCGGCGACTACCAGCTCTACGTCGACCTCGTCGAGCCCAAGGGCAAGGGCGCCCTGCAGCTGGCCTTCGAACAGCTCAAGGAGAAGCTCAAGGCCGAGGGCCTGTTCGACGAGAAACGCAAGAGAAAGCTCCCGCTCCGGCCGCGGACGATCGGGGTCGTCACCTCGCCCACGGGGGCGGCCATCCGCGACATCCTCCGCGTCCTCGAGCGCCGCTACGCCAAGCTCCACATCGTCATCTACCCGGCCAAGGTCCAGGGCGAGGGCGCGGCCGGCGAGATCGCCGAGGGCATCGACGCGCTCGGGGCATGGCCGGGGATCGACGTCCTCATCGTCGGCCGCGGCGGCGGCTCGATCGAGGACCTCTGGGCCTTCAACGAAGAGCCCGTGGCCCGGGCCATCGCCCGCTCGCCCGTCCCCGTCATCTCCGCCGTCGGCCACGAGGTCGACGTGACCATCGCCGACTTCGTCGCCGACGTCCGGGCCTCGACGCCTTCGGCGGCCGCGGAAATGGTCATCGAGACGGAGGAGGCCTTCGCCGAGCGCATCTCGTCTCAGGCCCGCCGGCTGGGCGAGCTCCTGCGCTATTCCCTCCAGGACATGAGGGCCGACGTGGCCGACCTCGCCCAGCACCGCATCTTCCAGAATTTCCAGGTCAAGCTCGCCAACCTCGGCCGGCGGGTGGACGAGCTCGAAACGCGGGGGAAGAACGTCCTCCGGGCCGAACGGCAGGCGATCGCCGAGCACAAGGGCGCCGCCCTGCTCGCGTCCGAGCGGCTGGGCAACATCGTCCGCAAGACGCTCCGCGATCACCGGGCGGCTTGGGAGCGCCTCACGGCGACGCTCGACGCCCTGAGCCCGCTCGCCGTGCTCAAGAAGGGGTACGCGGCCGTCTGGAAGAACGGCGGACTGCTCCTGGCCCGCCGGATCGAAGACATCGTCGAGGACGAGACCGTCCTCGTCTCGTTCTTCAAGGGCGAGTTCAGCGCCCGGGTGGAGAGCGTCGACAGGAAGAAACTCCTGGAATCACGTTTCCTGAAGGAGGGCTCATGACCAGCCTGACTTTCGAGAAAGCCCTGGCCGACCTCGAGCAGATCGTGGCCAAGCTCGAGAAGGGCGGCATCTCTCTCAACGAATCGCTGGCCCTGTTCGAGAAGGGCGTCAAGATGGCCCGATTCCTGCGCGACGAGCTGGACAAGGCCGAGCGCAAGGTCGAGATCCTGCTCAAGGACGACAAGGGGAACCTGAAGGCGGAAGATTTCGACGCCGCCGACGCCGGCGGGACCGGGGAGGACGGCGGCACCCGCTGACCCGGGCCGAGCGGCCATGGCCAAGATCCTCGATTCGATAGAGCGGCCCTCCGACATCCGAAAACTGTCCCCGGAGGAACTCTCCACCCTGGCCCTGGAGATCCGTGCCCTCATCCTGGAGACGGTCGCCAAGAACGGCGGCCACCTCGGCTCGAACCTGGGCGTCGTTGAGCTGACCCTGGCCCTCCACACCGTCTTCGATTCGCCCCGCGACAAGATCGTCTGGGACGTCGGCCACCAGTGCTACACCCACAAGATCCTGACCGGCCGGAAAGATAGCTTCGCCGGGCTCCGGCGCTGCGGCGGAATCCTCGGCTTTCCCTGCCGGGACGAGAGCGAGCACGACGCCTTCAACACGGGCCACGCCTCGACGGCTCTGTCGGCCGCTTTGGGCATGGCCGTCGCCCGGGACAAGGCGGGGGAGAAGCACCACGTCATCGCCGTCGTCGGCGACGGCAGTCTGACGGGCGGCGTCGCCCTCGAAGCGCTCAACCAGATCGGCCACCTCCGCGAGCGCCTGATCATCGTCCTCAACTACAACGAGATGTCCATCTCGGCCAACGTCGGGGCCTGGTCGAAATACCTCTCCTATCTCGTTTCAGGTCAACACTATGTGAGGATGAAGGACCAGGCCAAGTCCATCCTCCGGTCCCTCCCCAAGATCGGCTGGCCCCTCATCAAGGCCGCCCGGGCCTTGGAAGAGCTCGTCAAAAAAACGATCTTCCCGGGCCTCGTCTTCACGGAGCTCGGCATCCGCTACGTCGGCCCGGTGCATGGCCACAACATCCAATCGCTCGTCGAGGCCTTCGAGATGGCCAAGATGTACGACGGGCCGATCCTCATCCAGTGCGTGACGCAGAAGGGCCGGGGCTACCAGCCGGCGCGGACCCATCCCGAGAAGTTCCACGGCGCCGGCCCGTTCCAGATTTCGACGGGCGAGCCGCGCAGCCGCGAATGGGGACCCTCCTTTTCCAGCGTTTTTGGAAATGCCCTGATCAAGATAGCCAAGAAAGACGAGAAGGTCCTGGCCATCACCGCGGCCATGGGCGAGGGGACCGGCCTCAAGGAGTTCTCCGAGAAGCTTCCCGAGCGCTTCTTCGACGTCGGCATCGCCGAGCAGCATGCCGTGACCTTCGCCTCCGGCCTGGCGGTCTCGGGGTTCAAGCCCGTCGTGGCCATCTACTCGACGTTCCTCCAGCGGGCCTACGACCAGGTCTACCACGACGTCTGTCTGATGGACCTGCCCGTCGTCTTCGTCCTCGACCGGGCCGGCATCGTTCCCGACGACGGCCCCACCCACCAGGGCGTCAACGACATCGCCTATCTCCGTCACATGCCCCACATGATCGTCATGGCCCCCAAGGACGAGAACGAGCTTCAGCACATGCTCTGGTCGGCGCTCGCTTACGGCCACCCGGCCTCGGTGCGCTTCCCCAAGGCCAAGGGGCTGGGCGTTCCCTTGGACGAAAAGCTCCATGTCATCCCGCCGGGACAGAGCGAACGGATCAAAGACGGCCGGGACCTCCTTTTCGCCTTCGGCAACATGGTCGCCCCGGCGCTCGAAGCCGCCAATGCCCTGGAGAAGGACGGGATCTCCCTGGCCGTTGTCAACGCCCGTTTCGTCAAACCCCTCGACAAAGAGATGATCCTGCGCTTCGCCAGGCCGGGCGGGACGATCGTCACGGTCGAGGAGGGGATCGTCGACGGCGGCGCCGGGAGCGCCGTGCGGGAGCTCCTCGACAGGGAAGGCCGCTTCGACGTCCGGTTCAAGGCGATCGGGCTTCCCCTCGAAGCGTATCCCCTGGGCAAGGCCGATGAGATCCGGGTCATGGTCGGCCTGGACGTCCCCGGCCTCACCAGGCAGATCAAGGACCTCTACCGGGTCCCCCTCTGCTCCGGCGGCGATGAGAGAACGCGCGGATAAGCTCCTGGTCGGGCGGGCGCTCGCGCCGAGCCACGAGAAGGCCCAGGCCCTGATCATGGCCGGGCTGGTCACGAGCGCGGGCCGGCCCGTCCTCAAGCCCGGCGAGCTCATCGACGAGGCGGCCGCGCTCGAGGTCGCGCCCCCCCGCCCCTTCGTCGGCCGGGGCGGGCTCAAGCTCGAAGAGGCCCTCGACCGCTTCGGCATCGACGTCGTCGGGATGGTCGCCCTCGACATCGGCGCGTCGACCGGGGGCTTTGTGGATTGCCTGCTGAAACGCGGAGCGACAAGGGTTTACGCCGTGGACGTCGACACGAAACAGCTCGACTGGGGGCTCAGCCGGGACGCCCGCGTGACGGCCATCGAAAAGAACGCCCGCTACCTCCGGCCGGAGGACCTCGCCGGCCCCCCGGACATCGTCACCATGGACGTTTCGTTCATCTCCGTGCTCAAGATCCTCCCCGCTCTCAAAGCCATCCCGGGCGCGTGGACCCTCGTCTCCCTGATCAAGCCGCAGTTCGAGGCGGGGCCGAAGGACGTCGGCAAAAAGGGCGTCGTCCGGAACGAGAACGTCCACGCCGAGGTCCTGGCTCGGATTGCCGGCGGGGCCCGGGAGCTCGGCTTCGGGCTCGCCGGCCTCATCCGCTGTTCGACGCGGGGTCAGAAGGGGAACGTCGAATTCTTCGCCCGGTGGGTCAAGGGGAGCCCGGACCTCGACGCGGACTCCATCCCATCCATGATCAAGGAGGCGGTCAGCCATGAATAACGTTCGGAAAGCCGGCATCGTCATCAAGCCCCACGCGCCGTCCGTGGAGAGCATCCTGAAGGACCTCGTCGCGTATTTTGAGAAGCGCGGCATCGCCTGCGTCCTCGAGGACGCGGCCGCCCGCAAGCTCGGCCGATCCGGCGGCCTTCCGCGTGCCGACGTCCCGGCCGCCTCGGACCTCGTCGTCGTTCTCGGCGGCGACGGCACCCTTCTCAGCGTCGCCCACCACGCCGCCCAGGCCGGTGTCCCGGTCATGGGCGTCAACCTGGGCCGGCTGGGATTCCTGACCGAGATCCCCGTCAGCGAAGCGACGCTCACGCTCGACGACCTTCTCGCGGGGGACGCGAGCCTCATCAGTCCGCGCTGGCTCCTCGAAGCGCGGGCCGCGGGCGCCGTGTCCTTTTGTCTGAACGACGTCGTCGTCACCAAGGGCGCGGTGGCCCGGATGATCGAATTGACCATCGGTATCGACGGCAAGGAGGTGGCGACGCTCAAGGCCGACGGCCTCATCGTCTCGACGCCGACCGGCTCGACCGCCTATTCGCTGTCGGCCGGAGGGCCGATCGTCCACCCCCTCGTCCCGGCCTTCGTCCTGACGCCCATCTGCCCGCACACGCTCTCCTTCCGGCCCCTGGCCGTGCCGTCGACCTCGACCGTAAGCGTCCGGCTCCTGACCGGCGGGGAGGAGGTCCATCTGACGCTCGACGGCCAGCGCGGCGGCGTTCTCGTCGGCAACGACGTCATCGACATCCGCAAATCGCCGGTCGAGCTCCAGCTCGTGACCTCCCCACGCCGCAATTATTACGACTTGGTCAAGGAAAAGCTCGGCTGGGCCGAATAGCCGCCCGGTCTGTTGAACGGTCGTTATTCTCCTTGAAGATTTAAAGGGAATGATCTAACCTCTAATCATTGGGTTAGCTTGATGAGTGTGTTCCGAGTCGGTGGTTCCTTTGAGACCCGTTTTTTTATGGTCCTCCTTCTAACTTTCTTCTTGCTCGGGCCAGAAAAGACGCAGGCTGGTTATCCCGCAAATAGTGATTCCGGCCTTAGACAAGCCGACTATTGGGAGCTTAAAGACATAGATGCCTTTTTTAAAGACCCATTGATGAATTTCGATAAAATAAAAAAACTTCAAGACCCCAAAAAACAATTATCTTTATATGCTCAATGGAATAGTGACGTAATATTGAAATTCTTTAGGATCCACTTTCAGGAGATTGACGAGCGGAAAATTGAGATCCTTGTGTATTTATTAGTTCATTATCGCGGTTACCCAGTTCCGGAAGAGGCGGCCAGGATTTTTAATATTCAGCCAGTGATGTTTGTGAAGGAGTTGGAAAAAACTCCGGAATGGATGAACATTATTGACGATATCTCGTGGAGTTGGGAAAGCTTTTCTTCTGGGCTTACCGGGCTTGGCGCTTCAGAGTTCGAGAAAGAAGCTAAGGAATATGCCCTTTCTTTGCATGAAGATAGAGAGCAGAAATTCAAGGTCATCGAGGCCTTTGTCAATGATCCGGTGGCCAATTTCGACCGAATAAAAAGGCTGGATGACATTTGTTGGTGGTTTGGAACATATGAACGATATTTCATAAAGGACGGTATTCTGAGTCAAAGCGATAACGTACTCTACCGCCTTTTTCATGGCGCCCTTGTGGAGATTGATGAGAAAAAAATTGAGATCCTGATTTATATGATTCTTCATTGTGACAGTCCATATCATTCTGAGGTATTGATGGATGAGGCAACAGGGATCTTCGGGAGCAATCCACAGATATTTGTAAGAGTATTGGAGAAGACGAGCGAATGGAAAAGGGTTGTTGACCGGTTCATCGGGTTAGGCGAGACGGAACTTTTTAGAGAGCTCGGGGATTCAGAATTCGAGATGAAAATCAAGAAGTACGTGTTCAGAGAAAGAAGAAGATATTAGCATAACCGAAATATACATAAGCCTGTCTGGATAAAGCTGTCGTATTTCGAAGCCGCCAGGGGCGAACAAGCCCAGCGGTTTGACAAGGCGGCGGCACGCCGCTATGATGGAAAACGCTTTTCCCCTATTGAACAACAACCACAGGAGATGAAGATGTCCGACGTTATTATCGCCGGTTCCGACGCTACATTCGACGCCGAGGTCCTCAAGTCCGACCTACCCGTCCTGGTGGATTTTTGGGCCCCCTGGTGCGGGCCCTGCCTGATGATCGCGCCCGCCGTCGAAGAGATCGCCGAGTCCCACAAGGGCAAGCTCAAGGTGGTCAAAATGAACGTCGACGAGAACAACTCGACCCCCCAGACGTACGGCGTCATGGCCATACCCACCCTGATCCTGTTCAAGGGCGGCCAGGTCAAAGAGAAGGTCGTCGGGGCCGTCGCCAAGAACAAGCTCGTCGACCTCATCGCCAAGTATATCTAAGGCCAATCCCCTTTATTTCGTTGCCTGCGCTGGCTGCGCCTTGAGCGCCGCGGCGTCATACTTCTCGTTGAGCACCGCCGCCAATTCCGCCCCCCAAAGCAGGATGAGCATCGAGGCGGAGATCCAGAGCAGGAAAAAGATGATCGAGGTCAGCGTGCCCTGGAGGAGTTTTTTCAGGACGATGCCGACCGCCGAAAAGTGGACGACGTAGAAGGCGAAGATCCGCTTGAAGACCTCGAAGAGCAAGGCGGCGACCACGGCCGGGATGAGCGCCGCCCGCGTATGGACTTTGACCTCGGGGATGAACTTGTACAGGATGAAGAACATCAGGAAGGTCAGGGCAAAGGGGATGACGTACTTCAGGAAGACGTTGTTGATGACGGCGAAGGCCTCGGGGTTGAGGCCGGTCCGGACGAGCTCGCTCTCCTGGAGGGCCCGGCCGATGGCGGTCCAGACGGCGGTCATGGCCAGCGAGAAGAGCATGAAGATGCCGATGACGAACATGAGCAGGAATTCCATGAGCCGGTTGTAGAAGAAGGACTTGTGGTACTTCGTCCGGAAGATCTGGTTAATCGCCGCGATGAGGCTCGAGAAGAGGAAGCTGGCCGAGACGAGCGAGCCGACGACGCCGAACAGGCCGAGCTTCCCGACGGCGCCGGACAGGTCCCCGAGGCTTTTGAAAAAGCCTGGGTCGAGCCGGGCGAAGAACTCGTCGGTGAAGATGTTGAGACTGCGCAAGGCCATCTCCGTGTCGCCCAGGAACCGCGCCGCCGTGGCGAAGAACAGGGCGATCAGGGGGACGCTGCAGAGGAGCGAAAAATAAGAGATGACGATGGCCGACGTCCAACACTTGTCCTCATTGAACCGCGTGAAGGACGCGGTCAGTATCTGAAGAGTCGGACGTGCCATCCGCTCCGGTGTCCGCGAGGGCCTCGGTCCGAGGGCCTTAGACGTACTTCCCCCACTGAACCATCAGGATGATGATGGTGATGAGCAGGGCGTAGATGACGAGCGTCTCGATGAGGACGAGCCCGAAGACGAGTAGAAAGCGGATGTGCGGCGCCGCGCCCGGGTTCCTGGAGATCCCTTCGCAGGCGCTGCTGATGGCTTTCGCCTGACAGAAGGCGCCGGCAGCGACGGACAAGGTCATGATCACCGCGCCGACGATAAGCGCCACCTTGAACAGGCCGGCGCGGGCCACAGCGGCCGCGGCGGCGTCCTGGGCCAGCAGAGGCGCCGTCGTCAGGGCGATCCCGAAAAACATCAGGCTCAACGCTTTGAGTTTCTTGGACATGACGGAACTCCTTTTCGTTTTAGTGCTCTTCTTCATGGGCGACGGCGCCCGCGATGTAGATGCAGGACAGGAGGACGAAGACGAACGATTGGATGACCGACGTGAAGATGGCCACGGCCATGAACGGCAGGGGCAGGAGGAAGGGAATGATCGAGGCCATGATGACGATGAGCAGCTCCTCGGCGAAGATGTTGCCGAAAAGCCGCATGGACAGGGACACGGGTCTCGAGAAGTGGCTGATGACCTCGATCGGGATCATCAGCGGGGCCAGGGCCGGGATGGGGCCCATGAAGTGCTTGAAGTACTTGAGGCCCTGGGCCTTGACGCCCTGGGCGTGGTAGTAGAAGAAGACGACGAGGGCGCAGCCGAGGGTGACGTTGAGCTTGCTCGTCGGGGACATGAAGCCGGGGACGAGGCCGATCATGTTGCAGCCGAAGACGAAGAGGCCCACGGTGCCGATGACCGGCAGGTATTTCCGCCCCTGCGGGCCGATGGTGTCGACGGCCAGGCCCTCGAAGAGCTGGACGATCATCTCGACGACGTTCTGCCGTCCGCGGGGGACGAGGGCCAGGCGGCGCGAAGCGAGGCCGAGAAGGACGATGAGGGTGAGAGCCACGATCAGGACCATGACCAGGTAGTCGGGCACGACGTGGAGCGGGTCGGGGACCTTGACCCCGATGAGGCCGAGGACCGCGGCAAGGGGCGGCCCGAAGACGCGGTTGAAGGCCTCGACGATCCAGAGACTGTGTTCTAGTCCTTCCATGTTCTCAGGAGAAGAAGACCCCGGATGCCTTCGACGAGGGACACCAGGACGAGCATGGAAAAGCCCGCGCCAAAGGCGAGGATCTTCTTCGGATAGAGGAGGATTATAAGCAAAAAGACGGCGCAAATCAACACGAGGCGCAGGGCGTAGAGGATGATCCCGGAACGCAGGGCGCCCTTCTTCTCGCGGTCGAGGAAGCGGGTCAGGGACCGCTTGAGCCCGGCGAAGCCCAGGGCCGCGAATATCCCGCCGGCGAGGAAGGCGAGCCCGGTCGGAAGGTCGAAAAGGAGCATCGCCGGCAGGGCCAGTACGGCCGAGGCGGCCAAGATCTCGATGGGGATCCTCCGGAGGATGCGCTCTTCGAAGGTGTCCGTCTTTTCGGGCTCCATAACAGGGCCAGTATAACACCTTCCCCCCTGTCGCCGAAAGAGTCCCGCCCCTTCCTTGACATCCCGCCGCGCTTCTCTGAGAATAGGGCCGGGAACGAGCGAAACACCCGGGAGGCGAACCGTCATGTCCATGGAATTCCTGGTCAAGTTTTTCGGCCTTCTTCTGGGCATCCTGGCCCGCACCCTTCTGCCCTGGCTTCGAAAAGTGAAGGAAGGAAAAATCCGGGGCTTCAACCGCCGCTACATCTATTCGGCGTTGGCCTCCGCGGCCATCGGCCTCTTCCTGACCCTGACCATCTTCCCCCGGTTCGAAGCCGGCGCCGCCGGGCAGGGATTCGAGGAGCTGTTCAAGCTCTTCTGCCTGGCTTTCGGGTTCGGCTACGGCTGGAACGCGCTCGTCAATGAAGGCGGGGCCTGGGCGGCGAAGTCCGGGGGGAGCGAGTTGCTTGGGGGAGACGAAGGTCAGACGCCCGCCCGATGAACGACAAGCCGCAGCGGCCGGACTTGAGAAGGCTCTCCGAACTGGCCTCCCTCGGCCTCGTCCTGCCGTCGTCCATCATCGTCGGCCTCTTTCTCGGCTATCTCCTCGACCGCTGGCTCGGGACGGACCCCTGGCTCCTTCTCGCCTTCACCGTGCTGGGCATCGTCTCCGGCCTGCTCAGTCTTTTCCGGGCGCTCAAGAAGCAGATGAAGGACGAGCCGCCGGACGCGTAAGGAGGGGCATCATTGCTTCTCCCCGGTCGGTGTGCTAAATATCAGGCGATGGAGTATCGTCCTTCCCCGCGGCCGCGCCTCCTCGCCTGGCTCTGCCTGGCCGGACTCGCGCTGCCGGCGACGCTCGTCTCACAAACCTCCGCCCCCCGATCCGCGGCCGCTCAAACCGGGCCCGGCGGCCCGGCCGAGGTCAGGATCCTGGCCCGGAACCAGGAGAAGACGAAAGACCGGGTCTTCGCTTCGGGCGACGTCGAAGTCCGTTACGGCGAATTCCTCCTCTTCGCCGACCGGGTGGAGTACAACGTCGAGACGAAAGAAGTTCTGGCCGAGGGCAACGTCGTCGCCCAGTCGGGCGGCGAGGTCATGCGCGCCGAGCGGGTCCTCTTCAATCTCGAAACCGGGCGGGGGACGGTCGAGAAGGCCTCGGGAATCATCCCGCCTTCGTTACTTTTCGAAGCCGAAACCCTCGAGCGGCGGCGGGCCGACCTCTACAGCCTGAAAAAGGCCCGGGTCACGGCCTGCACCCAGCCGAACCCGCGCTGGAGCTTCGGCCTGTCCAAGGCCAACCTGAAAAAAGACGACTATCTGGAGATGTGGGACGCCGTCATCCGGGTGAAAAGCGTTCCCGTTTTTTACCTCCCTTACTTGCGCTATCCCCTGAAGGAGCGGGCGACGGGTTTCCTACTGCCCCGGTTCGGTTTCTCCGGCCCGAAGGGGCTGGCCGTTTCTCAGAGCTTCTACTGGGCCATCGCCCCGAACATGGACGCCACGGTCGGCGCCGATTTTTATCTCTCGCGCGGCACCGGCGCGGGACTCGAGTACAGGTACGTCTTCCCGGGCGGGACGAAGGGCGACCTCAACCTCTATTATTTTATCTACAAGAGGGACGCTCAGGGGGATAAGCCGGGCAACTCGTCCATCGTCCGCCTCAACCACACCCAGGCCCTGCCCCTCGGCTTTTCCCTCGTGGCCAACGTCGACTACCAGACCTCCTACAGCTTCCTCCGGGAATTCGACAACAACTTCCAGAGGGCCCTGGTCTACAACCGCACCTCCCAGGTCTATCTTTCCCGGTCCTGGCGCCGGTTCAACCTGAGCGCCCGGGCCTCCCGCTTCGAGACCTACTTCTCGCAGCTCGGCGACTCGAACGTCAGCACCTCCCTGCCCCAGGTCAACTTCAGCGTCTTCAAGACCAAGCTCTTCTCCCCGCTCTATTTCTCGCTGAGCACGTCCTTCAACCGATGGCAGTACGGTTGGAAGTCCCAGTACGAGGCCGGGACCGAGCGCCGCTCGACCCGCTTCGCCGTCAGCCCGACGCTGAGCCTGCCGTTTTCCTCCATCCCGTGGCTGACCGCGAACGCCTCCGTCACGGCCAACCTCGTCTATTACGGCCAGAGTCTCGACCCGGGAACGGGCGGGATCGTCGACGAGCCGCTGTTCACCCGGAACCTGGTCGCCGGGCTCGAGGTCGTCGGGCCCGTTTTTTTCCGGATCTTCTACGGCCGGGACGGCGCGGCCCGGCTCAAGAACATCGTCGAGCCCTACGTCAACTACTCCTACGACAGCCCGGTCAGCCAGGCCGGCCGGGTCGTGACCTCCTACGGATTTTTCCGCTACCACCAGATGAGCTACGGCGTCACCAGCCGGTTCCTGTTCAAGGCCGGGGACCGGGCGGTCGAGGTCTTCTCTCTCGGGCTGGGACAGACCTTCTATTTTTCGCCCGAGGACGGACCCTTGTCCCTGTTCCCTGTCGACGGAAAGGCGCCCCGGTTCTCGGAGATCACCGGGACGCTCCGCTTCTACCCGCAGGCCAAGTTCAGCCTGGACGCCTCGGCCGCCTACAATCCCTATTACAGGAACCTGTCCAGCCTGAGGCTCAGCGCCACGGCCGGCTCCAAGGCGGACGGCGATTTCCTGAGCCTGAGCTGGTTCTCCAGCCGGAATTCCTGGGTCACGGGGATCGACCCCGCGCTCATCGCCCTCTACAACCGCGACCAGGTCGGCGCCTTCGGCGGGCTGAGACTGCCCGGCTTGTCGCTCGACCTCCAGCTCGAAGCGGACTACAACATCAAGGAACGACGGCTCCTCTATACGGGCGCCCAACTGACCTACCATTACCAGTGCATCGACGTCCTGGTCGATGTCCGCGTCTTCTATTTCCGCGACCGGCCGGACACCCAGGTCAGGTTTTCGCTGGGCCTCGGGACGATCGGGAAAACGCTCGATTTCCTCGGGGGGTTCGGATTCTAGGAACGGGAGGACGACCATGAGTTCGGAGCGGACCCTTGACGGCAAGACGATTCTCGTGACGGGCGGGGCGGGCTTCATCGGCAGCCATTTTATTCGGATGGTCCTCCGCCGCCATCCGTCGACACGGGTCGTCAATCTGGACAAGCTGACCTATGCCGGGAACCTCGACAACCTGCACGACGTCCAGGACGACCCGCGCTACGAGTTCATCCTCGGCGACATCCGCGACAAGGCCCTCGTCCGGCGCGTCTTCGCCCTCGTCCAGGGCGTCGTCCATTTCGCCGCCGAGACCCACGTCGACCGGTCGATCTACGACGCTGGCGAGTTCGTCCTGTCCAACGTCCACGGTACCTACACCCTCCTCGACGCCCTCCGGGCCTTCCCGGCGGTCGAGTTCTTCATCCACGTCTCGACCGACGAGGTCTACGGCAGTCGGACGGGACGCGCCGCCCGGGAGTCCGACCCCCTCCAGCCGTCTTCTCCCTACGCGGCGACCAAGGCCGCCGGGGACCATCTCGCCCGGGCCTACCACGTGACCTACGGCCTGCCGACGATCGTCCTCCGCCCGAGCAACACCTTCGGCCCCTGCCAGTTCCCCGAGAAGCTCATCCCGCTTTTCCTGACCAACGCCCTCGAAGGCAAGACGATCCCCGTGTTCGGCGACGGGCTGAACGTCAGGGACTGGCTCTACGTCGAGGACCATTGCCGGGCCGTCGAAGCGGCCGTCCTGAGAGGCCGGAACGGGAGTGTCTACAACGTCGGGGGCGGCGTCGAGCTGACCAACATCGAGGTCGCCCAACGCATCCTGGACGCCCTCGAGGCGTCCCGGGAGCTCATCCAGTTCGTCCCCGACCGGCCCGGCCACGACCGGCGTTACGCCATGGACTCGGGCCTCGTCCGGGCCCTGGGCTGGGAGCCGGAGACGCCGTTCGCGGAGGGGCTCAAGCGGACGATGCGTTGGTACGCCTCGAACAGGAGCTGGTGGCGGAAGGTCCGGACGCGGTCCCTCTGAGCGGGCCGGCTCAGATGCCGAGCTCGAGCTGGCCGTCCTGGTGGAGCTTGCGGTCGGCCTCGATGTCCTCGAGCAGGTCCGGCGTGATGTCCCCGGTCGGGTAGATGCCGTCGAAGCAGGCGGCGCAGAAATTCGTGATCTTCGGGTTCTCGGTCCGGACCGCCTTCTTCAGGGCGTCGAGCGACTGGTAGATGACCTTGTCGGCGCCGATCTTGCGGGCCACGGCGGCTTCGTCGGCGTCCTGGGCGACGAACTCCGTCTTCGTCTGCATGTCGATACCGTAGACGCAGGGGTGACGGAGGGGCGGCGAGTAAGAGGCGAAATAGACCTTCTTCGCCCCGCACTCGCGGAGCATCTCGACGATGACCTTGGAGGTGTTGCCCCGGACGATGCTGTCGTCGACGACGAGGACCTTTTTCCCCCGGATCTCCGAGGCGATGGGGTTGAGCTTCTGGCGGACGGAGTTCTTCCGCTGGTCGGCGGCCGGCATGATGAAGGTCCGGCCGATGTAGCGGTTCTTGACCAGCGCCTCGCTGTACTTCAGGTTGAGTTTGCGGGCGATCTCGATGGCGGCGTCTCGGGCCGAGTCGGGGACGGGGACGACGACGTCGATGGCCAGCTTGCGCCGGCGGATCTCCTGGGCCAGGGACCGGCCGAGGTTGACCCGGCACTTGTAGACGTTGACCTTGTCGATGAACGAGTCGGGCCGGGCGAAATAGACCCACTCGAAGAGGCAGGGCGAAGGGCAGGCCCGGCGGATCCTCTTCTTGTGGAGGGTCCGGCCCTTGTCGAGGAAGAGGACCTCTCCCGCCGCGACGTCCTTGATCTCGCCGAAGTTCATGATATTCAGGCTGACCGTCTCCGAGGCCACGGCGTAGGAGGGGAGGAGGCCGTCGCGGCGGACGCCGTAGACGAGCGGCTTGATGCCGTAGGGGTCGCGGAAGGCGACCAGGCCCTGCTCGGCGATATAGGCGACGACCGAATAGCTGCCCCGGACCTTCTTGGTGACGGCCTCGACGGCCCGGAAGATATGCTCCGGCGCCAGGTTCTTCGTCCGCTCGTGGGCCAGGGACTCGGCGAAGATATTGAGGATGATCTCCAGGTCGCAGTCGGAGTTGAGCAGCCGATGGTGCTCCTGGAAAAGCTCGTCGCGGAGCTCCCGGTAATTGGCCACGTTGCCGTTGTGGGCCATGATGATGCCGAAGGGCGAGTTGAGCTGGAAGGGCTGGGCGTCCTCGCCGCCGCCGCCGCCGATCGTGGGGTAGCGGGTATGGCCGACGCCGATCGAGCCGCGGAGATGCTGGACGGCTTCGGGGGTGAAGATGTCGTGGACGAGTCCGTTGCCCTTTTTCGTGTGGAAGCGGCCGTCGAAGGTGATGACGCCAGCCGAGTCCTGGCCGCGGTGCTGGATGGCCAGGAGGCCCTGGTAGAGGTCCCGTATCACGGGGCCGTTGCCCCAGATGCCGATGACGCCGCACATGGTCAGGGCTTAACGGCCCGGCCGGGTTCGACCGAGGCCTCGTCGATGATCATGACCGGGATGTCGTCCTTGATCGGGTAGACGCGGTGGCAGGAGACGCACTTCAGCCCTTTTTCGTCGGCCGTGAGCTTGACGTCGGCCTTGCACAGGGGACAGGCCAGGATGGCGAGGAGAGGGGGGCTGATCGGCATGCTGATCTCCTTCACCAGCATAACTGGGGCCCGGCCGTTCGTCAAGCCCCGGCCGAAGGGTCCCCATGCCGGCGCGCCCCCGCTGCCGGGGGGCCGGATAGACCTCCGGACGTCAGTTGAAGCCGAGCCTCAGGGCGAGCGACCATTCCGCCGTCGCCGCCGGCTGGTACGAATTGCCGTCCGGGTCGGGCTCCGTGAACCCGTAGTAGAGGACGTTGAAGATGTTGCGGCCCGCGAGGAAGAGCTCCAGGGGCGTGCCGCCGAACTCGAACTTGTAACCGACGCGGACATGGACGAGCGCATACGGGTCGGTCCGGCCGTAGCTGTTGGGGAAAATCCTGTTCGTCGCGTCGATATACCAGGCGCTCACGTACTCGAGCGAGGCCCCGGCCGTCAGGGCCCTGGTGACGCGGTATTCCGCGTCGGCGTAGAGCTGATGCTGGGGGCAGTTGGGGAGCCAGGTCCCGGTAAGCGTCTCCCCGATGAGCGTGTCGACGGTGTCGTACTTGAAATGGGAGAAGGTGTAGGCCAGCCTCAGGGCCGCGGCCTCGACGGGATACCACGCCAGGGACGTCTCGACGCCATAGCGGTTGGTCGAGCCGACGTTGCCGTAGAAGGTTTCGAGAGGCCGCGTGGGCATCCTGTACCGGCCGAAATCGTTCTTCGTGCCGAGGTAAAAAAGGGCGATATCGTAGCTGATGGACTTGCCGATCGAGCCTCTCGCCCCGACCTCCTCGCCGCTCGACGTGGCGGCGACGAGCTGGGTGTTATATCCGCCCAGCGCATAGGGGTTGTTGACGAGCTCTTCGGTTCCGGGGGGCAGAAATCCCGTGCCCCAACTGGCGTAGAGGCCAAAGTCGGAGAGCGGATTCCAGGTCACGCCGACCCGGCCCGTCGCCCTCTTGTAGGCGACGTCGCCGGACAGGTCGGCCCCGCCGGCCTGGAGACGGTCGTCGAGCCTGTTGGTGACTTCGTCGTAGCGGGCGCTCGCCGAAAGGCCCCATTGCGGGCCGAGCTCGAGCCGGTCGAGGACGAAGACGCCCGCGCCGGTCTGGGACATCGTCTGGTCGGCGAGGAAGCCCGGTCCTTCGACGGCGCCGCCGAGGTTGGGGTGCTTCGTCTCATCGATCGCCTGCCAGGCGTAGTCCACGCCGGCGCTCAAGTGGTTCTTGACCCGGCCTTGGCCGGCCCGGTGGTTGACCTGGAACGTGAATCCCGGCGTATCGAACGCGCGGTGGATGACCGAGGAGGGGACGGCCTCCGTGTACTTGGTATGACGATAATAGGCCGTCACGGCCAGGTCCAGGTTCGCTCCGAGGCCGATCGATCCTGCGACGCCGCTCGTCGCGCGCTGGGTCTTCTGGTACTCGTTGAACGTGTAGGAATCGGGGTTGGCCCGGCGGCGCAGGACCTCCGGGTCGGCGCTGAACCAGGCCAGGTTGAGGCCTTCGGGGTTCTGGTTGAAGAAATCGGTCCAGCCGAGGATGGCCGTAATCTTCACGGTCGGGCTGAGGGTAAAGGCGAACTTGCCGCGGGCGTTGTCCGACGTGTAGGCCGACTGGTCGCGGTAGCCGTCGCCGGAGATCATCGAGCCCGTGAGGCTGTAGTTCATGATGCCGGTCGTGCCGCCCATCTCGGCCAGGCCCTTTTTGAGGCCGTAGGCGCCGCGAACGAGGATGGCGCCGCCCGAGAGGGGGTCGGGACCGCCGTCGCGGGTCAGGACATTGATGATCCCGCCCGAGGAGCTGCTGCCGTAGAAGGCCGCGGCGGGCCCGCGCAGGACCTCGATCCTGCGGACCGTGGCCCAGTCGACGTCGTAGAAATCCGAAACATAACCGGAGGGGTCGTTGAGCGGGATACCGTCGACGAGCGTCTTGATGCCCCGTGTGCCGCGCTCGGTCAGGATGCCCTCGCCCCGGATCGAGAGGTGGACGCGCTCGCCGTCGGCCTGGTTGTCGACCTTGACGCCGGGGACGAGTTTCATGACCTCGTCGATGCCGATCGTCCGTGGCATCGCCCGGAGGATGGGGGTTTCGACGACCGTCGTGGCTGCCGGATTTTTCTTGAGCGGGATCTCGACGCGGGACGCCGTGACGGTGATGTCGACCTTCGTAGCCGTCTCAGCTTTGGCCGCCTCTTTTTCTTTGGCCTGTTGCCCGGGTTTTTCTTTCGCTGCCGCCTCTGCTGGGTCCGTGTCGTTCGGGAGGGGAGACGAGGCGAACGACGGCCCGGCCAGGATAACGAGCGAAAAAAGGAGTGCCAGAGCGATAATTGGGGATTTCGAAAAGGGTTTGGGCATGTATAGTCCTCCGCTGCATAATTTAGACGCTCGGCGGCCGGTCTTCTTCCCTGAATTCGGTCTCCGCTTGCGATATTTGAGGTTGCGCGGGTCGGGGGCCGACATTATAATCAGGGCCGAGGGGACGCCCCGTTAATCGAGGAGGTGAGCCGTGTTCTATTTCGCCTATGCTTCGAACATGAATCTGGCCCAGATGATGAGGCGGTGCCCGGCCGGCCGCTTTTTCAAGACTGTCCTCCTCGGGGGGCACCGCTTCGTCTACGATGGATACTCCGTGATCCGGGACGGCGCCGTCGGGAACATCATCAAGGCCGATGCCGAGGGGGTTTGGGGGGCGCTCTACGAGATCACCGAAAGCGACCGCTTCACCCTGGACGCCTTCGAAGGATACCCGAAGACCTATGACCGGAAGGACGTCGAAGTCAAGGATCGGGAAGGGAATGTCTATCAAGCGACGACCTATTTCCGGACCGGCCAGGTCCTGGGCAAGCCGCACCCCGACTACGAGAAGTTCGTCCTCGACGGCGCCAAGGATTGCCACCTTCCGGAAGAGTACGTGGATCGATACTTGCGGGTCGTCAGGATATGACGCGGATTAAATGCGATCCGGCCCCGGGCTTCCCAGCCCCGGCTTAGAACCGATAGCGGATTCCCGCCCGGAAGGCCATGCCCGACAGGTTGATTCCGGCCCGGCGGGAGTCGACGACCCCCGCTTCGAGGAGCTTGCTATCCCCGACGAAAAGGTGAGGATAGAGGCGGGTATCGGCGCCCTCTTTCCGGAAATAGTAGAGCGTGCCCGCCTCGATCAGCGTATCGTTGTCGGAATTCCGGTAGACGTCCCGGCCCGAGAGCCCGCTGAGGCTGGCCATGCGGAACCCCGCTTCGACGAAGAAGGACGTGTTCGCGCCGACCTTCCAGTCGCCGCCGAACGCCGCCTCGGCGCCAAAGCGACGCCCCGTGGCGGTGCCTTTCCATTCCTGCCAACTGCCCTCCTGTTCCAGGCGGTAGAGGTAGCCGGCTTTGACGAAATAAACGCCGAGGCTGCCCCGGATGTAAAAGCCTTTTCCCGGATAGAACCGGACGCCGAGCTTGACCGGGATGGCGCTGACCGAGGGTCTGGTGTCGAGAGTCTCCGAGAAGACCCCGTCCGTGAATCCGACCCGGCCCCGGTTCGCGCCCCAGAAATAGTCGACGCCCAGGCCCATGGAGAGCCAGGGCGAAACCCTGTAGGAAAGCTCGAGGCCGACGAGAGTCGCCAGGTGCAGGGCATCGACGGGTCCCGAAGCCGGAATCCCGAGGGAGGCGCCGTGATAATCGGCGAAGCCCTGGGCGCCGTCGTTGAGGTCCCGGGGGGCGGTCCAGCCGGTCCCCGCCGATACGGAAAACTCCAAGTGCGAAGTGAGGGCGCTCCGTCCGGACGGCTTCACCGTCCCCGTCGCCGCGGCGCGCTGCCTCTGGGGCGTCTCTCTCCCCGGCGTTTTCCTCGCGGGCTCGGGCGCCGCCCCTTGATCGACGACCTCGACCAGGCTTTCATGGATGTAGCCGCCGATGACCCCGCCGTCCTCCAGGGTGTAGCGGACGAGGAACCACTCACCTTCCTTCTTGTCGGCTTCGAGGACCGTGCCCTCCGGGATCTGCTGGACGATGCCGCTTCCGATGTCGGGCTTTTCCCTGAGGTTGGCCTGCTCGGCCGTGACCTTGACCTTGAAGGTCCGGCCTGCCGTCGCCTGGGCCCGGAGCGAGAGCGCCGCTCCGAGGACAAGAACCACCATTATCGGGAGGAAGGTTCGTTTCGTGCGCATGCTCGGTTCACCCTACAACGATTATAGTCGACTCGCTCCCTCTGGACAAGTGCCGGCCGGGCGGTCTCAAGATCCGCTGGTCGGACGCCGTCATCGATCCGGCCCTTGGATTTTCCCGGGATGCGCAGGACTAACGCACGGGGGCGTCCGGGGCAGGCGCCCCCGTGCGTGTGGCCGTCCCGTGGTGGTCGCGGACGGTCAGAACCTATAGCCGACGCCCAGGCCGATCAAGTTGTACTTGAGGAATTCGTGGGTGTCCGTGAGCAGATAGGCCGTCAGGTTGAAATGATTGCCGCGGTAGCCGACATTGATCTTGGGGAGAAGGTCCCCGGTGTCCGACTCGCCCTCCCAGAAGATAACGGGAAGCACGACGCCGCCCCCGACGAAGAAGCCCTTTGAGGTGTAGTTCAAGATCACGCCGGGGTAGAGCAGGAACGGGTTGAAGCTGAAGCTGTCGTCGGTGACGACCATGACCTCGGGGCTGATCATAAAGGCCGGGGAGATATGGATGTCGACCTGCGGGGCGAACGTGAACAGCACTTCCGAGAACGAGCTTTCGGACGACAGGTCCGTCATGACGCCCAGGTTCAGGCTGAATTCGACCTTCTTTTCCTGGGCGAACGCCTGCCGGGACCCCAACCCGGCAACCAAACCCACCACCAAAACCATCAAGATGACCTTTTTCATGAGGTCCCTCCTAAAGTGGAATGTTAGCCCGGATTCACCGGGCACCTACAAGATGGGGTCGCCGGGGGCGCGAGTTGTCAGGGATTTGTCAAGATTGGGTCAAGATTCCGTCATTCGTACTCGGCCCAGTGCTTGACCTTGAGGTCAGCCGGCTTTTTTGCGGCCAGGGCCTGGACGAAGAGGTCGGCGGCCTGGAGGTTGGTCAGGATGGGGATCGAGAAATCGACGGCCATGCGCCTCAGCTTGTAAGCCGAGTTGAACTCGACCCTTTTAGCCGGGTTGGGAACGGAGATGACGAGGTCGATCTTGCGGTCGGCGATGTAGTCGCGGATATTGGGCCCTCTCCGCTCGTGGACCTTGAACAGGCGCGTGTTGGGGACGCCGTTCTCCTTGAAGTAGGCCGACGTGCGTTCGGTCGCGAAGATCCTGTAGCCCAGGCCGGCCAGGGTTTGAGCGGCGCCGAGGAAGCGGTGCTTGGATTCCTCGCCGCCGATCGTCAGGAGGATGTTCTTCTTCGGCAGGGTGAACCCGGTCGAGAGGATGGCCTTGAGATAGGCCTCGTGGACGTCCTCTCCCAGGCAGGCGACCTCTCCGGTCGAGGCCATCTCGACGCCCAGGACGGGGTCGGCGCCCTTGAGCCGGGAGAAGGAGAACTGGGGGGCCTTGACGCCGACGTAGTTCAGGTCGAGGGTCGACTTCCGGTTGCGGACGGGCTGGCCCATGATGGCGGCCACGGCCAGCTCGACGAAATTCGTCCGGGCCACCTTGCTGACGAAGGGGAAGGAGCGCGAAGCCCGCAGGTTGCACTCGATGACCTTGATGGCGTTGTCCTTGGCGATGAACTGGATGTTGAAGGGCCCGGTGATCTCCAGGGCCCGGGCGATCTCCCGACCGATCTCACGGATGCGGCGGATCGTCTCGATGTAGAGCTTCTGGGGCGGCAGGACCATGGTCGCGTCGCCGGAGTGGACGCCGGCGTTCTCGACGTGCTCGATGATGGCCGAGGCGACGACCTCGCCGCGGTCGGCCACGGCGTCGAGCTCGATCTCCTTGGCGTTCATGATGAATTTGGAGATGACGACCGGATACTCGGGCGATACCCGGGAGGCCTTCTGGAGGTAACGATCGAGATAGTCCTCGTTGAAGACGATGCTCATGGCCGCCCCGCTCAGGACGTAGGACGGCCGGATGAGGACGGGGTAGCCGATCGTCCGGGCGAAGGCCTTGGCCTCGCGAACGCTGCGGAGCTCGCGCCACGCGGGCTGGTCGACGCCGAGATCGTCGAGAAGTTTCGAGAACTTGAAGCGGTTCTCGGCCCGGTCGATGCTGGCCGGCGGCGTCCCCAGGACGCGCACTCCGGCCTGGTGGCACCTCAGGGCGATGTTGTTCGGGATCTGCCCGCCCATCGACAGGAGGACGCCGAGGGGGCGTTCCTTCTCGTAGATGTCGAGGACCCGCTCGAAGCTGAGCTCGTCGAAATACAGCCGGTCGCAGATGTCATAGTCGGTCGACACCGTTTCCGGGTTGTAGTTGACCATGATCGTCGCGTAGCCGAGCTTTTTGAGGGCCAGGGCGGCGTTGACGCAGCACCAGTCGAACTCGACCGAGGAGCCGATGCTGTAGGACCCCGAGCCGAGGACCATGACCTTGCCCGGTTTGCCCTTGCCGCCGCGGAAGGAGACGTCGTCCTCGCGGCCGTTGTAGGTCACATAGAGGTAGTTCGTCTGGGCCGGGTACTCGGCGGCGAGGGTGTCGATCTGCTTCACGGCCGGGACGAGACCCGTGTCTTTTCGCCTCTTCCTGACGCGGAGCTCCGATGACCCGGTGAGGAGGGCGATCTGCTTGTCCGAAAAGCCCTTCCGCTTGGCCTCGAGGAGAAGGTCCGGCGGCACGGCGCCGAGCCGGCGGCCCCGGAGCCGGGCCTCGCAGTCGACGACGGACTTGATCTTGTGGAGGAACCAGCGGTCGATCCGGGTCAGCTCGTGGATGCGGTCGACCGTGAAGCCTTTCTTGAGGGCCTCGGCGATGCCGAAGAGCCGCTCGTCGGTCGGCTGGCGGAGCTCCTTCTCGAGATTGCGGAATGAGTAGTTCTCGTTGGCGACGAGGCCGTACACGCCGACCTGGAGCATCCGGGCCGCCTTTTGGACGGCCTCCTCGAAGGACCGGCCGACGGCCATGACCTCGCCCACGGATTTCATCTCCGAGCCGATCTTCTTCGACACGCGGCCGAATTTCTTGAGGTCCCAGCGCGGGATCTTGACGACGAGGTAGTCGAGGGCCGGCTCGAAGCAGGCCGAGGTGACCTTGGTGATCGAGTTGGGCAGGTCGGGCAGGAGATGGCCGAGGGCGAGCTTGGCGGCGACGAAGGCCAGCGGGTAGCCCGTGGCCTTGCTGGCCAGGGCCGAGCTCCGCGACAAACGGGCATTGACCTCGATGATGCGGTAGTCGCCGTCGCGGGGATTGAGGGCGTACTGGATATTGCATTCGCCGACGATGCCCAGGTGGCGGATGGCCTTGATGGCGATCGCTCGGAGGCGGTGGTACTCCTCGTTCGTCAGCGTCTGGGACGGGGCGATGACGATGCTCTCCCCGGTGTGGATGCCCATGGGATCGAAGTTCTCCATGTTGCACACCGTGACGCAGTTGTCGGCGCGGTCGCGGACGACCTCGTACTCGATCTCCTTCCAGCCATCGAGGTACTCCTCGACGAGGACCTGGGGGGCGGCGGTGAAGGCTTTTTTCAACGACTCGCGGAGCTCGCGCGGCATGTAAGCGATGCCGCTGCCCATGCCGCCGAGGGCGTAGGCGACGCGGGCCATGACCGGATAGCCGACGGCCTCGGCCGCCCGCAGACCCGCTTCGACCGTCCGGACGGCGATGCCGTGCGGCGTCTTGAGCCTGATCGCGGCCAGGGCCTGGTTGAAAAGCTTGCGGTCCTCCGTCTTTTCGACCGCTTCCATCGGCGTTCCGAGCACGGGCAGGCCCGCTCTTTCGAGGACGCCGCTTTTCCAGAGGGCGACGCCGCAGTTGAGGGCCGTCTGGCCGCCGAAGGCGAGGAGGACGCCCTGGGGCTTTTCCCGGGCGATGACCTTCTCGACGAAATAGGGCGTGACGGGCAGGAAATAGACCCGGTCGGCCATCCCTTCGGAGGTCTGGATCGTGGCGATGTTGGGGTTGATGAGGACAACCTCGCAGCCCTCTTCTTTGAGGGCCTTGATGGCCTGGCTTCCGGAATAGTCGAACTCGCCGGCCTCGCCGATCTTGAGGGCGCCGCTCCCCAGGATGAGGACCTTCTTCGGCTTTTTCATCCGGCGGCCTCGAGGAACGTGTCGAAAAGGAATTCGGTGTCCGTCGGCCCGGGGCAGGCTTCGGGGTGGAACTGGACGCCGAAGACGGGCCGACGGCGGTGGCGGATGCCCTCGTTCGTCCCGTCGTTCCCGTTCCGGAACCAGGGCGCCCAGGCGCGGGGCAGGGTGGCCGTGTCGACGGCGAAACCGTGGTTCTGGCTGGTGATGTAACAGCGCTTCGTGCCCTCCTCGAGGCAAGGCTGGTTCTGGCTCCGGTGACCGAACTTGAGCTTGAACGTGTCGCCGCCCGCGGCCAGGGCGAGGAGCTGGTTCCCCAGGCAGATGCCGAAAAGGGGAACGCCCTCGCGCAGGAGCCTGCGGACGGCGGCGATCGTCGCCACGGCCCGTTTCGGGTCGCCCGGGCCGTTGGAGATGACGACGCCCCGCGGCGAAAAGGCCAGGATGCGGCCGGCGTCCGTGTCGGCCGGGACGCGGACGACCGAGACGCCTCGCCGGACGAGGGCCCGGATGATGCCCTGCTTGACGCCGCAGTCGATGAGGACGATCGTCTTCCGGGCCTGCGGATTGATGATGCGGATCTCCGGGGTCGTGACCTCGGCCACGAGGTCGCGGGCGTTGGGGTCGGGCGCGGCGCGGGCCTCGCGGCGCAGCCGGGCGACGTTGAGCGGGTTGTCGGCGGCGGCGAGGAGCCCGGGCATGACGCCGTGGACGCGGAGCTTCTTGGTCAGGGCCCGCGTGTCGATGCCGGAGATCCCCGGGACGCCGTTCTCCCGGAGCCAGTCATCGAGGGTTTTCACCGATGTCTCGTGGGACGGATAGTCGCAGAGCTCCGAGACGACGTAGCCGGCGATCTGCGGCCTTTCCGACTCGAAGCGGGCCGGGTCGACGCCGTAGTTGCCGATGAGCGGGTAGGTCTGGCACAGAATCTGGCCGTGATAGGAGGGGTCGGTGATACTCTCCGGGTAGCCGACGATCCCGGTATTGAAAACGACTTCCCCCCCGATCTTGGCGCTCGCGCCGAAGCCTACGCCTTCGAGGACGGTCCCGTCCGCGAGGGCCAGAACTGCTCTGCGAATGAGGTCAGCCTCCGTTCCATTTTCGGGCAGTATAGCACAAGCCCCCGGGCGGCTCAATGAGAAGGACAAGGGGAGGCGATATCACCCCTTGAATCATCCATCGGGAGCATGGTACTTTCATCAGGGAAGAGGAGAATGGTCCCCTGTTCCCAACCGAAGAGGTGAACCTATGCCCGGAGATGATGGCGAAACGACGCTCGTGAAGGCAGCCGAGTCCGCCCCGACGGCGCCGGGCCATTCCTGGTCGTCCGATAAAGACGAGCTCATCCGGTCCATGGCCCGGGCCCTGCGGGTCGCCTTCAAGATGGCCTCGATGTACAATCCCGACCATCCGGCCTTCAAAAGCAGCGTCAACGAGCTCCTGGCCAAGCTCGAAGCCATCTTCGTCCACATCAGCCCCCTGTCCATCGGGTTCTCGCCCCACGCCCTCCTCATCGACAACCGGTTCTGGGAGGGCGACCGGACCTACGTGGACCTGGCCCAGCTCTTCCACTTCCGCAAGATCAAGCGCCTCGAGATCCGGCCGGGCATCCCCCACGCCGAGTTCATGCGCTTCGCCTCCAAGATCATGCTGCCCGTCAAGGCCTTCATCAAGGAGGGCGGCGCCCAGGCCATCATCAAGAAAGAAAACATCCTCCACATCTCCCTCGACGTGCTGGACTATTCCCAGGTCCTGCTCGGCGAGGGCGAGGAGATCAAGGACATCTGGCCCTACCTCCTCATGGAGGCCGTGGAGGAAAGCGACGACGGCAAGCTCGACCAGCTGGCCGGGAGCTTCGAGAAGGTCGTCGGCAAGTTCAACACCGAGGACCTCATCCAGAACGAGGAACTGCACAAGAACTTCGCCAAGTTCTTCCATTACCTCAAGACGACCTCCGAGGAGAAGCACCGCACCTGCGCGAAAAAGCTCCTGCGGACGGTCGTGGCCGCCCGGAAGACGCCGACGGAGTCTAAATTCGAGAACCTCAAGCTCCTCATCTCCGACCTGAGCGAGGAGGACCTGGCCTCGACGCTCTGGGAGGAGATCATCGGCAACGACAAGTTCGACTCGCTGAGCTTCAGCATCTTCTCCCGGATCATCGACAAGGAGCGGCACAAGAAGATCTCGACCTCGCTCCACGCCCTCTTCCACTCCGACAACCCCCAGAACCGGAGGTCCGAGGTCGAGTCGAAGATCCGCATCCTCCTTTCGGGGGCCTCGTCCCAGCTCCACTCCGAGATCTACCGCCAGACCCTGTCCAACCTCTTGAACGAAATATCCTTCGACAAGAAGCTCGCCCTCGACCGCCAGCTCCTCCAGAGGAACTACCGCTTCCTCCTCCTCGTCCTGCTCTCCCGGGAGACCAAGAAGGAGACGGCCGTCGCCCAGCTGGGGCGGGTCGCCGAGGAATGGGAGAGGATCGTCCAGGAGGGCGATTTCGAGTTCCTGCTCGACCTCTTCGACATCCTGGAGAGCCGGGCCGGGGACCTTCTCGGCGAACCGGCCTTCGACCAGGCGAAGAGATCCGTTGCCGAGCACGTCGAGGGCTGTATCTTGCGCGGCGAGACGAGGCCGGAGCTCGACCTCTTCATCGGGAAACTCGGGGAGAGCCTCCACGAGTGGGAGGCCTATTTCGCCACGGTTTTCAAGGACAGGATCGTGACCGCCTCTCTGTTGCGGGCCTGTTTCCGGTTCTTCCCCTCCCGCCTCGAGGCGATCCACGCGGGGATCAAGAAAAAATCCTCCGACAGCGAGCTCCTGGGCAAGATCGCCGACGGCCTGAAGTCCATCGATACGCCCGTATCCCTCGAAACGCTGAAGAAAGTCTACGAGGCCGGCGACCAGGCCGTGAAAGTTCGGGCCCTCCAGGCGATGCAGAACCTCAAGGAATTCGACGAGGCCTTCCTCTTCCCCATCCTGGGCAAGAAGAACGAGCTCATCCAGGCCGAAGCGCTGGTCCTCCTCATGAGGAACGAGCGGACCAAACACGTCGCCTTCACCAAGCTCTTCGGCCTGCCGTCCCCCTACGGCATCCGGAACAAGTCGCTCCTCCGGAACTTCCGGATCGTCGAGCGCTGCGACCTTCGCGATGCCCTGCCCTACATCGAGCCCCTGTCCGAGCGGAAGGATCTCTGGAACCGCAAGGTCAGGCAGGAAGCCAAACGCGTTTTGGAGAAATGGCGTGAGGGATAAGATCAAGATCTGCTTCATCTACCTGATGAACGCCATCCAGGCCGGCAAGATCTACACCGGCGACCACCCCAAGTTCAGGGAGTACCTCGACCGGCTCCACGGCGCCGTCCAGGAGCTCCTCGAAGACCGCAAGGAGCTCGTCCTCGGCATCGTCGGCGGCGAGGCGGCCTGGGAGGACGAGATCTTTTTCAACCTGCGCGGCAAGCTCGGCCTGCTCATCGATTTTCTGGAGAAGAACGGCGTCGAGAGGATCATCTTCCAGCAAGGCCTGCGCTTCGAGGAGCTCCGCGAGTTCATCATCTTCCTGACCCGGGTGAAACGGCAGGAGAAGATCAGCGAGCAGGAATACTTCAGTTTACACGGGATCCAGAACATCCGGGCCGGCAAGCTGCGGACCACGGTCAAGGGGGAGGAGGAGGCGACGGAGGCTGACGAGACGCGGACGAGATACGAAGGCTCCGTGCAGACCGTGTCCAACGCCCTCAATGTCGTCCTCGAGGATGAAGAGGTCGACTACCTCGACCTCCGCTTCAACATCCTGGGCATCATGGAGGACTTCGTCGGCCGCCACCAGGAGCTCCTCAACCTGGTATCCGTCAAGAGGCGCGACCTGGTGACCTTCGTCCACCTCCTCAACGTCACCCTGCTCTCGATGTTCTTCGCCTCGAAGCTCCAGTTCTCCAAGGACGACGTCCTCGACCTGGGCATCGCCGCGCTCTACCACGACGTCGGCAAACTCTACATCTCGCTCAAGATCATCCAGAAGACGGACAAGCTGTCGGACGGGGAGTTCGTCAAGATCCGCAACCACCCGCTCCTCGGCGCCAAGATCCTCGACGGCTACAAGGACGCCCTGGGCGTCCTGCCCATGGTCGTGTCCTACGAGCACCATCTCCGCTACGACATGGCCGGCTATCCGAAGTCGCCCTATGCCCGTAAGCCTCACCCCGCTTCGATGATGGTTTCGATCTGCGACGTCTACGACGCACTGGCCCTCAAGCGGTCCTACAAGAAGGATTATCCACCCGAGAAAATCCACGAGTTGATGATGCTCGAGAAGGGCAAGATCTTCGACCCCCAACTCCTGGACAAGTTCTTCCAGTTCATGGGCGCCTGGCCGGTGGGGACGCTCGTCTCCATGAGTGACGGGCGGGTCGGCGTCGTCCGGGCGACGAGCGAGCAGGACATCTTCCGGCCGTCCGTCCAGGTGTTGGCCCCGGAAAACGCCGGCGAGGTCGTCGACCTCTCCAAGTTGGACGACGTTCGCATCCTCGAATCCCTGAACCCCCAGGGCGAGGGGGCCAAGTACCTGCCGCTCATCGGCTGTCCGCCGCCGCCGGGCGCGGACGACGAAGAGGCCGAAGCCTCCGACGCCGACTGAAGGAGAAAAACCATGTGCGGGATCATCGGCTGCGTCGGGCTCAGGGACGCCGTCCCGGACCTGGTCGAGGGCCTCCGGCGGCTCGAATACCGGGGCTACGACTCGGCCGGGATCGCCGTCCTCGACGGCGACGAAATCGGTCGCCGGCGGGTCAAAGGGAAGGTCCGGGACCTCGACGAGGACCTCCGCCTCCATCCGCTCGCGGGCGGCTGCGGCATCGCCCACACCCGCTGGGCCACCCACGGGCGCCCGAGCGAGGACAACGCCCACCCCCACGTCGACTGCAGCGGGACGATCGCCCTCGTCCACAACGGCATCGTCGAGAACTACTGGTCCCTCAAAGAGCGGCTCCGCGGCGAGGGCCACGTCTTCCGGACGGAGACGGACACCGAGGTCATCGTCCACCTCGTCGAGAAGTATTTTCGGGGGTCGCTCGAGGGAGCCGTCCGCGCGGCCGTCGCCGAGCTCGAGGGGGCCTTCGCCGTGGCGTGCATCTCGTCGCGCGACCCGGGCAAGATCGTCGTCGCCAAGAACGGGCCGCCCGCCGTCGTCGGCCTCGGCTCCGGAGAAACCTTCATCTCCTCGGACATCACCCCGCTCCTCAGCCACACCCGGCGCGTCTCCTACATGGACGACGGTGAGATCGCCGTGCTCACGCCGGCGGGCGTCCGCTTCGAGACCTTCGCCGGGGCGCCGGTCGAGAAGACGGTGGAAACCCTGACCTGGGAGCCGGCCATGATCGAGAAGAGGGGCTTCGAGCACTTCATGGCCAAGGAGATCTTCGAGCAGGCCGACGTCGTCCGGGACACGCTGAAAAGCCGGGTCTCCCTCGAATCGGGGCGGGTCTTCCTCGACGACACCGGCATCGCTCCGGCCGTCTTTCGGGAGGTCGACCGGGTCGTCTTCATCGCCTGCGGAACCTCCTACCACGCCGGCCTTGTCGGGAAATACCTGCTTGAGACGCTGGCCCACGTCCCCGTCGACGTCGAATACGCTTCCGAGCTCCGCTCCCGGGATTTCGCCATGGACCGCAGGACGCTCGTCCTCGGCATCTCCCAGTCGGGCGAGACGGCCGATACACTGGCCGCTCTCCGCGCGGCCGGGGAAAAGGCCCGGGCCGTCCTGGCCGTGACGAACAACCTGAATTCCTCGATGGCCCGCGCGGCCGATGGCATCCTCGACCTCCACGCCGGCCCGGAGATCGGGGTTGCCGCGACCAAGACCTTCGTCGGCCAGATGGCCGCGCTGGCCCTCTTCGCCCTGGGTTTCGCCCAGGCTCGGGAGGCCCTCGGCGCCGGGGAGAGCCTGGCCCTCGTCCAGGAGCTCCAGCGCGTGCCGCACAAGATGGACCGGGTCCTCGGCCGGGCGGGCGACATCGAACGGGCCGCCCGCCGCTACCTCGCCTGCGAGGACTATCTTTTCCTCGGCCGCTGGATTAACTTCCCCATCGCCCTCGAAGGGGCCCTGAAGCTCAAGGAGATCTCCTACACCCACGCCGAGGGCTACGCCGGCGGGGAGATGAAGCACGGCCCCATCGCCCTGATCGACGAAAAGATGACGACCCTGGCCATCGTCCCCCGCGACCGTGTCTACGAGAAGATGCTCTCGAACATCGCCGAGGTCCAGGCCAGAAGCGGCCGGATCCTGGCCGTGGCTTTCGAAGACGACGCCAAGGCCCGGGCCGTGGCCGAAGAGGTTTTCCCCATCCCCGAAGTGCACCAGCTCTTTTCGCCGTTCCTGACGGTCCTGCCGCTGCAGCTCTTCGCTTATTATTCCGCCGCCGCCAAAGGCCTGGACGTCGACCAGCCGCGCAACCTGGCCAAGAGCGTCACGGTCGAGTGACATTGCGGAAAATTGAGAATATCCTGTATACATAGCGTATCCTTCAATGAGGAGATGCCGATGAGCCAACGTGCTGCGCGGCGCCTGGGCGCCGTCATCGTTCCGGTCGTGGCCCTTCTCTTCGCCTCCGGCGCCCTGGCCCAGGCGAAGAAGCCCCGGGCCGTCTTCAAGGAAACAGCCCATAATTTCGGCAAGGTCAAGCAGGGAGACGTCGTCAACCACGAATTCGTCTTCAAGAACGAGGGGGACGCCCTCCTCGTCATCGACAAGGTCGAAACGACCTGCGGCTGCACGGCGGCGCTCGTTTCCGAACAGAAGATCCCCCCGGGCAATGAGGGCAAGATCAAGACGACCTTCGACACCCGGGGGTATTCGGGGAAGATGACCCGCTATATCTATCTCGTCTCCAACGACGCCGAGCGCGGGCGCAGGGAACTCAGCCTGACCGCCGACATCGAGGTCCCGCCCTCGGCCAGGATCGATGTCGACAAGTACAACGTCGACATGGGCCTCTCGCTCGAGGGCGAGACGCCGTTGGCGAAGATCGTCATCAAGAGCACGGGCGAGCGCGAGCTCAAGGTCGAGATGGCCCACGAGAATGTCAAATTCTTCTCCGGCGGCCGTCCTCTCGCCTCTCCGTTCTTCCTGCCTTCGGGCGAGTCCCGCGAGGTCGAGCTCCGCTTCCCGCCCCAGTCCCGGACGGGCGTCCAGCGCGACTACGTCCTCATCAAGTCGAACGACCCCGTCCGCTCGACGCTGTCCGTTTACGTCAGCCGCTACGTCATCACCCGGAAGGAGCTCCAGGAGCTCTTCGACAAGTACCGCTCGGTCCTCAAGGACCGGAATTAAGGAAAGACGGACACCGGACGTTAGAACGTCCGGTGCGGAGAGGCATGGCGACGCTCCTCACGGTCAAGGTCCAGCCGCGCGCGAAGGCGCCCGGCGTCGAGAAGCTCGGCGACGACGTTTTCCGGGTCCGGGTCGTAGCCGCCCCGGAGAAGGGGCGGGCCAACCGGGAAGTCGCCGAGCGGCTGGCCGAATACCTGGACGTCCCGCCGTCGCGCCTGACCCTTGTCCGGGGCGCGGCCTCGTCCCATAAAAAGTTCAGGCTCGAACCCTGAGGGGGAGGGCGCCGTGGCCGGGACTTTTTACCCGTTCGCCGCCGCTAAGCCCCGCCTTTCAGGGCGGGGAAGAGAAGCGAGGCCCCGGTCCAGCCAGGACCGGGACTGCCGGTTTCCAGCACCGGCACTGCAAAGCCGGTGGTAAGCCCTGCTCAGGGTTAACCCCGAACAAGCCCCGGTCTTGCAAGGACCGGGACTGGGAAGCCCTGCCCCGGCATTCATGCCGGGGAGTCCAGGGGTTGACACCGGGTCCTCCCTCCTCTTCGAGCGCTGACGAAACGGCCCCGCGCCTGGGACGATTCGCCGTCTCCGAGCGTCTTTCTATCTAGGAGTGCGCCGTGGACGACCGAAACCTCTGCTGGCTGGCCCTCCACCTCGTCTTTCACGGGCCGAGCGCAGCTGCCCGGAGGGTCCTCGGGCGTTTCCCTTCGGTCCTCGATGTCTTCCGGGCGGGCCGGGCAGACTTCGAGGGACTCCGCCTGGAAAACGGGACGATCGAGGCGATCGTCTCCGGCCGGGCCATCGGCCGGGCCGGCGAGGAAGTAGAAAAAATCGGGCGGAAGGCGTATACTCTTTTGACCTTTGAGGACCCCGGGTACCCGGATTACCTGAAAGAAATCTACGACCCTCCATTCGTCCTCTATTGCGAGGGCGACGCGGAGACGCTTCGGGAGGCCGCGGTGGCCGTCGTCGGGACGAGAAGGCCGACCCCTTATGGGCGGGCCGTGGCCGAGAAGCTGGCCGCCGATCTGGCCAGCCGCGGCTTGGTCGTCACGAGCGGCCTGGCGCTCGGCATCGACGCCTGCGCCCACCGGGGGGCCCTCAAACAGGGAAGGACGGTCGCCGTGTTAGGTTCTGGTTTGGACGTCCCGTATCCGCGGGAGAACCGCGGCCTCGCCCGGGAGATCGCCGGGCGGGGCGCCGTCGTTTCGGAGTTCGCCCTGGGAACGCCGCCGCTCGCCGAGCACTTCCCCGTCCGCAACCGGGTCATCAGCGGGCTCGCGCTCGGGCTCGTCGTCGTCGAGGCCGCCCGGCGCAGCGGGTCGCTCATTTCGGCCCGGCTGGCCCTGTCGCAGGACCGGGAGGTCATGGCCGTGCCCGGCAACGTGACCTCCGCAGAGAGCTGGGGCTCGAACGGCCTCATCCGGGACGGAGCCAAGCTCGTCGAGTCCTGGGAGGACGTGGCCGAGGCCCTGCCGTCGCCGTGGCGGGAAAATCTCCTTGCGCAGAAAAGGGAGAAAGAGGAGAATAGTCCGGATTCTCTGAGCCGGGAAGAGTGCCGGCTCGTGAGTGAACTGCCCGTCGACGCGGCGCTTCCCATCGACGAGCTGGCCGAAAAGACGGGCCTTTCCATCTCCGGCCTGCTGGCGCTCCTGCTCGGCCTCGAGCTGAAGGGGGTCGTCGTCCAGCATCCCGGAAAACAGTTTCAGAGGAGAATGTAATTGGCGAAATCACTGGTCATCGTCGAATCGCCGGCCAAGGCGAAGACGGTCAATCATTATCTGGGTGAAGATTACATCGTCAAGGCCTCGATGGGACACGTTCGCGACCTGCCGAAAAAACAGCTCGGCGTCGACGTCCAGGCCGATTTCCAGCCGACCTACCAGGTCATCCCCGAGAAAAAGAAGATCGTCGCCGAGCTCAAGAAAGCGGCCCGGGACTGCGCGCAAGTCATCCTGGCGGCCGACCCCGACCGCGAAGGGGAGGCCATCTCCTGGCACCTCAGCCAACTCCTCGAAGAGGACAATCCGCGCATCTTCAGGGCTGTCTTCCACGAGATCACCGAGGAGGGCGTCCAAGCCGCCTTCCGCAACATCGGCCAGATCGACCTCGCCAAGCTCGAGGCTCAGCAGACGCGGCGCGTCCTCGACCGCCTCGTCGGCTACCTCATCAGCCCCATCCTCTGGAAAAAGATCGGCCGGGGCCTCTCGGCCGGCCGGGTCCAGTCCGTGGCCCTGCGGCTCATCTGCGACAGGGAGAAGGAGATCAAGGCCTTCGTCACCGAGGAGTACTGGACGATCGCCGCCCGGCTCGAGGCCCAGAACCCGCCCGCCTTCAAGGCCGCGCTGACCAAGATCGACGGGAAAAAGGCCAAGGTCAAAAACGCCGAGGAGGCCGGGGCGATCGTCGCCGCGTGCGAGCGCGCGCCGTTCGTCCTCGACAAGGTCGCGGTCAAGGAAAAATACAAGCACCCCGCCCCGCCCTACATCACCAGCACCCTCCAGCAGGACGGCTTCCGGCTTCTCCGTTTCCCGGTGAAGAAGACGATGTTCGTCGCCCAGAAGCTCTACGAAGGCATGGCCATCGGGGAGCTCGGCCAGACAGGGCTCATCACCTACATGCGCACGGATTCGATGCGCGTCTCCGAGTCGGCCCAGGCGGCGGCCCGGGCGTACATCGGTCAAAAATACTCGCCCGCCTACGTCCCCGCCAAGCCGAACCAGTACAAGAGCAAGAAAAAAACCCAGGACGCCCACGAGGCGATCCGGCCCGCCCACCTCGACCTGCCCCCGGAGAAGGTCAAGCCCTTCCTCAAGAAAGAGGAGTACGACGTCTACAAGCTCGTCTGGAACAGGTTCCTCGCCTCGCAGATGGCCCCTGCCGTCGTCGAGGAGACCGCCTTCGACGTCCGGGCCGACCGCTACCTCTTCCAGGTCAAGGGCGAAGTCGTCAAGTTCGACGGCTTCCTGGCCCTGTGGCCGAACGGGAGCGACAACAAGGAGCTCCTGCCCAAGGCCGCGGCGGGCGAGACCCTCAAGCTGGTGGAGCTCGAGTCCAAGCAGAAATTCACCGAGCCGCCGGCCCGCTACACGGAAGGGACGCTGGTCAAGGAGCTCGAGGCCCGCGGCATCGGCCGGCCGAGCACTTACGCGCCGATCCTCGCCACGATCCAGAGCCGCACCTATGTCGTCATGGACAAGGGCAAGTTCGTCCCCACCGAACTGGGCTTGTACGTCACGGATTTCCTCGTCAAGTACTTCGCCAAACTCATGGAGTACAAGTTCACGGCCCACATGGAGGAGGAGCTCGACCAGATCTCCGAAGGGACCCGGAAGGGCGTCGACAGCCTCAGGGAATACTACGCGCTCCTTGGGGAGTACCTCAAGGCCGGCCAGGAGGCCGAAGTGGTCAAGAAGACAGGCATCCCCATCGACGAGAAGTGTCCGAAGTGCGGCGGCCAGGTGGTCATCAAGGACGGCCGCTTCGGCCGGTTCAAGGCCTGCGCGGGCTATCCCGAGTGCAAGTTCCGCGAAAGCCTGGACAAGAAGGAATCCAAACCCCTGGACGAGAAATGTCCCCAGTGCGGCGCCCAACTCGTCCAGAAGTTCGGGAAATACGGAGCCTTCGTCGCCTGCCCCGATTATCCCAAGTGCAAGTACATCAAGAAGGAGAACGCCGAAACGGGGATCGACTGTCCGCTCGCCTGCGGCGGCAAGCTCCTGCGGCGAAAGACGCGCCGGGGGAAGCTCTTCTTTGGCTGCGGCAACTACCCGAAGTGTACCTTCGCCACCTGGGACGAGCCGATCGACCGGCCCTGCCCGCAGTGCGGGGAGAAGGTCCTGCTCAAAAAGAACCTCATCCGCGGCGACCCTTATATCTACTGCCGGAACGAGAAGTGCGCGTTCAAGGAAGCGGCGCCCCGGGAGAAGATCTGGGAGAAACCCGGGACGTCCGAGGAACCCGGGACACCCGAGGAGCCTGGCGGGCCCGATGAACAAGGAAATCGCTGAGTTCCTGTCTTTCCTCAGGCACGAGAAAAACGCTTCCCCCCACACCCTGGCCGCCTACGAACGCGACCTCCGGCAGGTCGCGGCCTACCTGAAAGAGCGGGAGGTCCGCTGGGACAAGGCCGGCAACGTTCTGCTGCGCGGCTTCCTGGCCGAGCTCCACGAGAAAAAACGGAAAAAATCGACCATCGGCCGCAAGCTCGCCGCCCTGCGTTCCTTCTATGCTTTCTGCGTCCGGAAGAAATGGACCAATGAGAACCCGGCCAAGGTCCTGGCGACGCCCAAGCAGGAGAAGAAAGTCCCCTCTTTTCTCTCCGAGGACGAGACGACCGCCCTCCTCGACGTGCCGCGGTCGGGAAAGCCCCTGGACCTGCGGGACAAGGCCATCCTCGAGCTCTTCTACGCCTCGGGCATCCGGGTCAGCGAGCTCGTCGGCATCGAGACGGGCGACCTCCATTTCGGGGAACGCTTGGTCCGCGTCCGGGGCAAGGGCAAGAAGGAACGGATCGTTCCGTTCGGCCGGAAGGCCCGTGAGGCCCTCGAAGAATACTCCCGGGCGCGGCGGGGGCTGATCGACAAGGAGGGCGCCGAGCCGGCCTTTTTCCTGAACTACCGCGGCGGGCGGCTGACGACGAGGTCCGTCCAGAGGATGGTCCGTAAGTACATCCACAGGACGGCCGTCGTCCGGAAGATCAGCCCCCACTCCCTCCGCCATTCCTTCGCCTCCCACCTCCTCGGCCGCGGGGCGGACCTGCGCGTCATTCAGGAGCTCCTCGGGCATTCGAGCCTGGCCACGACGCAGAAATACACGCACGTCGATCTTAAGCAGCTTCTCGACGTTTACAAAAAAAGCCACCCCAGGTCCTGATTGGCAAGTATCTGTCACGAATCTCGTGATCCGAGCGTTGGTTGTTTCGGGCTGGCTCCTCTCACTGCAATGCCTTTCCGGGGCCTCGGGGATCGTCTCCGTCCGCTGCGGTGATACGTTCGCCGGCGCCAAGCGCCGCTCAGTATTAACCCTGCGCATACCCCCGGACTTAAGGCCGGGGAGTCGAATGGGTTTATTCTTCACGCCTTCCCGGACCGGATCCGATGGGAGGAGCGGCGGGGAGCGGACTCTTGGGAGCGACCGATAGAAGCGCGGCGGAGCGACTCGGAGCCGCACTTCTAGGAAATATCTTGAATGAGTCCAGCGAAAGAAAAAACATTCTTTTCAGATCGGCGCCTTACCTCTGTGTCCATCCAGATCCGGATAAGGGCTTCCTGTAAGTCTGTTTATCCCGCCAACGCTTGTTACCGGGCCGGAGCCGGTTTGTCTACGGCTCTTAACGGGGGCCCGCGGCGGTTTTTCTTAACGACAAGATATTAAATAGGATAGATGACGACTGCGGCTGGCACCGAGCTTGCATTATGAGGCCGGTGAAAGGAGGTCACACCAATGACCACACAAAAAAACAAGGTTCTAGCGTTCGGGCTGGCCGCGGCGATCGTCGTCTTTTCCCTGGCCTCGGCCTACGCCCAGTCGGCCGCGCCGAAAGCGAAGGTCAACATCAACACGGCCTCGGCTTCGGAGCTCGAAACCCTGCCTCGGGTCGGTCCCAAGATCGCCCAGAGGATCATCGATTTCCGGACCAAGAACGGGAATTTCAAGAAGGTCGAGGAGATCATGAAAGTCCAGGGGATCGGCGAGAAGGTCTATGAAAATATCAGGGACCTGATCACGGTGGGCGGCGAGAAACCTTAACGCCTGGCCGCGGCCCTGCCCGGAAGCCCTCCGGGCGGGGCCTTTTTTTCGGCTTCGAGGAAGGCGCGAAGCTTGAGGACGGCCCGGCCGCGGTGGCTGACCGCGTTCTTGACCTCGGGCGGAAGCTCGGCGAAGGTCCGGCGCAGGGGCGGGTAATAGAAAAGCGGGTCGTATCCGAACCCCGAGGCTCCTTGCGGCGCTAGCCCGATCCTGCCGCGGACCTCGCCGCGGAATTCCCTGACGACGTGCCCCTTCTTGGCGAGGACCATGACGCAGACGAAGCGGGCCTTCCGCTCTCCCGCCGGAACTTCCCGGAGGAGACGGAGGACCTTCCGGTTGTTCTTTTCGTCGGACGGTTTCGGGCTCGAGAAGCGCGCCGAGCGGATCCCCGGCGCCCCGTCCAGGGCCTCGATCTCGAGGCCCGAGTCCTCGGCCAGAGTCAGGCCGTTCCATCTCCGGCTGTAATACAGACTCTTGGCCCGGGCGTTCGCGGAAAAGGTCTTCCCTCGTTCCCTATGGGAAAGGCCGGGAAGGACATCTTCCAGCCCGATGATCTTGAGGGACTGTCCCCTGAAAGCGCGGCGGATCTCCCGGACCTTTCCCGGGTTCTGGGTCGCTAGAAGGATGCGGCCGTCAGTCAATCTTCAGCTCTTCGATGTCGGCCAGCTCGAGGAGCCCTTGGTTGAACTCCTGTTCCTTTTCCTCGGAGGCCGAGAACGAGAACGCCAGGAGATAGGACTGCCCCTCCTGTTTCATGGTCAGCCGCTCGAGCCGGACGCCGTGATGGAGAGCGAGCTTGCGTAGACTGGAGAGGATGTAGGGGCGGGACTTGGCCTTCATGTGATAGTGGAACTGGGACTTGCGGAGGTAGGAGTCCTCGATTTTGCGGAAGAGAAGCAGGGTCGTGATCGTCAGGGCGGTAAAGATGAGCGCCGGCAGGTAATACCCGGCGCCGATGACCAGGCCCAGGCCGGCGACGAGCCAGAGCGTCGAGGCGGTCGTCAGGCCGGCGATCGTCCCCCGGGCTTGGAAGATGGTCCCGGCGCCGAGGAAGCCGACGCCGGTGATGACCCCGGCGGCCATGCGAACGAGCGTATCGGACGTGCCGCCCTTGGCCTGGACGAGGAGCGTGGCCATGGTCATCATCATGGCCGATGCGACGCAGACCAGGATGTTAGTCCGGAAGCCGGCCGGTTTCTGGCTGGCCTCCCGTTCGAGTCCGATCAACCCTCCGAGAGCGATGGCCAGGACGAGCTTGAGGATGACTTCGATCGTTTCCATGGAATCTCCCACCCCTTTTTAGCATCGGCGGGGGAGGTTGTCAATCGCGGTCCTATTCTGGTAAAATGGCCCAAAAATCAGGAGAGCCAACATGTCCGTACTTATCGAGAAAATCCACGCCAGGGAGATATTGGATTCCCGCGGCAACCCCACCGTCGAGGTCGAAGTCACGCTCGAGGACGGCTCCTGGGGCCGCGCGGCCGTCCCGTCCGGCGCCTCGACCGGAGTTTACGAGGCCCTTGAGCTCCGCGACGGCGAGATGGGCCGATACCAGGGCAAGGGCGTCCTCAAGGCCGTCGAGCACGTCAACATCGACATCCCCGAGGTCGTCCTGGACCTCGACGCCCTCGATCAGGCCGGCGTCGACCGGGCCATGCTGACCTTGGACGGTACGGAGAACAAGAGCAAGCTCGGCGCCAACGCAATCCTCGGTGTGAGCATGGCCGTGGCCCGGGCCGCGGCCATGTCGGTCGGATTGCCGCTCTACCGCTACCTCGGCGGCGCCTCGGCCAATCTTCTCCCCGTTCCGATGTTCAACATCCTCAACGGCGGCGTCCACGCCAACTGGCAGAGCACGGATCTCCAGGAGTTCATGATCGCCCCCGTCGGCGCCCCGAACTTCCGCGAAGCCCTGCGCTGGGGGGCGGAGACCTATCACGCCCTGAAGAGCGTCCTGAAGAGCGGCGGCTTCACGACGGGCGTCGGGGACGAAGGCGGTTTTGCCCCGGCCTTCAAGAAGAACTCGGACGCCGTGGAAACGATCTTGAAGGCGATCGAGAAGGCCGGATACAAGCCGGGCGAGCATATCGTCCTGGCGATCGATGGGGCCGTGAGCAGCATCTACGAGGACGGTTTCTACAACTTGAGGACGGAAAAGAAGAAAGTGAAGGCGGACGAGATGGTCAAGATGTATGAGGAATGGGTCCGCAAGTATCCGATCCTCGTCCTCGAAGACGGGCTGGCCGAAGACGACTGGGACGGCTGGAAGCTCCTGAACAAAACGCTCGGCGATAAGATCGAGCTTGTCGGCGACGACCTCTTCGTCACGAACGTCAAGCGTATCACCCGGGGCATCGAGGAAAACGCTGCGAACGCCGTGCTGATCAAGCTGAACCAGATCGGAACGCTGACGGAGACCGTTGCGGCCATCGAGATGGCCCGCAAGGCCGGCTGGGGGGCCATGGTCTCCCACCGGAGCGGCGAGACCGTCGACAGCTTCATCGCCGACCTGACCGTGGCCATGGGTACCGGACACCTCAAGACGGGTGCCCCCTGCCGCGGCGAGCGGGTTGAGAAATATAACCAGCTCATGCGGATCGAAGAGGAGTTGGGCTCCAACGCCGTCTATGCCGGGCGAAAAGCCTTCGTCCGCTAAAAAACCCCTTGACAGAGCCTTAGCCGTCATGTTAATAGACTTAGTCTATTGACTTAGTCAACTAATCCGGAGCTGGAGAGAGAATGAGGCTATCGACCAAGGGCGAGTACGCCAGCCGGGCCATGTTGGAGCTCTCCCGCCGGTACGCGGACGGACCCGTCCACAGCCGGGAGATCTCCAAGGCCCAGGAGATCCCCCAGGGGTTCCTCGAGCAGATCCTCCTCCTCCTCAAGAGGGCGGGTTATCTCAAGAGCCGCAAAGGCCGGAAAGGCGGCTATGTCCTGGCCAAACCTCCCGGGGCCATCAACGTGGCCGAGGTCATCCGGGTCATGGACGGCCCCCTCGCACCCATCGACTGCGTCAGCGTCATGGCCCACGAACCCTGCCCCATGGAGGGGACGTGCGGACTGCGCTGGCTGTGGAAGGAGGTCCGGGATTCCGTGGCCGGGATCCTGGAGCGGACGACCTTCGCCGACCTTGTCGAGAAGAGCGGGAGGCAGAGAACCGGTCCCGGCGCCCGGCCGCAAGACGACAGCGCTCCGGAAGGTGAACGATGAAAAGCCGTTATTTTTCATGGCTATTCCTTCTCCTTTGTGCGACGTCGCTTCCCTCGAGCGTCGCTTCCCGGCCCCTCTCAACCCGGGAGAGCCTGTCACTCTCGGGCGCCTGGGCCCTCTATCCCCTGGCCGTCCGCTGGCAGGAGGAATTCCAGAAAACCCATCCCGGAGTGAACATTGACGTCCAGGCCGGCGGCGCGGGCAAGGGCATCGTCGACGCTCTGGCCGGCGTCGTGGACATCGGCATGGTCTCCCGGGAGATCCTGCCGGCCGAGGTCGAAAAGGGGGCCGTGGCCCTGGCCGTGGCCAAGGACGCCGTCGTCGCCACCGTCAACCGGAAAAATCCGTTCCTCGCGGAGATCCAGCGGCGCGGTCTGCGCCGGGATGAGCTCCTCGGGATATGGATCAAGAGATCCGCGTCAACCTGGGAGGGAATCGTCGGCCGGAACGGCCGGACGCCCCTCCACGTTTTCACCCGCTCGGACGCCTGCGGCGCCGCCGAGACCTGGGCGGCCTACCTGGGCGGACACCAGGAGGACCTGGCCGGCGTCGGGGTCTACGGCGACCCGGGGCTGGCCGAGGCCGTCCGGCGCGATCCGTTGGCGATCGGCTTCAATAACGTGAATTTCGCCTACGACGCCAAGACCCTGAAGCCCGTCGCCGGACTCGAGATCTGCCCGATCGACCTGGACGGCAACGGGGCGATCGACCCTGCAGAGCGGATCTACGCGACCCGCGACGAACTCACTCGGGCCATCGCCGCGAACGTCTACCCCTCGCCCCCGGCGCGCGAGCTCTATTTCGTCATCAAGGGGAAGCCGGGCCGTCCCCTCATCGCGGAATTCCTCGAATGGGTCCTCGTCGACGGCCAGAAATTCGTCGCCGAGATGGGCTACGTCGGCCTCGGGCCGGAGCGCATCGCTTCCGGCCTGGCCGTCATCCGCGGCGCGGCGGATAAAAAATGAGGCTTTTCAAGGACGCCCTGGCCCAGCGGGCGATGAGCTTCGTCGCCGCCCTGCCGGCCGTCCTCGTCCTCCTCATCGTCGTCGGGCTGTTCCTCAAGTCGAAGGCCATCCTCGGCGTCGAGCCCTTGTCGCGGCTTCTCTTCTCCTCCGCGTGGCATCCGCTCAAGGGGCAATTCGGGCTCCTGGCCTTCATCACGGGCACGGTCTGGGTGACCGTAACCGCGCTCGTCCTGGCCGTGCCGGTCTCGATCCTCGCGGCCATTTACCTCTCGGAGTACGCCCCCCGCTGGGTCCGCGAGAGCGCCAAGCCCGTAGTCGACCTCCTGGCCGGCCTTCCCTCCGTCGTCTACGGCGTCTGGGGCGTCATCATGGTCGTGCCCTTCGTCGGCGGCGTCCTCGCCCCTCTCGCCGGCGTCTATTCCTCCGGCTACAGCATCCTTGCCGGCGGGATCGTCCTGGCCATCATGACCTTCCCGACGATCATCCACGTGACGCTGGAGGTCTTCGCCTCCGTCCCCCGCTCCCTCCGCGACGCGTCCCTGTCCCTCGGAGCGACGAAATGGGAGACGACACGCCACGTCGTCCTGAGGAAGGGCGCACAGGGGATCCTGGCGGCGTCTGTCCTCGGCTTCTCTCGGGCTTTCGGGGAGACCATGGCCGTCCTCATGGTCGTCGGCAACGTCCCGGCCGTGCCCCGGTCGCTCTTCGACGCCGGCTACCCCCTGCCGGCGCTCATCGCCAACAACTACGGCGAGATGATGTCCGTCCCCCGTTACGACGCGGCCCTGATGACGGCGGCGCTCGTCCTCATGCTCATCGTCCTCTTCTTCAACATCCTCGCCCGGCGGATCTTGGTCCGCGTCGAAAAGAGGGTTCGGTGAACGGGGTCGCCAACGGCCGCCTCGGGAAGCGCAAGCGGGCCGACCTCTTTTTCCGTGTCCTGGCCACCGCCTCGGCCGCCATCGTCCTCCTCTCCCTCCTCCTCATCCTCGGGACCATCCTCTGGAAGTCCGTCCCAGCCTTGAGCCTGTCCATGCTGACGCAAACGCCGAAGGGCGGCTTTTACCTGGGCAAGGAGGGCGGCATCCTGAACGCCATCCTGGGCTCCCTTTACCTCGCCGTCGGAGCGACGGTCCTGGCCCTCCTCATAAGCCTGCCGCTCGTCCTTTATCTCAATCTCTACAAGGGCCGCGCCTCGAAGACGGCCGTTTGGACGCGCTTTTTCATGGACGTCCTCTGGGGCGTGCCGTCCATTGTTTATGGCGCCTTCGGCTTCGTCGTCATGCTGGCCTTGGGCCTGAGGGCCTCGCTTCTTGCCGGGATGCTGACCGTCGCCCTCCTCGAATTTCCGATCATGTGCCGGGCCATCGACGAGGTCATGCGCCTCGTCCCCCTCGAGCTCAAGGAGGCCTCCGATTCTCTCGGGGCCACCCGCTTCGAGACGGCCCTCAAGGTCATGGTCCGTCAATGCGCCCCGGGCATCTTGACCGGGGTGCTTCTCGCCTTCGGCCGGGGCATCGGCGACGCCGCCTCGGTCCTGTTCACGGCCGGGTTCACCGACCGCGTCCCGGCCTCGCTCGCCGACCCGGCGGCGACCCTGCCCTTGGCCATCTTCTTCCAGCTGGGGACGCCGTTCCCCGAGGTCCAGCAGAGGGCCTACGCCTCGGCCGCGGTCCTGACCCTGATCATCCTCCTCATCAGCCTGGCCGGCCGGTCGATGAGCCGAAAGGTCACCCGACATGTCGTCAGATAACGGACGGACACGCCCATGAACGGACCGGCGCCCATCAGCATCCGGAACCTGAACGTTTATTACGGCGACCTCCAGGTCCTCAAGGACGTCAACCTGGACATCCCGGCCAAAAAGATCACGGTCATCATCGGGCCGTCGGGCTGCGGCAAGACGACCCTCCTCAAGTCGCTCAACCGCATGCTGGATAATGCCGAGGGGGCGCGCGTCCAGGGTGAGGTCATCCTCGACGGGGAGAATATCTACGCGCCCCGGACCGAGGTCACCCGGATCAGGAAAAAGATGGGGCTTCTCTCCCAGAAACCCCAGGTCCTGCCCATGTCGATCTACGAGAACGTCGCCTACGGGCCGAAGATCCACGGCCTCAAGTCGAAGAAGGACCTCGGCCGCCGGGTCGAACACTACCTTAAGGTGGCCGGCCTCTGGGAGGAAGTGAAGGACAGGCTCCGCGAACCTGCCTCCGTCCTTTCGGTCGGACAGCAGCAGAGACTGTGTCTGGCCCGGGGCCTCGCGGTCGAGCCGGAAATCATCCTCGGCGACGAGCCGACCTCGGCCCTCGACCCCCAGTCGAGCCAGAACGTCGAGCGGCGGCTGATCGAGCTCAAACAGGAATACACCGTGGTCGTTGTCACCCACATCCTGCGCCAGGCCCGGCGCGTGGCCGACTACCTGGCTTTTCTCTACCTGGGGGAGCTCGTCGAGCACGGTCCGGCGGCCGAGGTCTTCGCCAATCCCCAAGACCCGCGGACCCGGGCCTACCTCACCGGCGAGATCAGCTGACGCCGATTCTTTTCAAACCGGTCCGGAGCGAATCCCGGAGCGCGGCGATCTCGGCGAACGCGGTGGCCCGGCCGGGAAAGGCGCGGCGCAAATAGCTGAAACGCAATCCATTCCGGGTGTGTCGGTAGCGGAATTCGACCTCGGCGTGGCCGAAGAAGAGCATCATCATCGTCTCGGCCATTTTCGTCAGGGGCGGCCGGTCGATGTGGCGGAGACGGAACCGGGCCGTGACCCGTGTCCCTTTCCGCGGAACGGATTCGAGGACCACCTTCCCGCCGCAGACTTCGGCCGTCTGGGCGAGGAGGGGCAGGCCGAGGCCCGTCCTTTTCCGCTTGGTCGTGAAGAACGGGTCGAGGGCCCGTTCTCTCTCCTCCCGCGACATGCCCCGGCCGTTGTCCGTCACCCGGAACGACAGAATGTCCCGTCCCGAGTTCTCGTTGACCGCGATGAGGACCCGCGTCGCGCCGGCCGCGACCGCGTTTTCGACGATGTCGAGGATGTGGAGAGAGAGATCCTCCATCATGATGGGATGATCCTCCGGCCGTCCTCTCCGGCCAGGGCCATGCGGATCTCCTCGAGGTTCGGCGAAGCGACGAGAAAATCGGTCGTGGCGCGGCCGATCTCCTCCGGCTGATGGGCGTCCGAGAAACGGACCACGGGGAGGGGGCCGAACGGGCCGAGCGCTTCCCGGGCCTCGGCGATAGTCAGGCGCGGCGAGACTTCGACGGCCTCGAGGCGAAGTCCGGGCGGGATGAACCCGAGCTGGGAGATGATGCTGAACGACTCCCGGTCGACGTGGCAGGCGATGGCCAGGCCGCCGTGGCCATGGATGAGGTCGACGGCCTCCTGGACGGAAAAAAGCGTCGCCCCGAAGAGACAGCGTGGGCTGAACCCCGTGACGAAATCCGCGGCGTCGACGATGACCTGGTCCTTGACGAACTTTTTTTTCGAGGGGACATCGGGGAGGTTCCGGTAGACTGTCGCCTGGAAAGGGCCAAGTTCGGTTCCGGGGTCGAACAGCCCGAGGATGTGGACTTCCTCGGCGGTCGTCATCTCCATCCCGGGCAGGACGGCCAGCTCCGTGCCCCGGGCGGCCTCGATGACGGCGGCGGCGTTCTCCGTCGTGTTGTGATCGGTGACGGCGACGATGTCGAGACCGGCGGCCCGGGCCCGGTCGACGACCGCGCGCGGAGACATCGACAGCTCCCCGCACGGCGACAGGCAGGTGTGGACGTGGAGGTCGGCCCGGAAACGCCGGAGCTCCATCAACTCCCTTTGATCCCCAGCCCGTAGAGCCGGCCCGCGAGCTCGAAGGCGCCGAGCCGGGTGCCGAGAACGGGCACGCCTTCCCTTTCCGCCTGCTGGAGGGTTTCGGGGGCTGGCTCCCGGCCGTTGACGAGGACGATCCCGGCGAGCTCCTTGAGGACGGCGACGGCGACGATGTTCGGGTGGATCTGCATCGTGACCCAGAGGTCGTCCTTGCGGCCGTGGCCGATGACGTCGCTTAGCAGGTCGCTCGCATACCCGCCGAGGACGGGCCGTTCGAGCGGGGTACCCGCCGTGTAGACCTTGAGATCGAGACGTGTCGCCAGGTCCGATAGTTTCATCGCTTCTCCTTCTTGATGAACGGGCAGTCGTCGACATGCGCCAGCCCGCGGACGACGTCGTCGGCCAGCGTCCAGCAGTCCGGCGCCCCGCAGACCCCGCAGTCCTTGCGCGGCAGGCCGGCGAAGATCTTCTCCCGGCGCTTGGCCTTGCGGATGGCCCTGGCCGGGTCGCGGTCGAGGGGCCGGGATTCGACGGGCGATACTGGGTGGTCGAAGGACAGGAAATTCTTATGATAAAGCCGGCTGACGTCCTTGGGATCGACGACCGCACGCTCCCCGGCGGCGGCGACGAGCTGCAGGATCCGGCTCTTGGCCAGGAAGCGGTTCTCCACTTCGAGCGGCCCGCCGACGCAGCCGTCGGGGCAGACCGTGCACTCGAGCAGGTCGATGTCCTGGAGGAGGCCGGCCTCGACCTGGTCGAGGACCCGCATGGTGTCCTGGATGCCCGAGACGGCCACGGCCCGGTGGTTTTTGAGGCCGCGGGTCTCCCCGCCGGAAAGGGACCAGCCCATGCCTATGCCGCTGAACTGTGTTTCCGGGAAGAGGTGGCGCATGAGGGCGTCCTCCTGGCTTTTCCGGAGGGCGTTGAGGATCTGGGGGTAGATGTCCCGGATCGAGATGGCCCCGTCGAGATAGGACTTGTTCAGGGTCGCCGGGCTGTTGATGGAGACCATTTTCGCCGGGCAGGGCGTGATGTGGATGATCCCGATCTTTTCGGGGGCGAGGTTCAGCGCCTTGGGCAGGATCGTTCGGAGGATCTTGGCCGCGATCTCCCGAGGCGGCTCGATGGGCAGGATCTGGCCGCAGAGCGCGGGATAGCGCCCCTGGATGAGCCGGACGACGACCGGACAGGTCGCGGTGATGAACGGCCGGGGCCGGGGATGCTCGTTGAGGTACTCCTCGACGGCGGCGCAGTTGAGCTCGCAGATCGAGCTGAGGTCGTAAACCTCGTTGAAGCCGCCCCGGCGCAGGGCGGACAGGATCTCGGTGGGCAGGTTGGCGGCGCCGAACTGTCCGTAAAGCACGGTCGACGGGATGGCCACCTTGTATTCGAAGTGGTCGAGGGCCGCGAACGACGTCGTGTGGGAATGGACGGCGTCGTAGGGGCAGACGCGCAGGCACTCGCCGCAGTCGATGCACAGCTCGTCGATGATCTGCGCCTTGCCGTCCCTGACCCGGATGGCCCTGGTCGGGCAGGCGGTCAGGCAATGAACACAGCCGATGCACTTGTCCTTGGTGATGTGGATGGAGTGGAAGTTCTTCTCTTTCATGGCTTGTGACCGTTCGTCCGGATGATGATCTCCAGGCGGGTCCCTTGGCCCGTCTGGGAATCGACGTGGAAGACGTCGGAGTTCCGCTTGATGTTCGGCAGGCCCATGCCCGCGCCGAAACCGAGCTCCCGCAGTTCCGGTGTCGCTGTCGAATACCCTTCGGTCATGGCCAGCTCGATGTCGGCGATGCCCGGGCCCTGGTCGTCGACCGTGATGCGGACCTCCTGCGGGGAGACGGCCAGGTCCATCCGGCCCTGCCAGGCATACATGATGACGTTCATCTCCGCCTCGTAGGCGGCGATGGCCGCCCGGCGTACGGTTTTGACGTCGAGGCCGAGGTCCTTCAGGAGCTCCTTGATCCGGCAGGCGACGGTCCCAGCCTTGGCGAAATCGCCGCCCTTGACCGGGAACTCCTGGCGGTAGATGTCCTCAGCGGCCATGGGGACCGTCCTTGAAGAAAACCGCGAGCCGGGAGCACGCTTCGAACATCGGCATTTTCGTGGCGATGAGGGGCAGGTTTTTCGAACGGGCTTGGTCGACGACCTCGGGGCCCGGCCGTTTCCCCTGGACGAAGACGACCGCCGCCAGGTCGGCGACGGAGCACGTGCAGACGACGTGGGGATTCGCCAGGCCCGTCAGGAGGAGAGAGCCGGGCTCGGCCGAGGTCAGGACGTCGCTCATGAGGTCGGAAGCGAAGACCTGCGGACAGGCGATCTCGAGCGGGCTTCCCGGCGTCAGCAGTTCGCCATCGAGAAGGGCCAGAACGTCCTTGAGCACGATCATTGGGACCTCCCGCCGCGTCGGATTCCGAAGGATGGATCCATTATATAAGGAATGTCGTGCGCGGGCAAGGCATGCCCGTCGGGAGGATGGGAATTCCGGGTTTAAAAAAACCGGCGGGAGAAGGCTCTCGCCTTTCTCCCGCCGATGGGAGGAATCTCCGCCTGCCGGCGAACCTATTTCGCCTTGAGGATCTTCTGGACCTCGTCCTTGTCGACGTCCGTGATGAACGGGATGCCGCTGATGTCGGCCGCTTCCTTGGTCAGGGAGGCGATGTCGTCCCGGGTGACATAGTCGAGCGTGAACTTGCGCGCACCGGCCATCATCTGCCGCAGGCCCTGGCTCAGCCGCTTGAAGTAGGTGTAGACGCCGATGGCCCCGGCCGGGAGCTCGTCGAACCGGGCCCCGAACCGCTGCCGCAGCTCGGGGGCGGTGACGAAGATCTCGTCCTTGCTGTTGCCGAAGCGCTCGATGTAAACCGGGACCTGGCCGTCGTTGATGCGGCCGCCGATGGTCTTTCCGACCATGGCCGCGGCCAAGGGCGAACGGGCCATGCCGACGGCCTTGACGTAGGGCGCGCCGAGGGACAGGGCCTTGAAGATCTGGTCCTCGAAGGTGATGCCGCCGGCGAAGGCCAGATCCGGCACGTACTCACCCTGCTTGGCCAGCTGGTCGGCGAACTTCCAGGTGAGCGACCAGATCTCGACGGTCGGGATGCCCCACTCGTTCATCATCCGCCAGGGGCTCATGCCCGTGCCGCCGCCCGCGCCGTCCACGGTCAGGAGGTCGAGCTTGGCCTTGGAGGCGTACTTGACGGCCCGGGCCAGGTCGGCCGGCCGGTAGGCGCCCGTCTTCAGGAAGACGCGCTTGGCCCCGGCCTTGCGCAGTTCCTCGACCCGCTTCATGAAGGCGTCCTCCTCGACCATGCCCATGCGGGAGTGGCGTTCGAACTCTTTGAAGCTGCCCTTCTCGAAGGCGGCGATGACGTTTGGGTCGTCGGGGTCGGGCATGACGATGTAGCCCTTCTTCTTGAGGGCCTGGGCTTTCTTGACGGTCTTGAGCTTGACCTCGCCGCCGATGTCTTTCGCGCCCTGGCCCCACTTGAGCTCGACGGTCTCGATGCCCAGCTTCTCGATGGCGTATTCCTGGGTGCCCAGCCGCGTGTCCTCGACGTTGGACTGGACGACGACCTCGCCGTAGCCGTCCTGCCAGTCGCGGAAGGACTTGATGCGGAACTCCATGTCCGGCGAGCGGAAGACCCGGCCGTTCTTGAGCTCGGTCTCGTCGTCCATGCCGCAGACGTTCTCGCCGATCGTCAGGATGGCCCCGGAGATGGCCGCGCCGCCGCCAAGACCAGCCCAGTTCTGCCGGGCGACGTTGGTCGAGCCCATGCCGGCGATGATGAACGGCACCTTGAGCTTGATGTCCTTCTTCTGGCCGATCTTGGTTTCGATGGTGACCTTCTCGAAGGTCGCCTTGTCGCTGTCGGCCGGGACGCCCATGGCCCCCTTGGCCGTGCCCATGATGCTGAAGTGGGACAGGTCGACGGGGTAGTCCTTCTCGCACCCGGCCGTAATGATGCCGAACGGCTGGGGATAGAGGACTTCCTGCCCGCGGTAGGCGGATTTCCCGATCTCGCACATCCCGATGCAGCCGTCGACGCAGGTCACGCACATGCCGCTGAAGGGACTGACCGATCCCTCCGTCCTGTTCTTGGTCAGGGTGGCGGCGCTTCTGTTGAGTCTCGTGAAACTCGGCATGAAATTACCTCCTCGTTATCCTTTTTTATTCTTTGGGTTCATGTTTCAAACCCGATCAGGTCTTTTCCCGGACGCAGGTGCCGCAGCGGCCCGCGTCGTACATCCAGCACTGGAGGTCGTCGTAGTGGTCCAGGCAGGACGGGTCCATGGTCAAACAGCCGTTGCAAAGCGCGGTTTCCGCGTTCGGCCCCTGGCAGCGGAGCTGGCAGACGGGACAGATGTACATGCACGCGCCGCATAACCGGCATTCCTCCGAACGCATGTCGAACGGCGTCGAGATCTTCCGGTTAAGGCCGCGCTTCTGGAAGCCGATGGCCTTGGCGTCCATCTGCTCCGCGCACATCCGGACGCAGAGACCGCAGAGGACGCACTCCTTGTTGCGGGACGTAAACCGGACCTGGGTGACCCCGAACCGGGAGGCCATGTCCTGAAGGACCTTGGACCCCGGCGCCATGGCCAGCATGAGCTCGATCATCATCCGCCGCGCCGCCCAGACCCTCTTGCTGTCCGTCCGGACGACGAGCCCCTCTTCGGCGGGATAAGTGCAGGACGACACGAGCTTGGTCTTCAGGCCCTCGCCGATCTCGACGAGACAAAGCCGGCAGCCGCCGTGCGGGGTCAGCCCCTCGTTGAAGCAGAGGGTCGGGATCTCCAGCCCGTAGAACTTGGCCGTCTCGAGGACCGACCAGCCCTCCTCGGCCTTGACTTCCAAACCGTTCATGCGAAAGGTGATCATGTTCCCTCTCAGATAACCTGGATGGCCTCGTCCCGCTGGGACTCGATGGCCTCGAACCGGCAGGCCTCCTGGCAGGCGCCGCACTTGATGCACTTCGTCTGGATGATGCTGTGCACTTCCTTGAGCGACCCGGTGATGGCCTCGGTCGGGCAGGCCTTCTTGCAGGACAGGCAGCCGGTGCATTTTTCGGACAGGACGACGTAGCGGATGAGCTTGGTGCAGACCCCCGCGGGGCACCTCTTGTCGAGGATGTGGGCCTCGAACTCGTGGCGGAAATATTGCAGGGTGGAGAGGATGGGGTTGCCGGCCGTCTGGCCGAGGCCGCAGAGCGAGGCGTCCTTGCAGACCTGGGCGAGCTCCTCGAGAAGAGGGAGGTCGCTCTCCTTCCCTTTGCCCTCCGTGATGTCCCGGACGATCTCCCACATCCTTTGTGTGCCCTCCCGGCAGGAAACGCACTTGCCGCAGGATTCGTCCTGGAGGAAGTTGAGGAAGTACTTGGCGATGTCGACCATGCAGGTCTTGTCGTCCATGACGATCATGCCGCCCGAGCCCATCATGGCCCCGGCCGCGGTCAGACTCTCGTAGTCGATGGGCAGGTCCAGGAGCTTGGCCGGGAGGCAGCCGCCCGAAGGGCCGCCGATTTGGACGGCCTTGAATTCCCGGCCCTTGGGGATGCCGCCGCCGATGCCGAAGACGACGTCCCTGAGGGTGATCCCCATGGGGACCTCGACGAGGCCGGTGTTGTTGATCTTGCCGACGAGCGAGAAGATTTTCGTCCCCTTGCTCGATTCGGTTCCCAGCCCTTGGAACCAATCCGCGCCCCGGCGGATGATGTTGGGGATCGTCGCCCAGGTCTCGACGTTGTTGATGACCGTCGGCAGGCCCCAGAGCCCTTTCTGGGCGGGGAAGGGCGGCCTCTGCCGGGGCATGGCGATCTTGCCCTCGACGGAGGCGATCAGGGCTGTTTCCTCGCCCGATACGAAGGCGCCGGCGCCCTCGACGATCTCGAGATCGAAGTTGAAGCCCGTGCCCAGGATGTCCTCTCCGAGGAGGCCGTTGTCCCTGGCCTGAGCGATGGCGATCTCGACGCGCTTGAGGGCCAACGGGTACTCGTGGCGGATATAGATGAAGCCCTTCACGGCGCCGATGGCCTTGGCCCCGATGACCATCCCCTCGAGGACGGCGTGGGGGTCGGCTTCGAGGACGGAGCGGTCCATGAATGCGCCCGGGTCCCCTTCGTCGCCGTTGCAGATGAGATATTTCGGGGTCCGTTTCTCCTTAGCGCAGACGGCCCATTTCCTGCCCGTTGGGAAGCCGGCGCCGCCTCGCCCGCGGAGGCCGGAGGCGGAGATCTCGGCGATGATCGTCTCGGGCGTCATCTCTGCCAGGGCCTTGCCCATGGCCTCGTAGCCGTCGAAGGCGATGTACTCCTCGACCTTCTCCGGGTCGATCCGGCCGCGATTGCGGAGGACGATGAGCCGCTGGTGCTTGAAGAACTCGATGTCCTTCATCTTGGGGATGGGCTGCTTCTCGTCCGGCGGGACGTACATCAGCTTCTTGACCGGCCGGCCCTTGAGCAGGTGCTCCTCGACGAGATGAGGGACGTCCCCGACCTTGAGGAGCTGGTAGAAGATACCGTCGGGCTGGACCAGGACGATCGGGCCCCGTTCACAGAACCCGTTGCAGCCCGTGGCCACGACCTGGACCTCGTCCTGGAGCTTGCGTTTTTTGATTTCCTTCTCGAGCGCCTCCTTGATCTTGAAGGATCCGCAGGAGACGCAGCCCGTTCCGGCGCAGACCAATAAATGAGCTCGATATTGTTTCACGGATCCCCCTCAGTACACGGTTTCGCTTCCGACGGCCAGCACGAGTTCCGTAACCATCTGGCCGCCCAGGATGTGCTGGACGAAGATCTTTTTGATCTTTTCGGGCGTGAGATCGCCGTATTTCACGGGCGGCTGGTTTTTGAATTCGACCGTGGCCATGGGCTCTGCGCTGCACAGCCCGGCGCAGCCGGACGTCGTCACGATGATGTCCTGGACCTTGGCCTTGCTGATCTCGTCGAGGAGGGCGTCCATGATGTCGCGGGCGCCGGCGGCGATGCCGCACGTCCCCATGTGGACCGTCACCCGGGCCCGGCCTTCGCCTTCCCTGATGGTCATCAGCGATTTCGTCTTTTCCCGGATCTTGGCCAGGTCTTGAATGCTGAGTTTTTTCTTTCCGGCCATCAGATTTCCTCTCTTTCCTTCATGTTCCCGTCGGCGGCCTTCCTCATAAAGCTTCCGGTTTCTGATACTTGGCGAGGATCGGGCCGACTTTCCGGATGGTGGCGTGGCCGTGGTATTCGCCGTCGACGACGACGACGGGCCCAATGGCGCAACACCCAAGACAGGCGACCGTTTCGAGCGTGAACTGGCCGTCCTTCGTGTTTTCCCCGGCCGCGACATCGAGTTTCCGCTCGATCTCCTCCAGGATCTTCGGACCGCCCCGGACATGGCAGGCCGTCCCCATGCAGACCAGGCACAGGTGCTTGCCGCGCGGGGTCAGGCTGAACGCGCGGTAGAACGTGGCCACGCCAATGATGTCGATGAGGGGCATGCCCAGGGCCTTGGCGACCGCGCGGAGGGATTCCGGAGAAAGATAGTTGAAGTTCTCCTGGATGTCGAGAAGGATGGCGATCAGATTCTTCTTGAGGCCCTGATGGTTGTCGATCAGGGACTGGATTTTGGTTTTATCGGTGTCCACAGTCATCCCTCCAGTAAGATAATTCGCTTGGCGGTCAGACGGCCGCGAATGAGTCGCGGGCAGGGCGGGGACGGAACCGGCAAAGAAATGGGCAAGGCGGAGGCGGCATGCAGCTTGGCTCCGGCTGCCGGCCTCAGGGGCGGGCGAATATGATCTATAAAAATAAAAATCTCCTTAACGGCGTTGCCGGGAGACTCAAAAACAAAACAACAAGATGGCATATATAACAAAACGTTTTTGCCTTTGTCAAGTGGCGGACGGCCCGGGCGGGCGGCGGTCATGCTCCGTCGGTTTCGAGCTCGATCTTTTCGACGACGATCTCGCGCCCCTCGACGATCTCGACCCGCCTCGAGCCGCAGGCGGCGCAGGAAAAATCGGTGTCTTCGCGGACGCTCGCGCCGCCGCAGTCGGGGCAGCGGAGCTTGACCGGAACGATGACGATCTCCAGACGGGCGCCTTCGGCCAGCGTGCCTTTCTTGAAGGAGTCGAAGGCCGATTCGAGGAGATCGGGGACGACTCCCGACATCCGGCCGACCCGGAGGACGACCGCCGTGACCCGCGAAGCGCCATGGTCGCGGGCCTTCTCTTCGAGGATGTCGAAGACGGAGGCGACGAGGGACAGCTCATGCACGGCCGGACCGCAGCCGCTCGAGGGCCTCGACGAAATATCCGACGAGCGCGTCCACGCCGTCGCCGCGCAAGGCGGAGACCGTGAAGACGCGGAGCCCGGGCTTGATGGACAGGGCCTCCGCCGCCGCCCGGGCCGGGTCGAACGGCAGGTAAGGGATGAGGTCCGTCTTGGTCAGGATGAGGCAGTCGGCCGAGAGGAAGGCCTGAGGGTACTTGGCCGGCTTGTCCTCACCCTCTGGTGAGGACAGGAGGACGCAGCGGAGGTCTTCGCCCAGGTCGTAGGAAGCGGGGCAGACGAGGTTACCGACGTTCTCGATGAACAGGAAGTCGATCGCCGCGGGGACCTCGCCGAGGACCTTGCCGATCATGCGGGCTTCGAGATGGCAGGCGCCCCCGGTCGTGATCTGCCAGGCGGGCACGCCCTTCCTCCGGATGCGCTCGGCGTCCCGCTCCGTTTCGATGTCGCCTTCGATGACGGCCATCCGGTAACGGCCCTTGAGACGGTCGGCGAGCGTTTCGAGGAGGGTCGTTTTGCCCGAGCCGGGAGAGCTGAGGAAATTCACGCCGAGGATGCCCCGGGAGCGGAGCTCGCGGCGGATCCCGGCCGCGACCTGCTTGTTCGTGGCCAGGAGGTCCGCCTGGACGCGGATCGTTTTCGTGCTCACGGACGGACCTCCTTCAAGAAACCTTCCAGGAAGTCCAGGGCCAGGGCCAGGTTCGCCTCGGCCTTGGCCGACAAGCCCTCGCCGAGCGTCCAGCGGTAGCCGCGAATGGCCAGCAGCCGGGCGTCGGGAGTCTTGCCGTAGAGCCCGGCGGCGATGGCCAGGACGGCCTCGGGCCCGAGGGCGTGGCTCATGGCCGGCATGGAGCCCGCGGCCCTGACTTCGGTGAACGTGAACGGCCGCCGAAGGCGGCGGGCAGCACCGCCATCTTCGGTGGCATCAACGAAGATGACGATGTCGTGGCCGGCGCAGGCCAGGGCGTCCTCCACGTTGAGCTGGTAGTTGGCGTCGCAGGCGACACCGCGAAGACGGCGCCGTTTCAGGCGTTCCACGGCCGCGGCGCCCAGGCCGTCATCCCGGCGGCCGGGGTTGCCGATCCCGAGGACGAGGACAGTCCGGGGCTTCGTTTTTAGCGGAATCAGCGGACCTTCCTCTGGAGGACGTTGCCGCGCGCGTCGACGAGCGTGACCTCGAGCGGCATCCGGCCGACGGCGTGCGTGGCGCAGCTCAGGCATGGGTCGTAGGCCCGGATGGCCACCTCGACGCGGTTGAGCATGCCCTCCGTGATCTCGGGCTTCTCCGAGAGGGTGTTCATGGCCACCCAGTGGACGGCCCGGTTCATGGGCTCGTTGTTATTGGTCGTCGAAACGATCAGGTTGGCCATCGTGATCTGGTCGTCGTCGTTGATGCGGTAATGGTGGAAGAGGGTCCCCCGCGGCGCCTCGATGAGGCCCACGCCCTCGGCGACCTTCTTCCCCTTCTTGACGAGCTTCGCGCCCTGGAGGTCCTTGTCGAGGAGGAGCTCCTTGATGACCTCGGCCGAGTGGAGGAGCTCGATGAGCCGGGCCCAGTGCGTGTGGAGCGACATGTTGTTGGGCTTGCCGTCGGTGTAGGCCTTGTAGACCTCGAACTCCTTCTGGGCCAGGGGGGAGGGGATGTAGTCGCAGGTGTTGAGCCGGGCCAGGGGGCCGACCCGGTACCAGCCGTCCGTCTTGCCGAGGGAGCGCAAGTAGGGGAACTTCATGTAGCTCCAGGACCGGGTCTCCTCGCCGATGTACTTGAGGTAGTCCTGGTAATCGACGTCGTCGAGGACCTTCCGGCCCTCGGCGTCGACGGCCCTGAGGACGCCGTGATAGAAGTCGAGGGCGCCGTCCTTGCGGACGAGGCTGAGGTGGTTCGACGGGAATTCGGCGAAGCCGTCGACCATGTCCTTGTTTTTCCGGTGGTAGTCCTTGAAGAACTCGACGGCCGCCCGGGACCATTCGATCATCTGGTCGATGTTGAGCGGCGCGGCGCCCTTGAGGAAGCGGTCGCGCTCCTCCGGGCTGAGGTTCTTGTTGATACCGCCCGGGACGGCGCCCGTGCCGTGGATCTTCTTCCCCGCCGTGGCCAGGATGATCTCCTGGCCGAACTTGCGCAGGAGGACCCCCTGGACGGCCAGGTCCTTGTTCAGCGCGGCGACGCCGATGATGTTCCGCACGGCCGGATCGGCGTCCATGCCCAGGAGGAAATCGGGCGAGGAAAGATGGAAGAAATGCAGGGCGTGGGACTGGAGCATCTGGCCGTAGTGCATCAGGCGCCGCATCTTCTCGGCGGTCGCGGTGAGCTTGCCCGGCCCGGCGCCGACGATGACGTCCATGGCCTTGGCCGCCGCCAGGTGGTGGCTGACGGGGCAGATGCCGCACAGCCGCTGGACGAGCACCGGCGCCTCCCAATAAGGACGCCCCTGAACGAACCTCTCGAAGCCGCGGAATTCGACGATATGGAAACGGGACTGGATCACCTTCCCGGCGTCGTCCAGGCGGATGGTGACCTTGCCGTGGCCTTCGACACGTGTCACGGGTTCGATGGTGATTTTTCTGCCCATGGGCGTTCACCCTTCAATCGAATTTGATCAGGTCGTAGGTCAGCTGGAGCGGCCGGCCCTCGACGAGGGCGGTCACGGCTTCCCAGATGAGGTCGGCCGAGGGCGGACAGCCCGGCAGGAAGTGGTCGATCTTGACGACCTCGTGGCAGGGATAGACCTTGTCCAGGATGATCGGCAGGTCCTCGTCGTTGGGGATAAGCCGGTCCTCCGGATTGACGGTGGGGCTGTTCAGGTAGGCCTCTTCCAGGCATTCCCTGATGGGGATGCCGTTGCGCATGGCGGGGAGGCCGCCCATGATGGCGCACTCGCCGACGGACACGAGGACCTTGCAGTTCTTGCGGAAGGAGCGCAGGACCTCGACGTTCTCGCTGTTGCAGCAGCCGCCCTCGATGAGCCCGACGTCGACGGGCTTGGTGAAGGTCTTGATGTCGTCGATGGGGGACTTGTTGAACTCGACGAGGTCGATGAGCCCCAGGATCCGCTCGTCGATGTCGAGAAGGGACATGTGGCAGCCGAAACAGCCGGCCAGGGACGCGGTGGCGATGACGGGCTTGCTCACGGTTCTACCTCCCTGTCCCTTTTTCGATGTCGCCCCCGATCGGGACGGCGTCGTATTTCCGCCGCCCGATCGGGACGGCGAAGCCGGTCTCCTTCTTCAGGATGGCGCCCACGGGGCAAATGTCCATGGCCCGGCGGGCTTGGTCCTCGGACAGGTGGGCGGCCAGTTTCTTGTCTACTTCAATTTTAACACGGCGGCTGCGGTCGACCGCCGCGAAGACCTTGCGGCCGTCCTTCGCCCGGCAGGCGCGGACGCAGCGCAGGCACTGGATGCAGCGGTTCCTGTCGAGCATGAGGAGCGGCGCCGAGGCGTCGATGTCGCGGCGCGGCCAGAGATAGGGGAAACGGGGCGCCATGAGCTGGTAGCGGTAGGCCAGCGCCTGGAGCTCGCAGTTGCCGCTCTTTTCGCAGGAGGGGCAGAGGTGGTTGCCTTCGACGAAGAGCATTTCGATGAGCGACTTTCTCATGTCCTCGAGGTCGGGGGCCGAATTCTCGACGGCCATCCCCTCGATCAGCGGCTGGGTGCAGGCGGCCATGAACCGGCCGCCCACGCGGACGGTGCAGATCCGGCAGCTGCCCACGGGCTTGAGCCCCTCGAAATGGCAGAGCACGGGGATATAGACGCCGTTCGCCTTGGCCGCCTCGACGATCGTCTGGCCGGGTTTCCCCAGGCACTCCTTGCCGTCGATCGTGAACCGGATGTCATTCATGGTCGGCCTCCTTGCAAGCGGGCCGGCGGTTGGCGGCCGCGCAGCCGTCCTGGATGGCCGCCGCGAGGTCGAACTCGGGGACGAAGTCCATGCCCTTCTGGATCCGGGCCTCGTAAAGCTCCGGAAAATTCTGCATCGTCGTCAGGATCGGATTGGGCGAGGTTTGCCCGAGGCCGCACCGGCTGGTGGCCTTGACCAGCTTGCCCCAGGCCTCGAGGTCGTGGAGGTCGCCTTCGGTGCCCTTCCCGTGGGCGACTTTCTCGAATTTCTTTTTGAGCAGGACGTTCCCCGCCCGGCAGGGAGTGCACCAGCCGCAGGACTCCTCGACGAAGAACTCCATAAAATTCTCGACGACTTCGAAGATGTCCCGGTCGGGCCCGAAGACGATGACGGAGCCTCCCGTCGGGAGGTCGGAAAAGCAGATCTTCCTCTGGTACCCGGCCTTGGAGATGCAGGTCCCCGAAGGGCCGCCGATCTGGACGGCCTTGGCCTCCGGGGCGCCGGCCAGATCCAGGAGTTCGGCGATGGAAAGGCCGTACTCGACCTCGTAGACGCCGGGCCTGGCGCAGTCCCCGGAGACGCTCAAAAGCTTGGTGCCCGCGGACTTCGGCGTGCCCATGGCCTTGAACCAGGCCGCGCCCTCGACGACGATCCGGGCCGCCGTGGCCAGCGTCTCCACGTTATTGACGGTCGTCGGCCGGTCGAGGTAGCCGGCCTGCACGGGGAAGGGTGGCCTATCCCGCGGCTCGCCGCGCTTGCCCTCGGCCGATTCGAGGAGGGCCGACTCTTCGCCGCAGATGTAGGCGCCGGCGCCCGATTTGATGACGATGTCGAAAGAGAACTTCGGGGAACCGGCGATTCTTTTTCCGAGTATCCCTTCCTTGCGGAGGTCGGCCAGGACGGCTTCAAGGCGGGCCCGGAGATAGGCGTATTCGGACCTGAGGTAGAGGATTCCCGTGCGTGCGCCGACGGCGTAGCCGGCTACGGCCATCCCCTCGAAGAGAAGCCCGGGAAGCTCGGTCAGGACCACCCGATCCTTGAACGTTCCGGGCTCGCCCTCGTCGGCGTTGCAGACGACATACCGCTCGGGGGCCTTCTCCCGCCGGCAGAACTCCCATTTGAGACCGGTCGGGAAACCGGCCCCGCCGCGGCCCAGCAGCCCGGCTTTCTTGACCTCGTCGATCACCTGCTCGGGTGTCATGGACACGGCCTTCCGGACGGCCGCGCCGGGTTCGTGCGGGCCGAAGAGCACGGGCCCCCGTTTCCGGATGTTGTTGGAGACCATGGCCCGGACGAGGGACGATTGGTTCGCGCCGTCCCCGAACTCGGCGACCAGGCCCGAGGCGGGCGTTCCGTCCCGGAGGCCGCGGACGATGGCCCTGGCTTTGTCGGGAGAGAGCTTGGTGAATACCACTCCGTCGACGATGGCCGAGGGTTCCTGGTCGTTCATTCCGATGCAGGAGGTCGGGAAAAGCCCGACTTTGCCGTCCGGGGAGACCTCGCCGAACCGACAGCCGGCTTCCTCTTCGAACGCCCTGGCGACGGCCGTCCGTCCCTTCATCCGGGAGGTGATGCTGTCGTTGAGATAGACCGTCGACGCCCCGCGGGGGGTCAGGGAGAAGAAGTGGTAGAACGTGACGGCCCCGCGGACTTCCGCCTCGGAGAGCTTCAAGTGCGCGGCGATGCGCGAAACGGCCTCCTCGGGGACGTGCCCGAGCCGCGTTTGGACGTCGCGGATGACGTCGAGGAGCGCCGACGGGTCCTTGGGATGCCGGAGGACGATGTCTTTCTCTTGCGCCATGGTCAAATCCCCATAACCAGACTTTTAGCGTTGTAGTGTAGCATAAAAGGAATTCCAGGAATACCCGCGCTGGCCGGAGGCACAAAAAGGCTTGATTTTCGTCCCGGAAAAAGGATAATATTCTGACAGAGTGATTTCGGACGAATACAGGAAGGAGGAACAAATGAGGAAAAAGACTCTTTTCGTGATCGGTCTTCTGGTCGCGTTCCTGATCATCCAAGGATGCACGTCGAAACCCGAGCAGGGCCTTCTCTCCAGGTATTTCAACGCCGTCACCTTGAATGACAACGACACGATGTCCAGCATGGCCCTCGAGCCCTTCCAGCCCGAAATGACCTCCTGGAAGATCGTCAGCATAAGCCCGGAGAAGATCGAGCCGGCCACCCTGCCCGACCTGAACAAGGCCGAGATCGAAGCCAAGAAAGCCCAGGACGCACAGATCGGCCCGACGCTCGACGCCGACGCTCTCCTCAAGGACGCCCAGTACGAGAAGGACACGTCGAGGTCCGCCGCCGGCAAGGCCGCCGCCCAGAGGAAGATCGACGAGCTTCAGGTCAAGTACGACGCCGAGAACGCCAAGATGCAGGCCTTCAGGAAGGCCTATAACTCCGCCAAGGCCGCCGCGGCAGCGGAAGAGGAGATGACCATGTTCTCCCTCGGCGAACGCGAGCTCCCGACCGTCCGCGAGCTCACCGGGAACGTCCATTCCAAAAACCTCGAGGTCGCGATCACGACCAAGGCTGGGGGAACGAAGAACTACAAGCTCCTCATTAAGCAGTACCTGCTTCAGGACGAGGTCAACAAGATCCCGCGTCGCGGCCAATGGAAGATCATCAGGTTCGAGCCCCTCTCCTGAGGGGCCCGGGCTTTTCGCGGCGGATGTTGACTCTTTTCCCCCCATCACTATAATAGTGTCTTTTCTGGGCCGTTAGCTCAGAGGGAGAGCACCGGCCTTTTAAGCCGGGTGTCGCTGGTTCGAGTCCAGCACGGCTCATGTTTTTTTGCCCCTGTCGTCTAGAGGCCCAGGACACTGCCCTTTCAAGGCGGCAACACGGGTTCGAATCCCGTCGGGGGCGCTTTCCCTCATGCCCCGGGACCGGCCGTCTTCAGGACCGATCCGGCCCTTGAGCCTGCTCCTCGGCTTCCCCCCGCTGCTCCGCGGCGGTGCGGCTTTTTCTGTAGAGCCGGAAAACATAGACGGCCGGAAGCTCGTAGAGAGTGATGATGACCGGGGAGAGGATGAGCCAGTAGACATTGAAATTCCCGGCGAAAAGGAAGACGAACCCGCCGATGCCGGCCAGGCCGAGGACGACGGCGGCGGCCAGATACAGAGTCGCCCCGGTTTTCGGCTTGGGCATCTTCATTCCTTCTCTGCCAAGCGGTCCTTTCAAGGCAGCAACATGGGTTCGAATCCCGTCGGGGGCGCTTCCCCCCGAGAAGAGTGATCTATTAAGATATTTCGCAGAAATACGCCTCCGTGTATGCTCCGGCGCATTTCTGCCTCCTCCGCTCGCTTCGCGAGCTCCGGGATGGGCGGTGCAGGGCTCGAACCTGCGACCCCCGGTTTGTAAGACCGATACTCTACCGCTGAGCTAACCGCCCGCCGCGCCGGTGGCCTTCCGTCCGTCCGGGCGCCCCTAGGGTAGAGTAAACCCCCTACCCTGTCAACCCCAAGACTTCCCGGTCCTGGCTGGACCGGGGCCGCGCTTCTCATCCGCCTTGAAGGGCGGTGCTTAGCAGCGGCGAACGGGTACAACCCTTAGACTTTGCGGGGTTAACCCTGAGCCGCGCTTCTCATCCGCCTTGAAGGGCGGTGCTTAGCAGCGGCGAACGGGTACAACCCTTAGACTTTGCGGGGTTAACCCTGAGCCGCGCTTCTCATCCGCCTTGAAGGGCGGTGCTTAGCAGCGGCGAACGGGTCAAGGAGAGCGGGGGACCCGGCCTTGCTAGGACCGGGACTGGGAAACCCGGACCCGGGCCCGCCCCTCATTCATTCATTTGACTTCCGGCGGGTCCTATGCTAAATTTAACGTCCAACTTTCTTATCCCGATCGAAGGATAGGCCAAAATGTACGCAGTGATCGTGACAGGCGGAAAGCAGTATCGCGTCAAGGAAGGGGACGTTCTATCCGTCGAGAAGCTGAACATCGAGCCGGGCCGGAAGGCCCAGTTCGACCGCGTTCTCCTGATCGAGGACGGAGACGACATCCGGGTGGGGACGCCGGTTCTCGATAACGCCATGGTCTTGGCGCTCGTCCTCGAGAATTACAAGGACGAGAAAGTTCTCGTCTTCAAGAAAAAGAGAAGGAAACAGTACCGCCGGACCCGCGGGCACAGACAGCCCCTGACCAAGATCCGCATCGCCCGGATCACCCTGGACAGAACCCTGATCACGGCCGCGGATCTGGCCGAGGAAAAGCTGGCCCCCGTCGAGAAGCCGGTCCAGGCGGCCAAGCCCAAGGCCGCCGCTCCGGCCCCCCGGCCCGAAAAAGCGCCGGCCAAGGCGCCCAAGAAAAAAGAGGTCGCCAAGCCGAAAACCGTCAAGAAGCCGGCCGCCTCCAAAACGAAGAAAGCGACCAAGGAGTAAGCCATGGCCCATAAAAAAACAGGCGGAGCCGGGAAAAACGGGCGCGACAGCGCGGGAAAGAGGCTCGGCGTCAAGCGCCATGGCGGCCAGCAGGTCAACGCCGGCTCCATCATCATCCGTCAGCGGGGAACGCCCATCAAGCCCGGGCTGAACGTCGGCCGGGCCAAGGACGACACCCTCTTCGCGACGGCCACCGGGACCGTCAAGTTCTCCGACAAGGGCCGGAAGGGGAAAATCGTCTCCGTCCTGCCCGCTTGAGGAAGAGCCGTATCCTCCGTTGTTCGTCGATCAGGTCACCGTTTCGCTGAAGGCCGGGAAGGGGGGCAACGGCTGCGTCAGCTTCCGTCGCGAGGCCTGTGTCCCGAAGGGCGGCCCGGACGGGGGGCACGGCGGCGACGGGGGAAGCGTTTCTTTCATCGCTGACGAGAACGTCAGCTCCCTCGCCTACTACCGCTTTCAGCCCCTCCTCAAGGCCAAGAACGGCGCTCCCGGCGAAGGCGGCCGTCGCTATGGCAAGCGGGGCCTCGACCTCCGCCTCCGCGTCCCCGTCGGGACCGTCGTCAAGGACAAGGGCGGCATCCTCTTCGATCTCACCGCGCATGGACAGGAAGGCGTGGCGGCCAAGGGCGGAAAGGGCGGCCGCGGCAACTCCTCCTATGCCACTTCGACCCACCAGGCGCCGCGCGAATGGCAGCCCGGCTGGCCCGGAGAGGAAAAGGAGATCGTCCTCGAACTCAAGCTCATCGCCGACGTCGGCCTGGTCGGGTTCCCCAACGCCGGGAAATCCACCCTCATCTCGCGTATCTCGGCGGCCCGGCCGCTCATCGCCGATTACCCGTTCACGACCCTCGCCCCCAACCTCGGCGTCGTCGATATCGGCGAGTACCGCTCGTTCGTCGTGGCCGACATCCCGGGCCTCATCGAAGGCGCCCACCTCGGCCAGGGGTTGGGCATCCGTTTCCTGCGTCATATCGAACGGACGAAGATCCTCGTCCATATCGTCGACGTTTCGCCGTATTCGGGGCGGGATCCGCTCGTGGATTACCGCGTCATCATGAAGGAACTCGAGGCTTTCAGCCCGGAAGTGGCCGCGCGTCCCCAGGTCCTGGCGGCGAACAAGGTCGACCTCTTGGGCCAGGACAAGACGCGCCTGACGCGCCTCCGGAAGATGGCGGCCAGGAAAAAGATCCCTTTTTTCGCCATCTCGGCGATCAAGCGCGAGGGGCTCAAGCCGCTCGTCGAGGCCCTGGCGCGCGCGCTCGAGCGGCTCGGCGAGAAGGACACGGCCCGGGCGGATTGATGGAAATGATCGGCCTTTTCGGCGGGACGTTCGACCCGATCCATCTCGGGCATCTGAGGGCCGCGGCGGAAGTCCGCCGGCGGGCCCGGCTCGACCGCGTCCTGTTCATCCCGTCCTATCTCCCGCCGCATAAAAAATCCGGGGCGGTCGCCTCGGCGGCCGACCGTCTCCGCATGGTCGAGCTCGCCTGCCGCTGGCGCAAGGGGTTCGAGGCCTCGCCTATCGAAGTGGAGGCCGGCGAAAAGTCCTACTCTATCCTGACCCTGCGGAAGATCCGGGCCCTCTCGCCCGACGCCCGCCTTTTTTTCATCCTAGGCGTCGACGCCTTCCTGGATATCGGGACATGGCGGGAATACCATCGGGTCCTCGAAGAATGTTTTTTTATCGTCATGGGGAGGCCGGGCTTCGAGCTCGACCGGGCCCGGGATGTCCTCGACGGTAAGCTTCGGGATTCGATCGGCCCGCTCGTGACCGGCGAAGGCGCCGCCGGGCCCCTCCCGCCGCGGACTAGGATCTTCCTCCTGCCGATCCGTGCCTTGGACATCTCCTCGACGGCGATCAGGGAAAGGGTCCGCCGCGGCGAAACGCTCGACGGGCTCGTCCCCGGAGCCGTCGACGCCTATATTCGGGAACACCAACTCTACCGAGGTCGATAGGAGCCATGGCAGAAGAAAAGAAAAAAAAGCTCACCAAAAGGGGCCTGCCCGCGTCGGTCCGGCTGGCCGTCGAGACGGCGCTCGCCAAGAAGGCCGAGGACCTCTGCGTCCTCGACCTGCGGGAGCTCTGCTCGTTCACCGACTTTTTCCTGGTCATGAACGGGAACTCGTCCCGGCAGAACGCCGCCGTCGCCGAGGCGGTCGAAGCGGCGCTCAAGCCGGCCGGCCTCCGTCCGTTGAGCGTCGAGGGCCGGGAGTCGGCGGAATGGGTCCTGCTCGACTACGGCTCGCTCATCGTCCACGTTTTTTCGCTGACTGCGCGGGACCGCTACTCCCTCGAAAAGCTGTGGGGCGACGCCCCCCGGCTGGACTTCTAGGCGTTCCCGTCGATCTGCAGCGGCCGGGGCCCCGGGCTTTGCAGTCCTCATACGCGAAGCGATGAGGGCGGCCTTGCCAGGGGGTCCACTTCCGCAGTACTCGCCCGTGGTTATAAGCCACGGGCGAGTGGCGAGCCGAAGGCTCGTCCCTTGGCCCGTCCCGGCCGGGAAAAAGGGGTTGACAAGCCGGGGTCGAATCGCTATTGTTTTAGGGCGTTTTCGGCGATGCGCTTGATATTCCTCTGGCCCGGAAAAACGAAAAGTCCCGAGTTGCGGGACCTGCAGGATTTTTTCGCGGCGCGCATCCGGGGCTTTGCGACGTGCGACATCATCGCCACCCGCGAGGCCCGGGGGCTCGAAGAAAAATTCGCCGATAAGATCAAGGACCTCGAAGCGCGGGGCCTTGAAAAACACCTCGACGGGGCCTACGTGATCTCGCTCGAGGACAGGGGAAAAGAGATGACGTCTCATGAATTCGCGTGCTTCCTCCGCGGCCGGGAGAGAGACTCGGGTAAACCTCTGGCCTTTGTCGTGGGCGGTTTTCTCGGACTCGCGGACCGGATCGTGGAGAAGGCCGACATGAGGCTGTCGCTGTCGCGCATGACGTTCTCGCACGAACTCGCCCGCATACTCCTGCTTGAGCAGGTCTACCGGGCCCTGACCATCATCGGGGGCCGGCAATACGCCAAATGAGAGGGTTGTCCCATGGCCAAGAAAATGAACAAGAAAGAAAAAGACGAATTCCGGAAGAAGCTCGCCGCGAAAAAAGAGAGCATCATCAGGAAGCTTAGCGAAACCATCGCCGAGAGCAAGGAGATGGAGTCCAACGTCGCCCAGGACCTTGTCGACAAGGCGGAAACGTCCTACACGAAGGAATTCCTCCTGAGCCTGACGGACACCGAGCGGCGGCAGCTCCTGCTCATCGACGAGGCTCTCAAGCGGCTCGAGCACGGCGAATTCGGCGTCTGCCAGCTCTGCCACAAGGACGTCGGAGGGAGGCGGATCGAAGCCATCCCTTGGACGCCCTACTGCATCGACTGCCAGGAGAAGGCCGAGGAAGAACTGAAAGACCAGTGACCGGCACTTTTCGGGCCCGGGCGGCGTCCCTGGCCAAGCTCGTCGAGCTCCTCCTTTACCCGTCCTTCTGCCGCCTCTGCGCGGAACCCCTCGACGAGCCCGGCGAGAAGGTCGTCTGCCGCACCTGCCTGGCCAAACTCTCTCCCCGCGGCGGGCCGTCGTGCCCGCTTTGCGGACGGTTCCATGAAGGGGAGGGGGAGGACCACATCTGTTCGAGGTGCCTGGAGCGGGCGCCGGCTTTCTCCCTCCACCGCTCTTGCGGGGCTTACGGCGGGACACTCAAAGACGTCATCCTGCTCTTCAAGTACCGGAAGTACGCGCCGCTCAGCCGGCCCCTTGCCGAATTCGCCGAACGATGCCTGGCCTCCGACCCGAAGCTGTGGGCGGGGGTGGACTTCCTCATACCCGTCCCGCTCCACCCCGCCAGGAAACGGGAAAGAGGCTTCAACCAATCCCGCCTCCTCGCCCGCGACCTAGGCCGGCTCCGGGGAATGACGGTGCTCGAGGGATGCCTGGTCAAAGCGAAGAACGTCCCGCCGCAGGCCGGTCTCCGCGCGGCCGAACGCGAGGACAACGTCAAGAAGGCCTATGCCGTGAGACGCCGGCAGAAGGTCCGGGGAAAAACGCTCATCCTCATCGACGACGTCACGACGACCGGGGCGACCCTCCGCGAGTGCGCCCGGGTCCTCGTCGAAGCCGGCGCGCGGGACGTGCGGGCCGTCACGCTGGCGCGGGCCTGAGCGGCTTACTTCTTGGATTTTTCGGCCCGGGCCGGGAGGGGCTTCAGGATCTTGACCTTGCGGGGCTTGAGCTCGGCCCGCTTGGGCATCCTGATCTTGAGAACGCCGTTCTCGTGTTCGGCTTCGATGTGGTCCTGGTCGATGTAGCTCGGCAGGGCGAACGAGCGGAAGAACGAGCCGTAAGATCGCTCGATGCGATGGTAGTTCTCCTCTTTGGTCTCCTTCTCGAATCTCCGTTCGCCGCGAAGGGTCAGGGTGTTGTCTTCGACCTTGATCTCGACGTCCTTTTCGTCGACGCCGGGGATCTCGGCGGCCAGGACGACCTCGTTCTCGTTCTCATAAATGTCCACGGACGGGGCCCACGCGCCGGCCATGATGTTCTTTTCCTCGGACTTGGGGCCGGACATGTCCTCGAAAAGCCGGTTCATCCTGTCCCTGAGGGCGACGATATCCCTGGTGGGATCCCATTTGATAATCGCCATTTGTTACCTCTGATTATTCAATAAATTAGCAACCTTCTACGAGAACGGTTGCTTCGCCCTTGAGGATCTTATGGCCCAACTTCCCGGCCAATTCCCCGGCCTTTCCCCGGATGAACTCTTCGTGAACTTTGGTCAGCTCTCTGGCGATGACCACCCGCCTGTCCCCGAGGAGCTCGCGGACGGCCTCCAGGAATTCCGGGATCCTTCTCGTCGGCAGGAAGAAAACCAGAGTGGCCTTTTCGTCCCGGAGGGCCTCGAGGAACTTCCGAAGGCCTGTCTTCTTGGGCGGCGGGAAACCGACGAAGAGGAAGCGGTGGGTCGGCAGGCCCGCGGCCGAAAGGGCCGTCGTCACGGCCGAGGGGCCGGGAATGGGGACGACGGGAATCGCCTCGTTGAGGGCTTCGCGGATGAGCGGGAAGCCGGGGTCCGAAATGCCCGGCGTCCCGGCGTCGGAGACGAGGGCCACGTCGCGGCCCGCTTTGAGCAGCCCGATGATCTCCGGGATGCGCCGCCCCTCCCTCGGCTGGAAATAACTGATGAGCGGCTTTTTCAGCCCGAACCTGTTCAGGATCTTGACGGTCTGGCGGGTGTCCTCGCAGGCGATGGCCTCGACCTCCCCGAGGATGCGCAAGGCCCGGAGCGTGATGTCCTCGAGGTTGCCGACAGGCGTCCCGACGATATAGAGCCGGCCCGGCGGCCGGTTCGCGCGCGGCTCGGCGGTCACGGCCTATTTTCCCCAGTCATAGGGATAGAGGAAGTCGTGGCCGACGGAGCGGAGCGAGAGTTTGGCGATCAGCGGGAGCTTGCGCTTGAACTCAGAATTCCGGATCATCCGGACGACCCGGTCGACCACCGCCGGCCGATGCCCCGCTTCGATGATCTCCTTGCGGCGCTTCCGCTCCTCCACGAGGCCGTAGAGGATGTCGTCGAGCTCCTCGTAGGCGAGCCCGATCTCCGCTTCGTCGGTTTGGCCGGGCCAGAGTCCGGCCGTCGGGGACTTCCTGCGGATCGCGGCCGGCACGCGGAGGTGCGCGGCGAGCTCGCGGACCTGCGTCTTGTACAGATCTCCCATGGGGTTGACGGCGCAGGCCATGTCGCCGTGGATCGTGCCGTAGCCGATGAGGAGCTCGGTCTTGTTGCTTGTCCCCAGGACGAAGCTCCCCTCCCGGGCCGAGTGATCGTAGAGAACGGACATCCGCTCGCGGGCCATCTTGTTCCCCCGCTGGACGCGGCTCGTCGTCGGATGGGCGGCGAAGTAGAGGTCGACCTGGGGGGCGATGTCGATCGTCTCGTGCCGGATGCCAAGGCGCCGGGCCAGGTTCTCGGCGTCACGGACGTCCTCCGGAAAAGCCTTCCCGTAGGGCATGATCAGGCCGAGGACGTTCTCCGGCCCCAGGGCCCGGGCGGCAAGGAAGGCGCAGACGGCCGAATCGAGGCCGCCGGAAAGTCCGAGGATGCTCTTCTTGCAGCCGCACTTGCCGAACTCGTCCCGGATGAAGCGGACGAGGACCTTCTCGACGAACGGAGCGTTAATCTTCGGCGGCACGGACGGCCCTTTCGAGGGATCTCAGGATGACCTCGGGCTTCTCGTCCCTCTTGAAAAGCCATTTTTTCCGGGCCTCCCGGACGGCGGCGAGGTCGACCTGGCGGACGAGAAGCTCCGGGTCGAGATAGGCGGCCCGGCCGGCGAGCCGGCCGCCGGGGGCGAAGACGAAGGACCCGCCGGCGAAGGTCACGCCGTCCTCGATGCCGACGCGGTTCGTGTAGAGGACGAAAGCGGTCGAAAAATAGGACATGGCCTCGCCCATGAGCTCCCACATCCGGCTGGTTTCGAAGGCGTCGCCGCCCCCGACCCCCCGGCCCGGCGCCGCGGAGATGCAGATGATCATGTCGGCCCCGGAGGAATAGTGGACGTAGCTCGCCCCGTAGTGGAGGAAGTCGCGGCAGATGAGCAGGCCGACGCGCCCGACGGGCGTCTCGAACGTCCGGAGATCGCGGCCCGGGGCGAAGAACTTGGCCTCTTCGAACATCCCGTTCGTCGGAAGGTAGACCTTGCGATGGACATGAAGGAGACGGCCGTCGGCGATGAAGGCGGCCGAGTTGTAGAAAAGGCCTTTTTCCGACGGCCTCTCCTCGACGAACCCGACGACGGCCGCAAGGCCTCGCGTGCGGGCCGTGATCTTTCTGAAGAGCGGGTTCGAATCCGGGTCGAGGGCGACCTCCTCGACGAGGTCCTTCAGCGTGTAACCCGTGAGGCCCAGCTCGGGGAAAACGACCAGGTCGGCCTTCTCCCGGCGCGCCTTTTCGAGGACGTCCAGGTGGAGTTCGACGTTGGCCTTGACGTCCCCGAGCCGCGGTGAAACCTGGGCGAGAGCGACTTTCATGGCCCATAAGTAGCACAAACCGGGGGCGATTTTCAAATGCGGAACGGATTGAAAAAAACCTCGGATTCCATTATAGTTAGCCTTTCAAAAGGGTCCAAGCCGAAATGAACCACATCGCCAGCCACTTGAGGGACATTTTCTTCAACAAGAAGACCGGCCGCCTGGTCTACCGCCGGGGGAATATCCTCAAGTACTTTTTCTTCCAGAAAGGCGCCATCATCCAGGTCAAGACGAACCAGCCCGACGAACGCCTGGGCGAAGTCCTGTACAAGCTCGAGCGCATCCCCAAAGAAGCCCACGAGAAGATAGACGCTTATATCGAGCCCAACATGAGCCTCGGGGAGGTCCTCAAGAGCCGCGGCGTCATTTCCGAGGACGACCTGGCCGAGGCGCTGGCCCATCAGATCCGGGAGACCGTTCTCAACGCCTTCCCCTTCTTCGACGCCGAGATCGACTTTCAGGAGCACGAAGGTTTCGCCGGCGAAGTCGAAGATCCCCGGGTCAGCGTTCCCCTGCTCATCGAATACGGCATCCGGCGGCTGCCGGGGAATCCCCTCTTGCAGGCGTTCTTGGCCCGGAGGACCCCCGTCCCCGGCCGGATGACCTTCGCCTACCTCCTCACCGCGGTCGAGAAGGATATCCTGGAGAAGATCAACGGCACGGACGCGGCCGAAGCCATCCTGCGGACGCTGACCATGCCGCCCGACCAATTCTGGAAAAGCCTCTACTTGTTCTATTGCCTCGGTATCGTCGAGTTCGAGGGCGGGGCCCGGCAGGACGCTCCGGCGGAAAAAGAGGTTCGCAAGCCGGCGCCCGCCGCCTCGCGGACGGATGCCCCGCCTCAGGTCGCCGCCGTCCTCGCCTTCCGGAACACCCTGCCGTCGATGACGTTCTACCAGATCCTCGACATCCCCAGGACGGCCGCGGAAGAGGATGTCAAGAAGGCCTATTTCCAGATGGCCCGCCGGTTCCACCCCGATCGCTTCGAACGCAAGCTCGCGGCCGAGTACAAGGACCAGATCGATGTGGTCTTCGACGCCATCACCAACGCCTACCGGATCTTGAGCAACAAGGACGCCCGGCGGATCTACGATGCCAAGGGCGGGTCGGCGGCGACCCAGGAGGACGTCCAAGACTCTTTCCGCAAGGCCGAGATCAAGTTCCGCCAGGGAAAGACCCTCCATGGCCAAGGGCGCTTCAACGAGGCCATCACCTACCTCGAAGAGGCCATCCGGGTCCGGAAAGACAAGGGCGATTACTTTCTTCTTCTTGCCATGGTCGAGTCCAAAGTGCCCACCTACGTCAAGAAGGCCGAGCAGGATTTCCTGAAAGCCATCCAGCTCGAGCCCTGGAACCCCGAAGGCTACGTCGGCCTCGGCCTGCTCTACAAGGCCGAGGGTCTCCATACCAAGGCCATCAAGCAGCTCGAAAAGGCCCTCGAGACTGAGCCCGGCCACCCCACCGCCAGCGAAGCTCTCGAAGAGCTGACGGGGAAATCTAAAAAGAAGGGGGCCAGGGGCCTGTTCGGGATGGACTTCTTCGGTTCGAAAAAAAAGAAGAAGTAGCTAGGGCTTCTTTCCGACAAGCCCCAGGAATTCCCTCTCCCCGAGTATCCTGATACCGAGCTCGCGCGCCTTGTCGAGCTTGGAGCCGGGCGCCTCCCCGACGACGAGGCCGGTCGTCTTCCGGGTCACGGAAGAGCCGACCTCGGCCCCGAGCTTCTCCAGGAGCTCCCGGGCCTCGTCCCGGCTCATGCCGGAGAGCGTCCCGGTGATGACGAAGACCTGCCCGGCGAGGGGCTTCGGGACGCCGGCGTCCCCGACCGCCTCGGTGGCCAACCCCGCTTTCTTGAGCCTTCCGACGAGCTCGCGGCTTTCCGGCTGGGCGAAGAAGAAACGGATGCTCTCGGCGACCTTGGGACCGACGTCCTCCGCCTGGACGAGGTCCTCTTCGCCGGCCGTTTCGAGGGTTTCGAGACTCCGGAAGCGCGCGGCCAGGGTTTGGGCCAGCCGCTCGCCCACGCGGCGGATGCCCAGGGCGAAGACGAGCCGGGCCAGGCCGCGCGTCTTCGATCCTTCGATCTCGTCGAGGAGGTTCCGGGCGCTCTTCGGGCCCAGCCGTTCCAGTTCGACGAGGTCGTCGTAGCGGAGGCCGTAGAGGTCGGGGATGGACCGGACGAGCCCGGCGGCGAGGAGCTGGTCGACGACGGCCTCGCCCAGCCCGTCGATGTCCATCGCCCGGCGGGCCGCAAAGTGGAGGATGGATTCCCGGACCCTGGCCGGGCACGACGTGTTGACGCAACGCGAGATGACTTCCCCTTCGGGGCGGAAGACCTCCGAGCCGCAGACGGGGCAGCGGCCGGGCCAGGCGAAGGGCCGGAGGCGCGCCGTCCGCCGTTCCTTCATGACCGAGACGACGTGCGGGATGACGTCCCCGCTCCGCTCGATGAGGACGAAGTCGCCGACCCGGATGTCCTTTCTCCGCACTTCGTCCTCGTTGTGCAGGGTCGAGCGGCCGATGGTCGTCCCGGAGAGCTTGACGGGCTCGAGGACGGCCACGGGCGTCAGGGCGCCGGTGCGGCCGACTTGGATGACGATATCATTGACCCGGGTGGTCGCCTGCCGCGCCGGGAACTTGTAGGAGATCGCCCAGCGCGGGGACTTGGCCGTCGTCCCGAGGGCCTGCCGCTCCGCCGCGGAATCGACCTTGACCACGATGCCGTCGACGTCGTGGTCCAGGCTGTCCCTCTTCTCGGCCCATTCCTTGTAGTAGGCGAGGACGTCGTCGAGCGCGGGACAGAAGCGCGAGTGGGGGTTGGTCACAAAGCCGAGCTCCCTGAGCTTCCGGAGGGAGAGCCACTGACCGGCCTCCTCCTTCCCGTCGATGAAGAGATAATAGAGGAAGACGTTGAGGTTCCGCGGGGCGACTTCCTTCGGGTCGAGGAGGCGGATCGAGCCGGCCGCGGCGTTGCGGGGGTTGGCGAATAGCGGCTCGCCGAGCTCCTCGCGCTCTCTATTGATCTTCCGGAAGGAGGCGAAGGGCAGGTAGATCTCGCCGCGGACCTCGACCTCGCCCGTCGCGTCGATGACGAGCGGGAGGGAGCGGATGGTCTTGACGTTGCCGCTGACGTCGTCGCCGCGGACGCCGTCGCCGCGCGTGACCGCCCGGGCGAACTTGCCGTCCCGGTAGAGGACGGAGATGCCGAGCCCGTCGATCTTGAGCTCGGCCGTGTAGGCGACCGTTTCTCCGGGAAGGAGCTTGCGGACGCGCTCCTCGAACTCCCGGAGCTCTTCCTCGTTGTAGCAGTTGTCGATGCTCAGCATCGGGGCCCGGTGGACGACGGACGGGAAACCCTCGAGCGGTTTTTCCCCCACCCGCTGCGTGGGGGATTCGGGCGTCACGAGGCCGGGGAAGCGGGCCTCGAGGTCGCGGAGTTCGCGGACGAGGCGGTCGAATTCCTCGTCGGAGATCTGGGGGTCGTTCTCGACGTAGTATTTCCTCTCGTGGGTGAGGATTTCCCGGCGCAGCCGCTCGACGCGGGCGCGGTCTTTCCCGCCGGCGAGAGAGGAGGACACGTCTTCCCTCCTAACTATCGGGAACTCCTCACCCCTGCCCTTTTCGGGGCGGGGCGGGCGAGCATCGCGAGCCGGTCCGGGCGCCGCCCTACTTGCCGAGCCGGGTCTTGGCCTGGGCGACGAGCGCGTTGAACTTGTCCAGGACGCCCTTCTGGTTGCCCTGGATCCTGGCGATGGCCTGTTTCTCGGCCTCGATATTGCCTTCGAGGGTCTTGAGGAGCCTCTTGTCGGCGTCTGAGAGATCGTCCTCGTTCTTGCCCTCGATCTTGGCGTTGTAGGTCTTGGTGAACTCCTCGATGGCCTTGTTGTGCTCGGCGATCTTGTCGTAGCTCGAGGCGAGCTCCTTGTCCTGGCCGACGAAGAGGTTCTGGGCCTGGCCCAGGAAGTTCTTCTGCTGGGGCGGGTTGAGCAGGGCGGCTTCGATGTTCGCGTTGATCGTTTCGTTCATCTTGGACGGGTTGGTCTTGACCTGGCTGTTCAGGATGATGGCGATGTTCATGGAGAGCGGCCCGGTTTTCTTCTTGGCGTAGCCTTCCCTATAGATGGCCAGGGCTTCGTCGATCTTGTTCTGCTTGTAAAGGGTTTGGCCGAGGAGGGCGGCGCTCTCGGGGCCCTGGTCGGCGGCGTAGAACTGGCGGAAAACCTTTTCTGCTTCGGCGAACTTCTGGCCCTTGTAGAGGGTCATAGCCAATCCATTGAGCTGCTTAGGGATGTTCGGGTCCTTAAAAATGCCATAGGCGATGATGTAGTTCTCGGCGGCCGCGCCGTAATCGCCCGCTTTCTCGGCGAGCTTGCCGAGAAACTGGTATCCTTTGCCCTGGAGCTGAGCGCCCAGCTTGGCGTCGCTCAAGGCCTTGCCATAATCGATAATCTTTCGCGCGCCCGCCTTGGCCTTGTCCATTTGTCCGATGCTTTCGTAGTACACGGGGATTTGGCCCATCAGTTGGAGTTTCGTCTGATCGTCGATCCCGGGCACGCCGAGGGCCTTCTCGCCGTATTCGGCCGCCTTCTGGGCGTTCTTCGTTGCGCACGGGGTCAGGCAGTAGTAGGCGTAGGCCCAGTGCTCGTTGGTCGTGCCCTGGCCCGCGTACCTCGCGATGTAGGCCTCGAGCGCCTGGACTTTCGCGCAATTATCGGAAAGCTGCATGGCCTTGAGGTAATCCTCGTCCGCGCTTTGGGCGGCCCCGAGGCCGGCCAGAAGGAAGACCAAGGTCACGGTCGCGAAGAGTGTCCTTTTCATGCCTAACCTCTCTCGAAAATTTCAGGAATGATAGCCCGCATCCTGATATTTGTCAATATCCGCTCACTCCGGATTAAATTAAAGCAATTATTATGCCAAGATGCAGACCGGCGGCCGGAGTTTTGCTTCCCCGCCCCGGTTTCACTATAATACCGGCCATGGACCGGAAAACGCTGTTCCGGGAAGCGTTCCTCGAGAAGATCGGAACTTCGCCCTCCGAGAACGTGCCACTTTCGGCCCTATCCAGCTTCGGCATCGGCGGGCCCGCCGACCTCTTCTTCGAGGCCCGCACGGAGGGGGAGCTCGAGAAGGCCGTCGCCCTCGCGGTAGGGGAAAAATACCCTTTTTACGTCATCGGCGGCGGGAACAACGTCCTTTTCGACGATGCCGGCTATAGAGGGCTTCTTATCCGCAACCGCCTCGAGGGGATCGTCGGGGAAGAAGGCCGGATCCGTGTTCTCTCGGGAACGGGCCTTCCCGCCATCCTGCGGGAAGCCCTCTCGGCGGGGCTTTCCGGCCTCGAATTCCTGGCGGGGATACCGGGGACCGTCGGCGGGGCCGTTTACGGCAACGCCGGGGCCTACGGCTGGAGTATCGGGGATGTCCTCGAGACGGCGACTCTCCTCTATCCGGGCGGGGAGCGCCGGACCATGACCCGGGAGGCCCTGCGCTTCGGCTACCGGGATTCGGCCCTCAAACAGGGGGGGGGCGGAATCGTCCTGGATGCCGTCCTCTCGTGCTCTCCGGGGGACACCCAGACTTCTGAGGCCAAGATCCACGACATTCTCGAGAAGCGGCGGACCAAACACCCTCCCCTAGGCACGGCCTGCGCCGGGAGCTACTTCAAGAATTCCTGTTCCGCGACCGGGGAGAGGATCATGGCGGGCCAACTGCTCGAACAGGCGGGGGCCCGGGGCCTTGCGGTCGGCGACGCGGCCGTTTACGAGAAACACTGCAATTTCATCATCAACAAGGGCAACGCCGGCTCGCGCGACGTCCTCCTCCTGGCCGAAGAGCTCAAGGAAAGGGTCTATCGGAAGTTCGGCGTGCGTCTCGAAGAGGAAGTCATCCACCTTCGAGCAGACGCTTCAGGGCACTGATCCGGCCCGCCGGCAATCCGCTTTTTTCGGCCAGCCGAAGGATCTGTTTACCCATGACCAGGTAAACTCCTCTTGCATGGGGGTCGTCCCGGAGGGCTTCCAGATGTTTCCGGACGGCGGCGACATCCCCCCGGAGGATCGGCCCGGTCAGGGCCTTTTCCAGGCCAAGATTATTTACGTTCTGTAAAGTTCCTTGCACGAGGGGGAATAGCATGCCGGCGGCGGCCTTCTCCCCGATCCCGGCCGCCCCGAGCATGCCGGCCGCCGTCCATTCCAGGGCGATCATGGCGTTCGAAGCCAGGCTGCACGCGGCGTGGTAGAGCGGCTTGTCCTTTTCCGAAAGAAGAAGGACATTTCCCCGGAGACTGCGGACCATTTCTTCGGCGGCCGCGACGGCGGCCGGGTCCCCTTCGACGCCCCAGGTTATGCCTCTGAAGATCGAGGCCGGCGCGTTCTTCCGGGGAAAGGACTGGACGGGATGGACCGAAGCGATGCGCGCTCCCCGTTTTCGGAGGGGCTCGAGGACGCGGGCGGGGAGGAGACCGCTCATGTGGAAGACGAACCGTCCGGCCCACGACACGCCGGACCTCGCCAACCCGGCGGCGACTCGGCCGACCGCGTCGTCGGGCACGGCGATGATGACGACGTCGCCCAGCCGTACCGTCCCGTTCAGTCTTTCAGGGGAAAGGACTGGACGGGACGGGGCAGCTTTTCCCCGGCCGATGATGCGGCGGCTCTCCCGGGCCGCTCCGGAATCCTTGTCGACGATGGCCGCGGCCGTCCAGCCCCGCCGGACGAGCGCCGCCCCGAGCACGGTCCCGAGCCGTCCGGCGCCGACGATGGAGAAGCTCTTCATGGATTGGACTTGAAGACCTCGTCCCAGAGATCGACCTCGAGCGGAGAAGGAATTTCCGTCCTCTTCTCCAGCTCCCGCAGTTTCTTCCCTTCTTTGATGGCTGCCTTGAGCTCGGCGGCGAAGGCCTCGGATTTCATCGGTTGGAGGCCGCTTTTCTTGGCCAGCTCCCGGATGGCCCGGTCCGAGCTGACGACGAAGAAGCGGCGGCGGTCGGTCTGCCGGCCGATCATGTCCCGGATGACGTCGTCGGCGCTCTGGCCTTCGCCGGGAAAGTGGATGGTGAACTTGGTGTTGACGGCGAAATCCGTCGGCGTCGGTTCGGGGTTGCCGTCGAAGACGAGGTGGATCCTGGCGCGGGTCACGCGCTGGTAGGCGAGGAGCCTGACCACGAGACCTTCCCGTCCCGACCTCTCCCGCAGTTCGTGGGGAGCGATGCGGCCGAGGAGGTTGTTGCCGTCGATGAGGTAGGCCATGTCGCGCCGCCTTCGGGGCGTCTCCCTCTCAGCCCGGCGGCCAGGCCAGCCGCCGGCCGCCGAGGATGTGGAAGTGAATGTGGAAAACCTCCTGGCCGGAGTCCCGGGCCGTGTTGAGGACGATCCTGTAGCCGCTCTCTCCGATCCCCTTTTCCCGGGCGATCTCCCGGGCCCGGAGAAGGATCTCGCCGAGCAGGGCTTCCGCTCCTTCGGGGGCGTCGTTGAGGGAGGCGAAGTGGTCCTTGGGGATGACCAGGACGTGGACCGGCGCCTTGGGCCGGTTGTCCTCGAAGGCGAGGACGCGCTCGTTCTCGAAGAAGATCTTCGCCGGGAGCTCCTTGCGGACGATGCGGCAGAAAAGGCAGTCCCCGGCGGATGGAGAAGTCACGGTTTGACCCTTTCGATCGAGGCCCCGAGTCCGCGAAGCTTTTCCTCGATCCTCTCGTAGCCACGGTCGAGATGCTCGATCTCGTTGATCGTCGTCTCGCCGGCGGCGACGAGGCCGGCCAGGACGAGGGCGGCCGAAGCCCGAAGGTCGGTGGCGATGACCTCGGCGCCGGAAAGGAGCGTCTTTCCCTTGACGACCGCCTTGTCGCCTTGGACTTCGATCGACGCGCCCAGCCGGATGAGCTCGTTGACGTGGGAAAAGCGCCGGTCAAAGATCGTCTCTGTGATGATGGACGTGCCGGCGGCCTGGGTCAGCAGGACCGTGAACTGGGCCTGCATGTCGGTGGGGAAGCCGGGATAGGGCGAGGTCGTGATGTCCTGAGCCTTGACCTCCCGGCTGCCGGCGACGCGGAGAGCGTTTTCGCCTTCGGTTTCGACGACGGCGCCCGAAGCGCGGAGTTTTTCGATGACGGCGGCCGTGTGCTCGGGACAGACGTTGCGGAGGAGGAAATCGCCGGCCGTCAAGGCCCCGGCGACGAGGAAGGTGCCGGTCTCGATCCGGTCCGGGATGATGTCGTGGGCCGCGCCGCCGAGCTCGCGCACACCGCGGACGCGGGCCGTGTCGGCGTCGAGCCATTCGATCTTGGCGCCCATCTTGTTGAGGAGCACGGCCAGGTCGACGACTTCCGGCTCCCGGGCGCAGTTCTTGAGGATGGTCTCGCCCTTGGCCAGCGCGGCGGCCATGAGCAGGTTCTCCGTCCCGGTGACCGTCTTCTTCTCGAATTCGACGACCGCGCCGCGAAGGCGGTCGGCCTGGGCCTGGATGTAGCCGTGCTCGAGGGAGATCGTCGCCCCGAGCTTCTGCAGGCCGGCGATATGGAGGTCGATGGGCCGGGAACCGATGGCGCAGCCGCCGGGCAGGGCGACGACGGCCTTGCCGAACCTGGCCACGAGCGGACCGAGGACGAGGATCGAGGCGCGCATGGCCCGGACGAGCTCGTAAGACGCCTCGTCCGAACGGATCTTCGGGACGCGCAGAGACACCGTGTCCTCGTCGACCTTGTAGGCCCCGCCGAGCTCGGCGATGAGCGTCAGGATGGTCTCGACGTCCTTCACCCGGGGGATGTTGGACAGGCGGACCTCCTCGCTCGTCAGCAGGGAGGCGGCGATGGCCGGCAGGACGGCGTTCTTGGCGCCGCTTATGCGGACTTCGCCGCACAAGCGCAGGTCGCGGTCGCCGTGGACGAGAAGCTTTTCCATCGGCCCGATTGTAAAGGAAGCGGAGGGGGAATTCAACCGGAGGGACCGAACCGGAGGGACTGCCCCATCCTAAGGGGACTGTTCCCTTAGGATGGGACTGTCCCTCTTCTCGACCAGCCCCAGGCGTCGTAGTAGGCGTCGAGGACGGAGTTGTAGAAGGCCTCGTCGACGGCCCGGCCCGAGTGGGCGCCGCGGCCGAGCGGGACCTTGAGCTTGGCGGGGACGAAAGCGTCGTAAGTCCTGTCGCGGCCCTGGAGGTTGTTCATCCGGCGCTCGAGCGAGTAGATCCGGCGGCCGCATTCCTTCAGCGATTCCGGCGTATAGCCGATCCCGGTCAGGGTCCGGTAGAGCGAGAGGAACGGCTCGGCCGTGATGTCGCCGGTGAAGAAGTCGCAGAGTCCCAGCGAGTCGACGAGGGCCTTGCCGGCCTGCCCCTCCGCGACGTAAGCGGCCAGGTCCCGCACGTCCTTGAGGCCTCCCTCCTCGGCCTGGATCGTCCAGGCGTAGGTGTGGTCGCCGCGCCCCCGGTTCGACGTGCCGTAGGCCGTGAACATGCCCGGGAAGGCCTTGGGACTGATCCCGGCGTAGCCGAGCCCGCCGTAGGCCGTCGTCAGGCAGTAGGCGATCTCGGGCAGGGCGGCCGGCGCTGCGCCCGCCGCGACCTCGGCGATGACCCGGTCGGAGTGGCCGCCGAGGAGCCGGCCGAGGTCGTTCGACCGGTAGGCGATGTCCTTGAGCGTCCGGACCATGCCGGCCGCGTCCCCGAAGCCCGGGGCGTCCCCATGCTTGGCGAGGAAGCCCTTTTCGCCGAGCTCCATGGCACCGGCCATGACGCTGCCGAAGGTCATCGTATCGACGCCGAGCTCGTTGCAGAGAGCGTTCAGGTGGAAGATGGCGTCACGGTCGAGGATGCAACAGTTGATCCACAGGGCGATCGTCTCGAACTCGGGCCGGACGCCTTCGCCCGCGTAAGGGCCCGACTCGACCCTGGCCGAGCGGGTGCAGAAGACGTGCCGGCACTTGTTGCAGACATTGTGCTTTCCGGAAATGGCCAGGAACGCATCCGTGGACACTTTGTCGTAATCCGCGGGGTCGAAGGCCCCCTCGTCGAAGTTGTGCCAGGGCAGGTAGCCGCCCTTGACGCCCAGATAGCGGCCGTTGAAGGCGCGGTCGAGCCACCAGGTCGTGCCCGTCGTCGGGCGGAAGGAGGCGGTCCGGTTCGGGTCTTCGACGCTGGCCTTGACCAGCTTGTCGATCTCCTGCCCGAACGTCTTGAACGCTTCGGCGTCATGGTAGGCGATGGCGTCCTTGCCGTAGGCGGTGATGGCGACGAGGTTCTTCGAACCGAAAACGGCGCCGGCGCCGCCCCGGCCGAAGTTGCGATGATAGTCGGCCGTGAGGCAGGCGAAATCGACGAGGTTCCATCCGGCCGGCCCGACGGTCAGCGTGGAGCCGCCCTTGACCCGGGCGGCGAGGGCGTCGGTGATCTCGGAAGCGCGCCGTGGGACACGGCGTCCCTGGGCGGTCTCGAAAAGCTCGCCCTCGGCGTCGACGATGCGCAGCCCGCCGTCGACGGCCTCGAGGCGCACCGGGCGGTCGGCCCGGCCGTCGATGACGACCTGGTCGAAGCCGGCCCGCTTGAGCATGTTCGGGAAAAGACCCCCGGCGCTCGAGTGGGTGACGAGCCCGTGGACGGGCTTGTGGCCCGAGACCCAGGGGGCCGGCTCGGGCGATCGGGCCATCGTCCCGACGAACGAGCAAGAACCGCGCCCGGCCGTCGGGATGGCCGTGTCGTTCAAGGCGGCGGAGCCGACGATGACCCTGTTTTGAGGGCCGAGCGGGTCCTTGAGCGGGCCCGTTTTTTCCAGGTGGTCGGCCAGGAGCTTGGCCTGGAGGCCGCGGCCGCCGACGTAATCGCGGCAATATCCGGTGTCGGCCGGCTCGACGCGGATTGTCCGGTTGGTCAGATCGACCCAGGCCCAGCGGCCCTTGAATCCGGTCATTTTTTTTGCTTCGGGCATGGCTATCTTTTATAGCGACCACAGGGCCTGGTCGAGGTCGGCGATGACGTCGTCGGGATGCTCGGCGCCGACGCAGAGCCGGATGAGCTGGGGCGGCACGTCGGCCAGCCGCCGGGCTTCCTCGCCCTGCTGCTGGTGGGTCGAGATGGCCGGGATCGTGGCGACGCTCTTGATCCGGCCGAGGTCGGTGGCCCGGTAGATCATTTTGAAACTGTCGAAGACCTTCCTCGCGTTCTCCGGGGGGCCGTCGACCCGGAAGCTCATCAGGTGGCCGTAGCGGTTGACCTCGCCGCCCATGCCGTCGTCGGAGTCGACGAGCGTCATGTATTTTTTCGCGACGCCGTGAAGGTGAAAGCTGGGCAGGCCCAGGTAGTCGACCTGATAGACCTTCGGGTTCTTCTGGAGGTGCTCGGCCACCTTCTGGCAGTTGGCGCTGACGAGGTCCATCTTGGAGCGGAGGGTCCGGAGGTCGTTCAGGGCGATCATGGCGTTGAAGGGCGAGGCGGCCGGGCCGTTGTCGCGGTAGGGCAGGAACTTCACGTACTCGGCGAAGCTCTCCTTGAACAGGGGGTTGTCGTTGACGACTTTCGTGGTGATGGGCTTGCGGCTGATGAGCGCGCCGCC
>JBGOYY010000005.1:0-79467 GCA_041479905.1 Candidatus Aminicenantia bacterium
ACCTTGGATGGCGAGTCCTACCGGATCAAAAAATCAAGAAAGGAGGTCTGAGTCATTCCCGTGGAGGATGGGAAATATCCTTACCGTGCCTATGGGAAATGTCCTTACCGTGAGGGTGGGAAAAGTCCTTGACATTTACAAGGAAAGGGCGGTGTGCCGAAGGTCGTGGAACCCGAGGCCGATGAGAGCCGCGGCCGGACGCCCCACCGTTCACTTCCGTTCCGTGTCCTTCATCTTGAAATCGATGGTCATGACGTAGACCGCGGCTTTGGGCTTGCCCGCGACCAGGGAGGGTTTGAACAACCATTGCTTGACCGCAGCGGCCGCCGCCTTTTCCAGGTCCGGGTGAGCGCTCTTGACGATCTTGATGTCCGTTAGCCGGCCTGCGGCGTCCACAGAGACTTCTAGGCCGACCGAGCCTTCGATGCCTTTCGACCGGCAGCTCTCCGGATATTCCGGGGCGATGGTCCTGACCGTCTCCGGCTGCCCGCCCTTGGTTTCACCGGGCAGAACCTCGACAATTCCGTCCGGATGGTTTCCCTCCACGTGCAATTTGCCGCCGACCCCCTCGAGATAAATGGACAGAAAATACGAAGTTTCCTTGGAGTCGGCGAAGCCGATGATGGTCGTGTCACCTATGGGCAGGGAGAATTCGACATCCACGTAGAAGACCTGCGGGACCGAGGCCCCGACGCTCCCGGGAGAGCCTTGAGAGCCCTTATCGGTCGTCCTGAATGGCGGCTCGAGGATCTGGAGCTTGAATCTGTAAGGCGCGTTATCGACATCAAGGGGGATTATCCGCATGTCGTACTTTTTCCCGTCCGAGAGAGTGACCTCGAGGAGCGGCCCCTCCACGCCGTAATAGCCTTCCCACCAGCCGATGAAGTAATCATTCGATCTTTTATCCCGTATCAGGTCTGGATCGAATTCGATGCGGTGTTGGCTTTGAGCGACGGCGGCCAATTCCTTGATTTTGAAGACCTTCTTGATCTCGGCTTCTTCGGCCCGCTGGTCTGATCCTTTGACGTTGGCCGTGTAGAAATAACTGACATTCGGACCCTCGGCATCGACTTTGGCGGTCCTCCAGCGGATGAAAACGGTGGCCCCGTCGGCCGGGACGGCTTTATATAATCGAAGATCGAAATATATGTGTTTTTCGATTCCGAAGAGGCCGCCGGCGCAGAGCGACATGCCCAAAATGAAGGCAAGGATGGCTTTTTTTTGCATTTCTTATCTCCTTCAGTTATCGTCCTTTATCCCCATCCGATCCCATCGCATGTTTTGCTCATCGCGTCAATCCTTTGACGGTTCAAGCCAGAAGAACGACATGCGCGGGTTCTTCGGCTCGACATAGATGAAGATCCTGGCCCGCTTTCCGTTGATGAAGGCCTGATCTACGGCCGCCCCGGGCCGGGAGGCCGCCCTCAATGACCTGGACTCAGTTTGCCGGGGACCGGCTTGCCGTTCCGACGTCAATACGCTCCTCAAGGACCTGAGCCCGAGATACGAGACCGCGGCCACGGCCGCCAGGACCAATATGACGGCCGGGGCGAATGCCGGGCCCAGCCTTCTGGCCCGGGGGCGCGGTCGCGCTCCGCGAGTTCCGGCCGGCCGGCCGGCCGCCGGCTGTCCGAGAGAAGAAAGCCTTTCCCGCAGGGCCGGCCAGAGGTCCTCGCCTCTAAGATCATCGGCCCGGAAGAACGGGCCGTCATTGATCCCGGCCTCCATCTCCCGGCGGCATTCCTCGCAGCGGATGAAATGCTTCCTTATAAGGATCGTCCTGAGCCAGCGAAGCCGACGATACAGGTCTCTAAATCGTTCGCAGCGCATTTCCGTTCTCCTTCCAGGATTCCCTTAGTTTCGCCCTGGCCCTGAAGAGATGGACGCGCACCGTGTTCTCCGAACAATTCATGATCCGTCCCGCTTCCGCGGCGCTGTACCCGTCGACGGCCGACAGGACGAGGGCCGTCCTCTCCTTCAGACTCAAACGCCCCAACAGGTGGTCCATCCTCCGTCCAAAAAGGCATGCCCCGGCCGGGCCGCGGCCCGGGTCCGCTTCCCGTGAATCGTCCGCCTCCTGCGGATGCTTCCAGTCCGGGCCCTGCCTGATGGCCCTGGCCCCGTCAGGTCCGACGACCTTGCGCAGGAAATTGCGCAGCCTGCGCCTCCGGTCGATGCATTTATGGACGGCGATGGCATACAGCCAGTTCTTGAAGCTCCGGCCGCGGTCGAAATCTCCCAGTTTCAGGAAGGCCAGAAAGAAAATATCCTGAGTGACATCCCTGGCCTCTTCAAGGTTCCCGAGGATGTTGGCGCCCAGGGCAAGGAGGGGAGCCTGGTATTTCCTAACCAGGAACTCGAATGCGTCCTTTTCTCCTTCGAGGCAGCGGACTACGGCTTCAACGTCTTCCATCAGGCTGGTTCCTCTTACATGGGATTATACGATTATTCGCTCCGGTTCATTTACAAAATTGAATGGAAGATAATAGCCCCTGCGTCTGGCCCGGCTGTGCACACTGAGGCTCTCATCTTCCCGAAATCAACTAGGGAGTCCCCGCGGGCCGTCGATCTCACCATTATCGACGAAAAAGGCCTGGAATTGGATATGGGAACCACATTCGATTATTTCGGAGACCTGGCCCAGCCCCGATGGGAGAATGCATTCCTCAAGAAAGGCGTGCTCACAGCTAACCAAGTACTGAACCGGCGGCTGCTGAGAAAGGTTATGACCGAGGCCGGATTCATCTCTATTTCCAGCGAATGGTGGCATTATGACGCTTTCCCTGCAGTCGAAGTCAGGAAACGGTTTAAGCTTATCGAATAGGGCATCCCGCGTTCCGAAGAATGCCTCCCGCGCTGCCCAGTGCTTTGATGTTCTCAGCCTGGGGGGAATGGCGCAGGAAGGTTATGAAATCGTTTACTAACTGACCCCACCTGATTTTCCCAGAGAAACGCGAGAAAATCAGGGAGTTACGCGAACGGCAGGGTCCGGACGCTCACTAACCCCGATTGAACCGTTTAAATCCCTTTTTAGCCTCCAACACGTCATAAATCTTGACAGTTGCAAGCAAGACAGTAGAATTACAGTGAACAAAAAGGGGGAGCGCAAGATGACAATGGTAATTTCGTGCTTTGTCAAACAGGCAACTATTCAGGTTTCAGACCGACGGCTGACCACGCCACAAGGGGAGGTCCGGGACGACGCCGCAAATAAGGCGATTTGTCTATGGTGTAGTGATGCACACGTAGCCATTGCATTTAGTGGCTTGGCCCAGATCGGAAAAGTACCGACTATCCAGTGGCTCTTTGAAAACTTGCTTAGGTCAAGGGCGGGTTGTCATTGCCTTGCCGATATAGGCAACAAACTGCGAGATGATCTCACGTTCACTTTCAATAAACTCAGAAATTTATCTTACCGGTTTCTAACGTTTTACTTTACGGGATATTTAAAAGGCGCTCCATTTTGGGGATATATCTCAAACCAAATCGATAATACCGGCAGGGATGTTGCTTCTCCAATGAACCAATTCGTTTTAGGATGTCCTCCGAAGTTTCATTGGCCGCCCCCATCCAGAAAGGCCTTTCTCGCAACCTCCGGGGAACCAAGGGCTATCCCTGAACAGGATTCGATAGATAAGCGGATAAAACACCGCCAGAGGAAACTGTATTACCAATCGCCATATATTACGGCTGGAGAACTGGTTTCCTACATTCGGTGTGCTTCTCGGCATCCAATGTACGGTTCGTACATAGGCCGCAATTGCACAGCAATAGTTGTCCTACCTAATTCTAAATTCCGCTGCAGAGCATACCCTGAAAAGGCAAGCCCATTTAGTTTTATGCCAAATATCATTGGCTGTGATATTGGCTTAGCTGACTTATCAATTAAAGCGGCCTTAAGAAAAAGATAGCAATCGGTAGCCATACAACCCGAAAGGCTCCCGTCAGCTGCCCCGCATCTGTCTCCAAATTGACGCTGATCCGGTCGCGGAGGTAAACTGAAAGGAGGAAGGAGGGATAATGAACTTTCTAGAATCGCTTGCGGCCGAGTGGTATGGATATAATGGACATTTCGTCCGGTCGAACGTCCGTGTCCTTCCGCTAAAGCACGGCGGCTTCGGTGGGGAGCTGGACGTTCTAGCCTATTCGCCGAGAAACAGCGAGTTTCTCCATATCGAGACCAGCTCGGATGCCCTCGTGTGGCCGGATCGAGAAAAGCGTATGAGGAAAAAATTTGATCTGCCCCATAGGGAATATGAGAAAGCTTTCAATGTGAAGGTCGACAAGGTTCGAAAAATCGCCATTTGCGGTTTTTCCTATAAAAGCAAGGGTCTAAGATGGGGTGATATAGAGGTGATAACTGTGCGGGAATTCGTCCGCGACATCTCCGAGGAACTCTCACTCAAAGATTACATGCGCGCAGCTGTTCCGGAGTCCTATCCTCTGCTCCGTGCTATCCAGATGTCAGCCTGGGCGACGAAGAAGCCGAAACAAACTCGATAACACTAAGTGATTCCACCTCTAATCCTCATCCAGCTTGGGGGCGGAGGATGGAGGCGCGACGACGGCTTTCTTATCGAGCTCGAAAAAGAAAAATAGAATAACAATGGCCGAGAATCCGCTTCTAAGACGGTTTACGATGAATTGGCCAAATTGACGCGCCAAAGGGAGCCAAAGGCCCGAGATAAGGAGAAATTAATGACCACGGATGTTTCTTTAATGTTAAGGCTATTTAGCATCATTACGCGAGCGATTATTCGTTTTATTAAGAGCCTCAAGGGGAAAGCGATAGTCATATTAAACGGATAGCCTGAAAGATTGAGGTGCTGAGGGGAGCCAGGGGCCCGATCCGCACCCAATGGCCGGAAAGCTTCGCTTCCCGGGAAACGAAGCGATCCTCGACGACACTCTACAGGGCTGTCACCTGCCTACCCCACTTCCGCGCCCCCTCACACCCCACCCAGCATCGCGCTCATCGCAGCTATCAGGGGCGCGGCATCCTTACTCATCATTACCCGTTTATAAGTCGCCCGTAAGGCACCCCACTCTTTGTTTATTATAACCATGCTAAATCCGAGCAACATCCCAATGGCTCGCGCTAGCTCATATAACTATCGTCGGGCCGAAGCACGACCTTGTCCAACACGACTGAGAGGAGTGCGGCCTTGACCTTGACTTCGTACGTCGGCCGCCCATACTATATTTATATATAGGTCACGGGGAGATCGAACGTGTCCAACCCGGTTATCAGACGGGACTCCAACAGCCGACCCTTCATCCTCATTATTACGTCCATCATCTTTTCATCATGCCTGAAGCAGCCCGCGCCGCCTGACCTTCGAGGGCCGGAAGAGGGCCTAATCCCTCAGGCCGCTCAACAGGACGGCTCCTCCTGGCAGACCTTCCGAAAAGAACTCCGGACTCAGGACGAGGCCGAGAGAATCCTGCGCCAGATTATGAAGGATTATGGCATATCGGCGCTTTCGGTCGCCATACAGCAGAAAGCTTCGAGAGCGTGGAACAGCGCGGCCCGGAGCTATTTCTTCAGCCTCGGGGTCCAGGATCCTGCGACGGGTAAGGTCGTGGACGGAAACACGGTTTTCCGGGCGGGAATCCTCAGCCAGCCTCTCTTCGGGTATCTCGTTTTAAGGCTGGCTGACTCCCAGCGCATAGACATCGACCGCCCCCTACATCAGTATTTGGACCGCCCCTTGACCGATTATCCCGAGTATGCGGACCTTAAGGGAGATTCCCGGTGGAAGCGGCTAACGGCACGTTTAATCCTCGCCCACCGGAGCGGCCTCATCAATTCGCGCCTGTCGCACCCGGACAAGCGCCTGGTGTTTGTTTCGTCGCCGGGGAAAGAATTCGGCTACTCGGAAGAGGGCTTCCGTCTTCTCCAATTCGTGCTCGAGAAGATGTTCCGTCGGCCGCTCAACGAGATCGCCAACATCGTCGTTTACAGCCGGCTGTCCTTGTCCCATACGAGTTTCGCGTGGGAGCCGCGTTTCGAGGGCCGCATGGCCGTACCTGACGGCGTGGACATCGCATCGGAAAGAGCGCGAGGAGCGGATGCCGCCGGGTCCCTGATAACAACGGCTTCGGATTTCCTGGCGTTTACGCGTGTGGTTCTCGATCAAGGCGGCATGCTCCACTCGATGGTCGCCGCGTCCTATTTCCTGCCGGAGATCAAGATCCGCTCAGCGCGGATCGTCGGGGCTCCTATTCCGGGCGAGATCACGTCGAATCCTAAAGGATTAGCCTGGTGCCAAGGGTGGGCGGAATATGGGGATTGGACGTCTCCTACCTATTTCCTGGGTCAACGGAAAAATGGGTTTGAAGTATATGCCGCCTATTACTCTTCCCGTCACACCTCTATATGCATCATGGGAACTTCGTCGGGAAGCAGGCCCTTCACGGCGCGTATTCTCGAAGAGCTGCTTGGAGATACATCTGCACCGCTCGCTTGGCTCGGCTTTGAGGACTCGTCATTTATCTCCGCGAATTCTCTCTTCAGCGGCTCCCGTGATCTCCTCTGGATAGCCAACGTGACGCAGAAGTTTGATGGCGTTCCTGGTTTCCGACGGACCTTCGCGTAATTGATAATTGAAAATAAGTCCGTGTTCGCCGATCTCCTCCTGGAAATGGTAATTGACATACGCATCGACAACAAGCCGGGTGAGTTCAAGATCGTGTGTTGAAGCGAAAACCAGACCGTTGTTTTTAGCCAGATACAGCAGGACTTCCGCCGAAGCGGAAATCCTTTCAACGGAATTGGTCCCCCTGAAGAGTTCATCTATCAGGCAAAGACACGGAACGTCTTGCCGAGAGGCTTGAATGATGCGTAAGAGGGTAAGGATCTCGTCAAGATAATAGCTTTTGCCTTCGATGATGTTGTCCTTCCGGCCGATGAGGGTCAATGTGTTGAAGAAGGAAGAACTAAATCTCTTGGCTAGACAGAAATGGAGGGTCTGGGCAAAGAGCATATTGACGCCGATAGTTTTTAAAAAAGTCGTTTTCCCCGACATGTTGGATCCCGTTACCAGCATCCCCCCTGTTCTCAAGCTAAAAGAATTCGGCACGGGCTTCTCCAACAACGGATGCGCAACGTTTTCGATATCGAGGGATGGAGTCGAATCCGTAAGCTCCGGCTCGACGGACTCATTCAATCCGACCTTGTAAGACGCCGCGGCTACCATCGCATCCAAAAAGCCGATGGTTTCAAAGACATCCCGCAGTTGATTCACATATTTTTCCATCAGCTTTAAATAAGAATGGAAGGCCCGGACCTCGATCAGAAAAAGAATATTAAGATATTCATAAAGAGGATTATTTTCGCCCATGCTCAGCAAGTCTGTCTTGGGGACGATGCTGGATACTTTGTCCAGCGCTGATCTTAACCGCGTCAAATAAGCGTCCAGGGGCGAATCCTGGAGACTGCTGAGGCGAGAGGCACATTTGACCATCCTTCCCAAATAGCGGATAGAAGGAAGGTCCTCGGAAAATTTCCGTTTAGTCCGGTAATGGATCACCGCGTTGCCCAGGGATAAAGCGATAAGTCCAACCCAGCCCAGGTTTTCACCCGACAGTCCCAAGATGACAAAAACGGGAATGAGGAGCAGAATCCATGGATAGAGGAATGCCAGCTTATTCCGTGCTGGACGTTCATCCCATAACAAATCAACGACAAAATTGCCTCCGCTCTTACACAGCTTTGATAAAACCATCTGGATCCGCTCTCGCTTCTCCTGGTTTTTGATGAGACCGTCAATGATCTCACTCCGTTCTTCCAGCGGCTTCCGAGAAAAAGCGGGCGTCCTGAGGAGGGCATAAAGCACCTGCTCGCCCGGAATGGTCAGAGTCTGGTTCATCCGGCTATAGATGAGATCCATATCCAAGTCGGTCCATGTTCTGTCATCGACTACATATTGTGACTCTCTGATCGCTGTGGTTTTTCTAAAATACTTACTAATCTCGGCAGAGTCTGTTTCGTGAGTCTCGGATGTGCCCCATTTCTTCCGCAACGACATCAGAAGCTTGTTTTTCCGCGATCCCCACTTTTTCATTCTCGTTAAAATAATATATCAGAAAATTCGAGAATTGGAAGAGCTTGATTTGTGGTACTAGGAAGTTTTGTTTACTGACATCCCGGCTACATACGGTTGCCGCCGCCGACATAAAGCACTTGCCCGGTGATCCAGTCCGCCTGCCGGGAAGCGAAGAAGACTACCGCCGAGGCGATGTCTTCGGGTGTCCCTATGCGGCGCAGCGGATAAGTCTTGGCCAGGGCTTCGGCCGCGTCCTTCGTCAACCAGCCGGTCTGAACGGCTCCGGGAGAAACGAGGATGGCGATTAAATTAACAGAAAAAATAAGAGCTAGTTGATGATTTTCAATAAGCGTCCCCAGCGGGCTTTGGGGATAAAGTTCAATATTTTTTTCAACCGGTCGCGGAAGTTTGTTTTTTGCCATGCGTCCCGTTCTGCTTCGTATGAAAAATAAATGACCCAGGGCCTCCCCTTGATATTAGCTAGAGGTACGAAGCCCCACGTTCGGCTATCCGCGCTGTCGTCGCGGTTGTCTCCCATAACAAAGAGGTGTCCCGCCGGGACGATAACCGGCCCGTAGTTATCTCTTATGGCAAATTCATAATGATAAGCGTCGTCCTTTGAATAGGCCTGGCTGTCCTTGTGGATTTTGTAAGGCTCATCGATAGGTCCATCATTGATGTAGAGCTGCTTGGCTCGGATTTCAACCTTGTCCCCTTCCAGGCCGATCACGCGCTTTACATAGTCCTTTGTTAAATCTTTTGGCCACTTGAAGACGACGATATCCTTTCTCTTAATTTGCTTCCGCGGCAGCAGCATACCCTCGAGTGAAAACGAGGGCCGCACGTAGGCCATCTTGTTAACCAAGAGGAAATCTCCAACGAGGAGTTTCGGGATCATCGACCCGGTAGGGATCTGAAAGGCCTGGACAACGAACGTCATGACGAAGAAAACGAAGACAGCTGTCTCAGCGATGAGTTCGAAATATTCCCGGACGACATTCTTGCCCTTTTTCTTCATCTCGCTACCAGCTTTTAACGCAAAAGAAGGTACTAATATAATCTGAATAAAAGAATTCTTCAAGGATGACCTATCCCCGACCATGGCTTTGAGAATCGCTCTCAACCTGTCATGAGGGCGATAATCCGCTATAATCTATATTCGTGTCCCCGGGACGCGGAGAGACAGAAGATAAAAAGGAGCCCTGTGCGCAGACAAGATATCCGCAACGTCGCCATCATCGCCCATGTCGATCATGGGAAAACGACGCTTGTCGACGCGATGATGCGACAGTGCAAGCTGTTCCGCAATATCGACCAGATGGGCGATTGCATCCTCGATTCGGGCGATCTCGAGCGCGAGCGGGGCATCACCATCGTCTCCAAGAATATGTCGCTGACCTGGCAGGGCGTCAAGATCAACATCGTCGACACGCCCGGCCACTCGGACTTCGGCGGCGAGGTCGAACGCGTCCTCCGGATGGTCGACGGCGTCCTACTGCTCATCGATGCGGCGGAAGGCCCGCTGCCGCAGACCCGTTTCGTGCTCAAAAAAGCCCTGGAGCTGGGCCTCCGGCCCATCGTCGTCATCAACAAGACCGACCGTCCGGACGCCCGGATCCACGAGGTCCTCAACGAGACCGTCGATCTCTTCATCGAGCTCGACGCCGACGATGAGCAATGGAATTTCCCGGTTATCTACGCGTCGGGCCGGAACGGCACGTCGACGACGAATCTGGCCGACCCGGCGCGGGACCTGACCCCGCTCTTCCGATCCATCCTGGATCATGTGCCGGCCCCGGAATACGATCCTGAGAGCCCGCTCTCCGGACTGATCACCAACATCACCCATGACGATTATATCGGGCGCATCGGCATCGGCCGCCTGTTGGGAGGCCGGGTCCGGACCGGCGACCCGATCGCGGTCCTGTCCGGGGGTGATAAGCAGGTTTTAGGACAGGTCCAGAGGTTGTTCGTTTTCGAGGGACTGGAACGGACGGTCGTGTCCGTCGTCGAGGCGGGCGAACTCTTCGCCTTCGCGGGCATCCCTTCCGTGACCATCGGCGATTCCATCGCCGACCCCGAGAGGCCCATCCGCCTCAACATCCTGACCATCGAGCCGCCGACCGTTTCCATGATGTTCATGGTCAACAACAGCCCGTTCGGAGGCCGGGAAGGCAAGCATGTCACCTCCAGCAAATTGCGCGAACGTGTCGAAAAGGAGCTGAGGACGAACGTGTCCATCTCCGTCGAATGGGGCGATTCTCCGGACCGGTTCACGGTCGCCGGCCGCGGCGAGCTGCAGCTGGCCATCCTCATCGAACAGATGCGCCGCGAGGGCTACGAGTTCCAGGTTTCGATGCCCCAGGTCATCACGAAGACGGATGGAGACAAGGTGCTTGAACCCTACGAGACCCTGGTTGCGGACATGCCGAAGGAGTGCTCCGGCACGGTCATCCGCATGCTGGGCGGGAAAAAAGGCGTGTTGGAAAGAATAATCGACCTGAAGGGGACCTATACCCGCCTGACCTTTACCATTCCCATGCGGGGGCTATTCGGTTTTCGGATGGAGTTCCTGAGCCAGACGAGGGGCAACGGCGTCATGGCCCACACGTATCTCGGCTACCGTGAGTGGGCCGGGAAGATCGGCGGCCGCAGGAACGGCGTCCTGGTCTCCGACCACACCGGGACCGTCGCCACTTATGCCGTGGCGAACATCCAGGACCGCGGCCGCCTTTTCGTGTCTGCCGGGGACATGGTCTACACCGGACAGATCGTCGGCGAAACCATGCACGCCCACGACCTGAAGGTCAATCCCACCAAGCAGAAACATCTCACGAACATGCGCTCCTCCACGTCGGATATCGCCGCCAAGATCGATGCGCCCGCCCTCCTGGCGCTGGACCAGATGATGGACTACATCAACGATGACGAACTGCTGGAGGTCACGCCCACGTCGCTCCGCATGCGCAAGAAGCTCCTGGACTTCAAGGAGAGAAAACGCGCCGGCCTGGGCCATATATCCCATGTCTTGCGCGATCGAGCCGGGGAGATCCGTTGAACATCATAGGGGGTTCGATCCCCCTCACTCACCTCCCCTCCTTCTCCCCTCGGGAAGCCGGGCTCTTCAGGAAATTCTTGACCCTCGGGTCGTCCCGGACTTTCTCGAACTCTTTTTCCCTGAGGATCCTCGGCCAATCCACGAAACCGGCCTCCCGGGTCTTGTCCAGATACTCCACGGTCTTATCGACGTTCCCTGCGGACGCATAGGCCTTGGCGTAGGTGAAGTAGGTCTCCTTCATGTCGAAGGACAGGGAGGAGAACGTGGTGACCAGCTTTTTGTGTTTTTCCAAGTAATCGGGGTCGAGGGCGATCCCCCTGGAGAGATAGCGGGTCCCTTCATCCGTCCGCCCGAGGTTGGAGAGGAGAATACCCAAGCTGTAATTGGCGGAGACTAGGTCGGGCGCGAGCGCGAGCGCTTTCTTGTACATGTCCTCGGCTCTGGCGAACTGCAACTTGATCGAAAACACGCCGGCCACGTTGTTGTAGGCCGTGGCGAAGGACGGATCCAGGGCGGCGGCTTTTTCGAACTGTTCCTTGGCCGGGTTGTAGCCCTCCTGCTGAAAATAGCAAAGGCCCAGGTAATTATGGGCCTTGGGCGAATCCGGCCTGATCGCCACCGCCGTCCGCAGTTTTTCCTCGGCCCGCTTGTACTCTCCCCTTGCCAGATCAGAAAGCCCCTGTTCCAGATAAACATCGAAGGACCGGTCCGCCGGCGCCGCGGCGTTCGAGCGGGGGATGGCCCGGCTGGCGCAGGCGGACGCGAATAGCAAAACGCCCATGAAGAGACACCCTGACTTTCGCCCCATGTTTTTTTCTCCCTGCCGACCTCAGAGTCTCCATTACAATATATAAGAGCGGGATGGCCGAATGTCAAGTCGTCTGGGCCGGCGGCCGTCCGTTTCTTGATTTACTCCGGAGCACGAGCTCACAAAAAACACCAGCGTTTCCCTTCTCTCGGTTGTATTATTAGATGAGGGCCGTGGTGGCCGTCTCATGGATGAACACGGGATCATTAAACGATGCCTCGAAGGGGACACCGGGAGTTTTCAGCAGATCGTCGCCAGCCATACGGCGCCCCTGATGGCGGCGGCGATGACCATCCTGGGAAACCGGCAGGACGCCGAGGATCTCTGCCAGGAGACGTTCATTCAAGCTTACCGTCATCTTTCGAGCTTCGACGCAGGAAGAAGCCTCAGAGTCTGGCTCTATACGATCCTCTATCGCCGCTGCCTCAACGCCGTCAAGAGGAAGAAGAAGTTCGCCGGCATATTGAATAGACTGAAGACCGAGCCCGAGGCCTGGATGCTGGCGCACAATCCGCGCCCCGGAGATCCGGCGGCCCTCCCACCGGGGCTCTACGGAACCCTCAGTCCAAGGGAACGAACCGTTCTTTCATTATGGGTCAACGAAGATTACACTGCCGTGGAAATTTCGGTCATCCTCGAATGTTCCCCCAGCACCGCCCGGTGCTATCTCTTCAACATCCGCAAGAAAATACGCGCCCTGATGGAGAAGAACCATGAGAGCCTGTCGAGCCGTTGAGTTTTTGTCCCAGGTCTTGCCCTTCAGGGCCTGGAGGGGAAACATTATCCAGCGCCATATCGACGGTTGTCCCATCTGTCGGGCGAAGCTGGCTGGTCGAGATGAGGCTGGGGAGTATGTGATCCAGCCTGAGGCCGTCGGCCCCACGGACTCGATTTGGCCGGCCGTGGAAGCCGGAATCCGGATGACGTCCCCGGCACCAGAGCGCCATTTCTTGCCTGTCGGCAGGCTTTTGCGGCGCGCGGCTGGAGTCGCGGCCGCGGCCGGCGTCCTTTTTTTGTTATTCCTGGTGGTCAGGCCCCCCAAGCCGGTCGGTGGCCGCTCACCCGTCGTTAACGTTGAGGAGTTCCGGCTGGATTCGATAGAAGTCTGGGGCAAGCCCGCCAGGGCATTATTCTACCAGCCCAGGGATTCCCAAATCATGATCATCTGGGCAGGAGAGAGCTTTTAAAGGAGGCGTGCTATGAAAAAGACGATTGGGATGATTCTGGGTTTAGCTTTTCTCGGCCCGCTCCTGTGGAGCCAGGGATTAGACGAGATCAATGTCGTTGAAATGAGCTGGGTTCTCAAGTGCTATCAGGGAATCAGGGCGGGGACGACCGCGACTCCAGGGGTCGTCGCGTCGTCCTATTCCAAACCGGCGTTTTTCGATAATTTGGGAAAAGACGAAGACCTGGCCAAGGAGCGCGATCTCATTAAAACGACGTTCAACCTCGGCGACGTCCGGCCCGTCTCCCAGGGGGAGCTGTGGTTGAAGGAAGCCCAGGCGACGAGCATGCTCCAAATTGTCCGGGAGAGAGAAAAGCCCCTGGCCATTGAACTCGAAAGGCTCGACACGAGCTGGCTCCATTATAGGATCACGGTATACGAAGTGAACGCGGAGAGGAAAGCCATCATGCGCTCGGCTTTCACGATTCCGAGCACGATGACCCTGAAGGACGCCGTCGTCTTCGGGTTCGAGGACTCGGCACGGAGTCCGCTCTTCCTGTCGCTGCGGATCACGAACCTCTATGCCGAAGGGAAGGACGCCGGGACACGCCCGGCGGCTAAAGGGTATGCGCTGGCGAAAGCCGTCCAGAAAGGGGAACTTACTCAAAAAGCGAATGAGTTTGAAAAAGGGGCCGTAGCCTGCCGGGGAGAGATCAGGCCGCCCCGGCCGATTTCAATCGTGGAACCCGACTACCCCGAGAACGCCGTCAAGAAGGGGATCGAGGGATACGTGATACTCGCGTTGAAGGTCAACGAAGCGGGACGCGTGGTCGATGCCATGGTCCTGAGGTCGATCCCGGAACTCGACCGGGCCGCCCTTGACGTCGTCAAGAAATGGGTCTATGAGCCGTTGCTCGTCGAGGGCAAACCTAAAACGTGCGTCTTCACCTCCACTGTTAACTTCAGCCTCGAAAAGCTGAAAGCGGCAAAGAACGAGCCCGCGCAGAAGCCGGCGGTAACGGCTCCCCGGCTCTATGCCTATGTCGCCCCCGTCTATCCTGATGCGGCCAAGGCAAAGAGGATCGAGGGGACGGTCGTCCTCAGCGTGACCTTGGACGGCAACGGCAACGTGATCGCCGCGAAAGTTTTACAGTCCATCCCGGAACTGGACCAGGCGGCCATCGACGCCGTCAAGCAATGGAAGTATGAACCGATGGTTGCCAACGGGAAGCCGCGAGCCGTTATCTTCACCGTCTCTGTGGAGTTCAAGCGTTAATGATGGCCGCCTCAGTCGTGCCTCAGCGCCTCGATCGGATCCAGCTTTGAGGCCTTCAGCGCCGGATAGATCCCGGAGGCCAGGCCGATGACGGTGCAGACGAAGAACGACAGCAGAACGGCGGTGATCGTCCAGCCGACGGGCCAGCCGGTGATCGCCGAGATGACCATGGACAGGGCGAACCCGAAGAGGACCCCCACCACGCCTCCGGTCGCGGAAATGGAAACCGTCTCCGCGATGAACTGGCTGCGGATGTCGATCTGCCTGGCGCCGACGGCCCGGCGCAGCCCGATTTCCCTGGTCCGCTCGAGCACCGTGGCCAGCATGATGTTCATGATCCCGATCCCGCCCACGAGGAGCGATATCCCCGCGATGCAGGCCATGACGATGGTGAAGATGTTCTGCGTCTTCCGGTGCTGTTCGAGAAGCGCCTCGGGCACGATCATCTCGTAATCGTCGATCTCCTTGTGACGCCGCTTCATCAGGTGGGCCAGCGTCGCGGCGGCCGTGCCGCTCGTGATCTCCGTCTTGAGCTGGACGCGGAATTCGTCGATATCCGATTCATAGGGTCCGAACCGGAACACCTTCAGCGCGGTCTGCAGGGGAACGTAGATGTTGTTCTGCTCGCCCTTGAGGGTGATGCCCTGGAATTCGTCCTTGAGCAGGCTCTTGTCCTTCAGGACGCCTACGACGGTCATCCAGACGTGGTTGATCTTCACGTGTTTTCCGATGGCGACCTGGCCGGGGAACAGAACTTGGGCGACGCGGGACCCGATCACGCACACATGGGCGTAGACCACATCGTCGAAAGGAAGCAGGAACCGTCCCCCGCTCACGCTCAGGTTGGCCATTTCCAGATGCGTCGGCGTTACCCCCCAGACCTCGGCGTCGCTCTCGCCGGCCCCGCTGAAGACGGTATGGACCTTGACCTGCTTGCTGGCGCTGGAGATGCTCAGGAAGGGCAGCGTCTCCCGGGCCGCATTGAGGTCCTGCAGCGTGAGCCCCGGGGAATTTTCCCGAATTTCCTTGAGCTTGCTCTCCTCGAAGGTCTTGGCCTTGACGATGATGTTGCGCAGGCCCATGGTATCGATCAGCTGCAGGGCTTCCCTCTCGGCGCCCCGGCCGATGCTCAACATGGCGATCACCGCCCCGACTCCGAAGATCATCCCCAGCAGGGTGAGCAGGGTGCGCAGCTTGTGCTGCAGGAGAGATTCCACGGATTCCGCGACGTCGAACTTCATCTTCACGTGGATTTCCCCCCTCGGGCCGGCGTCGGATTGCCGAGGAGAACGACGTCGCCTTCGCTCAAGCCTTTGGTGATGATCGTCAGCGTGAGGCTCCGCGCACCGGCTTCGACCGCCCGCTTCTCGACCTTGGCCGAGTTCTTCACGAGGAGAAAGGTCTTGCTCTGCTCGGACACCAGGGCCTGGTTGGGGACGGCGAGGACATCGGCCTGCTTCTCCACGAAGATGGACGCCCTCACCTGGACCCCCGGCTTCATCAGTTGCGCATCGGTGGTGTCGAGCGCGACCTTGGTCTCGAAGTATTTCAACGGGCTCTCCTCGCCCAGCGGTTTGGCGATCGTGTCGATCCCGATGACCTTGCCGGTGAAGACCCTCCCCGGCTCGAAGTCGAGACTGATGGAGACGGGGAGGTTCTCCTTGAGTCCCGAGGCTTCGGATTCGAGGACGAAGAGCTTGGCCTCCATCTGCGTCAGATCGGGCAGGGAACCCAGCTTTTGCCCTCCAAAGGCGTTCATCCCGACACGGTACTTTTCCCCGCTCCAATACTTGTCGATGACCAGCATGCCGTCATGAGGAGCCTTGATCTCGAGATTGTTCAGCTGATCCTGGATCTGTTTGATCTGCATCCGGCGGGTGCGCGCCTTTGATTGCAGGAGCTGCAATTCCGCGGCGATCCGCTTTTCCAGCTGGTCTTTTTTTCGTTCGAAATGGCGCTCCCGGGTGTTCTGATAGTCGAGATCGATGGCGTCCTCGATGATCTTGTTCTTCGCGAAGATGGTCTCGTCCCGGGCCGCATAGACGTCCGCCAGTTCGCGCTGGACCGAGGTCACCGCGATCTCGCCGTGAAGGTCGCTCTTGTCCTTCTCGAGCTGTTTCTCTTTTTTCCGGATTTCGAGGTCCAGCTTCTCCATTTCGGCGTCCTCGACCCGGAGGCGCTCTTTCAAGTCCGTGCTGGCCAGCCGGATGACGACCTCTCCCTCTTTCACCGACGAATACTCCGGCGCCATCCAGGCGATGGTCTGGATGCCGAACCGGCTCTCGGGCGGAACGACGATGGGCGTGGACTTGGCCGCCTGCAGTTCGCCGAACGCCGGGATAACGATCTGGAAGTTCCCCTTGTGAACCTTCAGGACGGCCATGCCCGCGTTCTTCGTCCCGCCGCACGCGGCGGCGAAGGCGGCGAACACGATCAACGCTCCGATGAGCGGCCTGGCTTTCATTGCCCGCCCGCCCCGGCTCCGGACCGGATGACGATCGCATCGTTCTCCTTGAGCCCGCTCAGGATCTCCACCATCCCCGAAGACCGGGCCCCGACGGTGACCGGTGTCAGTTCATCGGAAAAAGTCCCTTTCTTCCAGACTGCCAGCTTGTTTTCGCGATAGACGATGGCGGCCTCCGGCACTTGAAGGACGTTCTCCTTGGAGGAGATCGTGATGTCGACACCCGCCGCCATACCCGGCCGCATCAGCCCCGGATCCGATTCGGACAGGTCGATCAGCGCGTCGAACACGATGGCCGGCTGGGAATCCGATTTGACCCGGAAAACCCGGCCGAGGGAAAGGATGACGCCTTTGAACACACGGTCCGGATTGGAATCGAGGCGGACCTCCGCCTTTTGGCCGGTCTGGACCCGGCCGGCCTGGACTTCGAGGATCACCGCTTTCATCTGCATCCGGCTGAGATCGGGCAACTCGAGGATGTTCTCGCCCATCCAAGTCGTGTCGCCCACGGCTTTTTTCTTGCCGTCCCAATCGGGCGTGTAGACGACGATTCCCGGCTTGGGAGCCGGGACGTTCATCTTCTGGATGTCCCGATTCAGCCGCTCCACCTCTTCGTTCAACAGCCTGACTTTGGATTCCTGGATATGGGTCCGGCTTCTCATCCCCGAGATCTGGTTCGCCAACCGGCTCTCCGCAAGTTTCTCCTGCAAGTCGGCCAATTCGAGCTCCATTTTTCTTTTCTGGAGCTCGTTTACCGCGATCAATTCCTCGGGATAATCGGCCTTTCGCACGGCCTTTTGCCTGTTGACCTTAGCTTCCTCCAGCTGCAGGGCGGCGTCTTCCTTGGTCTGCTGCTCCTGCAGCTGCATCCGCTCGAGTTCTTTCATTCCCGTGTCGAGTTCCGATTGCTTGAGCTGGAGCCGCTGCATCAGTTCCCTGGCATCGAAGGAGAGGATCATGTCGCCCACGTTGACCGCCTTGCCTTCCGGCGCCATGAAGGAGATCATGTACTGCCACATCCGTTCAACGGACGGGCAGCCGATATAAAGGGAGGCGGCCGACTGCAGCTGGCCCGTGGCGTGGATCCTAATGAGGAAGGGAGCCTTGACGACCTTGTCCACGCGGACCTTGCCGGAGTGGGAGCAGGCGAGCAGGGAGAGCGCGACCGCAGCCGCGATCGTCCAGAGAGCCGGCCCGGGCCGTTTACTTTTTTGTCTCATCGGCTTTTGTCTCCCGGGTTTCCTTCAGGACTCCGACCGGCACGAGCGCCATGCCCGCCTTGACGGCCGGATTCTCGCCGGCGCCGACCGCCAGCAGGAACTCATTGAAGCCGAGGGTCTGGAGTTTCAGCGGCTCCCCGCGGGCGGGCCGGATCCAGAAGGACTGCCCGTCGAAAAGGGTCATCTCCAAGGGAACGAGCAGGACTTCGTCGTATTGGGGATCCTGGACCTCGCACTTGACGCTCATCCCCGGCTTCATGATCTCCGGGTCGAGCTTCTCCATTTTGATCTGGACCCTGAAGTAGTGCGACCTTCCCCAGCGCCGGAGGGCTTCAGCGCTCTTCGAGATCTCCCGGATGACGCCCTGGTAGTGTTTGTCCGGGTAGGCATCCAGAGAGAGGTCGACGCTCTCGCCGGCCTTGATGTGCTGGATGTGGGTTTCGCTAATCCAGGCCTGGACCTCGAGCGAGGACATGTCGGGGATCTGGGCCACCCCGCGGGTCGCGAAGACCGTGTCCCCCACCTGGACTTTTCTGCCGCTCCAGTCGTCCACGGCGTAGAGCACCGCGCCCGGGGTGCTCGCGGTGAGGGTCAGAGCGCTCAGGCTGTTTTTCAATTTTTCCAGCTTGGCTTCGAGGTCCCGGACTTCGATCTCGAGGGTCTTGATCTGGGCTTCGCTTTCCGCGAGCCTGACGGTCCTGTTCGTCCGGGCGCTTTCGAGCGTGAAATCGCTTCTCTTCTTCTCGAGCTGCTTGCGCTCGTATTCGATTTTGGCTTCGATTTCCGGGGGGATGGCCGCGTCGATCTCCTTCTGCCGGTTGTCGTTTTCGGCCTTCCGGACTTCCACGTCCAGCTCGAATTTCTGATGTTGATAGTCGGCTTCCTTCTGGGTCTTCTCCTCGCGCTTGGTTCTCAGCGAGTCCTGGGCGGTCACGATATCGGACGCGAGGTTGGCGGTGTCGAACCGGACCACGGGATCGCCGGGTTTCACGGATTCGCCCTCTTTCACCATCCACTTGATCTGGACCCGCCAAGTTTCCGTGATCGGGACCTTGAATTCCTCCGATTGGAGCGACACCAACGTCCCGGTCAGGACGATGGTCGACCGGAAGTTCCCCTTTGTCACCCGCGGCTCGTTGGCAACGACCTGGGAGCGGCCACTTCCCGTCAGGAAGAGGGAGAAAGCGGTCAGGACGATCGCTCCCAGAGCGGGCGTCCTTCTTCGCCGGCGTCTCGATTTAGGCTTTGGCAGAATCATTGATAACCTTTCCATCTTTCAGGGCGATAATCCGGCCGGCGTAGGCGGCCATGTCGTTTTCGTGGGTCACCATGACGATCGTCTGGCCGCGCTGGTGAAGTTGTTTCAGCAGCGCCATGATCTCGTGGGCCGTCATGGAGTCCAGATTGCCGGTCGGTTCGTCGGCCAGAATGATATCCGGGTCGTTGACCAGGGCCCGGGCGATAGCCACCCGCTGACATTCTCCGCCGGAGAGCTGGGCCGGCCGGTGATGCAGGCGCCCGGCGAGCCCCGCCAATTCCAGCATCCGGGCGGCCTTGTCCATGCCGGCCTCCTTGCGGCCGGGCGAGTACTTCAACGGCAGGTACGTATTCTTCAGAGCCGAGTAGCGAGGAAGCAGGTTGAAATTCTGGAAAACGAATCCCAGGTGTTTGTTCCGGGTGAAAGACAGATCATCGTCGTTGAGACGGCTGACCTCTTTCCCGTTCAGGCAATACGAGCCTTCCGTGGGTTTGTCCAGGCACCCCAGGATGTTCATCAGCGTCGATTTTCCGGAGCCGGACGCCCCCATCACCGCCACGAATTCATTCCGCCGGATGTTCAGGTCGATTCCGTCGAGGGCACGGATCGTCGTCTCCCCCATCTGATAGTATTTTTTCAGAGCCGTCAGCTCGATCATGGCTCGATTTCGACGTGCGCCAAGCGAATGAAGGTCAATTGAGGTTCCCGTGCCGATTAATAAGTATATCGCCGCGGGCCAACGACTTCAAGCGAAATAAGAAGCATTTCTTAGTCATCGCCATGCGTAACGATGAATCCCCTACTTTTCACCTCAACTATATGCAAAAATAGTGCCAAGTTTTAGTTCCCCCCGTATCTCCTTATCGTTCATTTTTTGGTACTCGGTTACCCGGCAATTGTGTAAGAAACTTTACGTTGGGTTGAAATATCGGCCGGAATCGGCTAAAATAAAATAAGGGGGAATGATTCCATAAAAGAACTCGAGGAGGTAAGATGAAAAAGGCGGCTTTGTTGGTTCTTTTGGGACTTATCTCGGTTATTGCGGCCGGCTGCATGCTTTCCTATCCGAGGTTAGGCCCTCCCTCGCCTAGGGAAGAAAGCATGATGGGCCGCCCGGGATCCGGCCATGTTTGGATCAGCGGCTACTGGCGGTGGTCGATAGGACGCTACACCTGGCATTCAGGACACTGGGCCAGGGCCAGGGGAGGCAGGGCCTGGGTGCCCGGCCAATGGGAACAGAGGGGACATAAGTGGGCCTGGCGGCGCGGCCATTGGAGATAGATCAAGAGCGAACATAGCGGCCGGTTTCCCCCGGCCATTCTAAAAACCTTCAGCGAGGCGCGTGGTATTTTGTATATCCAGCCCTTGCTAGCACGATGAAAAACAACGTCTCGTTGGTGATTTGCCTCGTCTGCCTGGCCGCTCTCTGGCCGGCGCAAGATTCTTTCGCCCAGGAGAAAAAGCAAGACCAAGCCGCTTACGAGTACACCGTCCGGGCCATCACCATCGCCGTCACCGTGCAGGACTCCAAGGGGCGGTTCGTCAACAACCTCGTCGAAAAAGACTTCACCGTCTTCGAAAACAACAAGAAGAAGCCCCTGACCTATTTCATGCACGATTTCGGGGCGCCGCTCAGCCTGACCGTCCTCCTCGACGTCAGCGGCAGCATGGCCCTCGAAAACAAGTTGGCCGAGTGCAAGGCCGCCCTCCGGAACCTGGTCACTCGCCTGCTCCGTCCCCGGGACGAGGTCGCCCTGCTCATCTTCGCCGACGGCCAGGTCGAGGTCGCCGCCAAGCACGCGACGGACAAGACGGAATTCCTCCGCGTCCTCGAAAAAATCGAGGCCTACGGCCAGACCGCCCTCAACGACGCCGTGGCCGTCTCGCCCGAGTTCGCGACGAGGGCCAAGAACGAGAAGAGGGCCCTGCTCCTCCTCACGGACGGCCTCGAGAACGACAGCCAGGCGAGCCCGGAGCAAGCCCTCGAGATCGCCCGGCGGGTCGACGTCCCCATCTACACCATCGGCTACAAGATCCCCCGGAGCGAGCAGATCCTCAAGAGCCACAAGCGGTCGGCCTTCCTGACGGCGGCCGGGATCGTCGCCACCCTCGACCGCTTCTCCCAGGCCACGGGCGGCAAGGCCTATTTCCTGAACGAGCCCGCCGACCTGGCCGCGGTCGTCCAAGAGATCAAGAACGAGCAGACCCACCAGTACATCATCGGCTACACGTCCTACCAGGATACGGCGGACATCTTCCGCTCGATCCGGGTGACAACGCCGAACTACAGGAACAAGGTCCGCACCCGGCAGGGGTATTGAAGCCGGCTTTTTGTTTTTTGCCCCAAACGTGATAAAATGGAGTTCAGGGAGCTAGGGGATTCGTCGGCGGGACGCCGGCGGGCCATACATCAATCCAAATGGAGGTTCTCATGAAGAACAGACAACTCGTAGTTTTCGCCGGTTTCGTCGTCCTCATCGCGCTCGTCGTCGGACCGGCCTGCGCCACCAAGAAGTACGTCAGGACTGAGTCGGCGGCCCTCGACCAGAAGATCGCGGGCGTCTCGACCGAGGTCGAGGCCAGCCAGAAGCGGATCAAGGAGCACGACGATAAGCTGGCGACGATCGGCTCGCTCCTCACCCAGCAAGAAGGCCAGATCAAGGCGGTCGACGGCAAGATTGATGAGGTCAAGACGCTCATCCGCGGCAACCTCGTCATGACGGCGACCTTGAAGAACAGCGATGCCAAGTTCAAGTTCGACAGCGCCGAGCTGAGCGCGGAGGCCAAGGGCATTCTCGACCAGTTCGTCCAGAAGCTCATCGAGGAGAACAAGGGCGTCTTCATCGAGATCCAGGGCCACACCGACAACACCGGCACGGACGAAGTCAACTCGGTTCTCGGCCAGAAGCGGGCCGAAGCGGTCATGATGTACCTCTACAAGCAGCACCGCATCCCGCTCCACCGCATGTCCGTCGTCAGCCTGGGCAGCTCCGTGCCCGTGGCCGACAACTCCAGCCGGGAAGGCCGGAGCCAGAACAGGCGGGTCGAGATCCTCGTCTACGAATAAGGCCGGAGGTCAGCGGGCCGTGGCCGTCGCGGCCAGGCCCTCCCGGTCGAGATTGCCGACGCCGACGACCTCGTACACGTAGGTCCCCGAGGCGCTGACGCCCCGGTGCAGGTAGCGGTAGGACGTGTTCCGCGGGCCTTTGGCGATCTCGGTCAGGAGGGCGCGGCCCGTCCCCGTGACCTGGTAGACCCGGTATTTGAGGACGCTCGTGTTCCTCGAGTTGTCCGTCCAGCTGACGGCGTTGACATACTCCCTGAGCAGAAGGCTCCTGTTGACGAGCTTAGCCGCCTTCAGGCTGGCTGGGGCGAAGAGGTTGTCCGTGACGACGGAGACGGATGCCGTGCCCGGCTGGAGGATCGTGTCGTAGGCGCGGACCCAGATCGTGTGCGTCGCGTTCGAAAGCGGCGTCGTGTCGAGAAGGAAGGAGAACGGCGGCGCCGAGAGCGTCTGCCACAGCATCGTATCCGTGTAGAGTTCCACCCGGCTGATCCCGTTGTCGTCGCTGGCCGTGGCCTCGACCGGGATCGTGCCGTAGACCGTTTGGCCGGCCGTGATGTTGGCGATGCCGGCAACGGGCGGCGAGTCGCTCGAAAAGACCGTCAGGCTCATGGGCGTCGTCGTCCCGGTGATGTTCGTCATCCCCATCGCCGAGGGCAGCCCGTCGTAGCGGGCCGAACTCGGGACCGTGAACTGCCCGAAGGTCATGCCCGCCTTGTAGTAGTCGCCGGCGTTGGCCGAGGCGTTGTACGTCTCGATCTCCTCGAGGCCGTCGGCCTCCATGAGCCGCAGGAGCTTGTGAGCCGTGTAGGAGTTGTCGTAGACGAAATCGGTGTTCCAGGTGTTGAGCCGCGAGTCCACGTGCCAGAGGATCAAGCCGTCGGACCCGGTGAACAGGTTCGTGTCGTTGCCCGACCGGCAGCGGTTCTGGACCATGAAGAACTCGTTGAAGATCTGCCCGGGAACGGCGCCGGGCATGAAGAGGAGCGCGTCCGGGGTGACGCCGGAAGCCCGGAGCGAGACCGTCTGCGAACCCGCGGAGACGACCGTCGGCGTGATCCAGTCGAGCATGAACTTGGAGAAGCAGTTGTGGTCGCCCGTCCCGTCCATGATGTCGAGGCTGCCGACGCCTCCGCGCGGCCCGATCGCGTCGTCGTAATCGTAATAGTCGGGTACCCCGAGACCGTGGCCCGTCTCGTGGATGATGGTGCTCGGCCCGAAGGTGCCGTTCGGATAGTTGGAGAGCTCCCACTGCCAGGAGTAATTCGTCAGCCTCTTGCCGTCGAGGCGGAACGTCGAGTCGGAGAACCCGGTGTAGTAGCCCCACCAGAACGATGCCCATTCCCCGCGCGGGCCCGTCCAGAAGACACAGAAATAGTCGATGGCCCCGTCGCCGTCGTTGTCGTACTGGGAGAAATCGTGCCCCTGGGCCTCGTAAAAGCTCAGGGCTTCCTTGATCAGGTTCTGGCGGCCCGCATCGGTCTCGGTGACCGTGCTCCGCGCATAGGACGTCTGGTACCAGCCGAGGACGTTGCCTTCGACGGTCAGCTGGTCGTAGGACGAACGCCGGTAGAAGTTCCTCAGGCTGTCGAACGGCGGGCCGCCCACGCCGTCCCCGAAAAGCCGCGAGTTGAAATATTCCGGGGTCGTTATTCCGGGATAATCGGAAAAGGAAATGAGCAAGGCCAGAACTTTGATCGTCCCGGTCGTCGGCATGCCCCTCCAGGCCGGCGGCGGAGCGAGAAGGCGGCTGGTTTTGTCGGCGGCCGGCCCGACTCGCTCGAGCGACAGGCGTTTCATCTTGTAGCCCAGCCGGTCCATCATGCGCTGCGGCATCTTGTGGTTGCCGATGGCCTTGGCCTGAGCGATGTGCTTGGCCAGCGTTCCGTCCAGCTTGTAGCGCTCGATCTGCTCCCTGGTCGGCGGCTCGAGGGCGAACGCCGGGGCGAAGCCGACAAGGAATAAAACGAAGGTGACTCCGGCGGCCAGGCCGGCGCGGACGATAGGCTTCATGATGCCGCTCCCTTTCACGCGGCCAATATAATTCAGCCGATCGCCCAAGTCAAACCGGCCGCCGGCCGGAGCCGTCAGCGGACGCCGAAGTTGAACTCGGTCTTCTCTTCGTTCCGGTCCGTGGCCGGGGCCGGTTCGGGCGCGAGGGCGGAGATCTCGGCCCGGAGCGCGGGGGTCATGGGGATGTCAACGGCCGCGAGCAGAGGACCGAGTTGGGCCGTGTTCCTGGCGCCGATGATGGGCGCCGTGACCGCCGGATGGGACGCCGCCCAGGCCACGGCCAGGCCGGCGGGGTCGAAGCCACGCTCTTGAGCGAAGGCCGTGAAGCGCTCGGCCACCTCGAAGTTCAAAGCGTCGCTGTAGCGCGTTCCGTAGATCTTGTTGCTGACGAGCCGCCCCGATTCGGGCCGGCGCCCGACCCCATATTTCCCGCTGAGAAGGCCGCCGCCGAGCGGGCCGTAAGGGAAAACGCCGAGCCCCTCGGCCTGGGCCATGGGCAGGATCTCCGACTCGGCCTGGCGCTTGACGAGGTTGTACATGGGCTGGATGCAGGCGAACGCGGCCAGGCCTTCCTTCGCCGATATCCCCAGGGCCTTGACGACCTGCCAGGCGGCGAAATTGCTGGCCCCCGTATAGACGACCTTGCCCTGCCGGACGAGGTCGTCGAAGGCCCGCAGGGTCTCTTCGAGCGGCGTCCGGTCGTCGAAGCGGTGGATGTAATAGATGTCGATGCGGTCGGTCGCCAACCGGCGAAGGCTGGCATCGACGGCGTACATGACGTGGCGGCGGGAGGCGCCCATGGCGTTGACGTCCTTGGATGTGGCGAAATAGGCCTTGCTGGTGATGACGACCTCTTCCCGGCAGTCCTTGATGAGCCGGCCCAGGATCTCCTCGGAGCGGCCGCCGGCGTACATGTCGGCGCAGTCGAAGACGTTGACCCCGGCGGCGCGGCAGGCCTCGAACAAGGATTTCGACCCCGCTTCATCGGCGTCGCCGCCGAAGGACATCGTCCCGTAGGCGATGGTCGAAACCTTGACCCCGGTCTTCCCCAGGAATTTGTAGGTCATGGCGCTTCCCTCTTATTGGACTTTCTTCTTCAATTCGAGCCCGTGCCCGACCGGGTAAAGGCCCGGGATCGACACGGGCAGCTTTCCGGCGACGTCCATCTCCCCGGTCAAGGCCCGGGCGGCGATCTCCTGCGTCTCCGGCGTGTTCCTGTACATGCAGACATAGGCGTCCGCTTCCGGAAAATGCCGCAGGAAATAGGGGCTGCCGAAGGACACGACGACGACGGCCGGGCCGTTCTCCAGGGCGGCGAACTTTCTGATGAGGTCGACGTGCTTGGGCTCGAGGTCGACGCTCCCCTTTCCGGCGCTGACCTTGGAGAAGAGGGCGAAAACGACGGTCCCACCCCCGACGGCCGAAAACTCGGTGAAGGCCTCGTCCAGGGCTTCCTGTCCCGTGTCTCCGTCGGCGTAGAAGGCGGCCGCGTCCGGGAACCTCTTCTTCATCGCCGTGACGAACGCCCGTCCGGCGAAGTAGTCACCGAGGTCGCTGCTCAGCGAGAGGACGGCGACCTTGCCGCCCGCGGCGGTGAGCGGCAGCGCTCCGCCCTCGTTTTTCACCAGGGTCGTCGAGCTTTCGAACGTCTTCAAGGCCTGCTCGAGGAAAGGACGCGGCGCGATCTTCCGGGAGAGCTCCTCGATCCTGACGAAACGGTTCCGGTTGAGGCCGAGGGCGGCCTTGGTTTCGAGGATGCGGCGCACCGACTCGTCGATCCGCTGAAGGGATATCCTCCCGTCCCGGACCGCGCCGGCGAGATAGGCGATGACCTTGGCCGGCTCCGGCGGCAGGAGGAGCTGGTCGACGCCGGCCAGGACCGCCCGGAGCGAGGCCTCCTCCGTGGAAAAGGCGTTGGTCACCCCGCCCATTTCGAGGGCATCCGAGACGATGAGCCCACGGAAACCCAGTTTTCCCCGGAGGACGCCCGTCAGGATCGGGGCCGACAGGGTTGCCGGCAGGCCTGGCGTCGGGTCGAGGGCCGGGACGGAGAGGTGGGCCGTCATGACGGCCTTGACGCCGGCGTCGATGGCCGCCTTGAACGGGACGAGCTCGACTTTCTCCAGGCGTTCGAGCCCGGCTTCGATCGTCGGCAGGAGGCTGTGGGAATCCTGGGACGTGTCGCCGTGGCCGGGGAAGTGCTTGGCCGTGGCGATCATGCCGTTATCCTGCGCGCCCCGGATGAAGGCGTTGGCGATGCGGCTGACGAGCCCGGGGTCGGCGCCGACGGCCCGGGTGTTGATGATGGGATTATCGGGGTTGATGTTGACGTCGACGACCGGGGCGTAGGCCATGTGGATGCCCATGGCCCGGCCTTCGAGGGCGGTGACGCGGCCCATGCCGTAGGCCAGCTCCTCGGACCCGGCCGCGCCCAGGGACATGAGCGGCGGGAAAAGGGTGGCACCCGTGACCTGGTTGCCCGTCCCCCGCTCGAAGTCCGAGGCCATGAGGAGCGGGACCCGGGCCAGCTTCTGGAAGGCGTTCGTGAGCTCCGCCGTCTCGTAGACCTCGCCGCCGAAGAGGATCAGCCCGCCGATCCCGGACTTGACGACGAGGTCGTCGAGTTCCCGGAGATACGCACTGTCGGCGTTGCGGAAGGAGCCGGCGAAGCGGCAGGCGACCATCTGACCGATCTTCTCCTTGACGGTCATCTTCTTTAGGGTCCTGGCGACCCAGCCGCCGTCCGGCGCCGCGAGGCGCGGGGACGTCCCGGGAGCGGGCAGCCTGGCGCAACTCGAGATCAACAGGACGAGGAGGGCGGCCGCGGCGGCGGTTCGTTTTTTCGTCATGGTCTTCTTCCCTTTCTTCATTTGACTCCGGCCGGCTACCTTGACGATGTGTCGGACGACGAACAGCCCGGCGGCCCGGGCTCAGTACCGGACGAGGGCATGGACCTCGACCCCCGGATGGGCCCGCCGGATGTTCTCGACGCCCTTGAGGAATGAGAGCTCGACGACGGCCCCGAAACCCGCGACGTCGCCCTTGAGCAGCTTGACGAGGTTGATGGCGCTCACCGAAGAGGAGCCGGTGGCGATGAGGTCGTCGATGATCAGAACGCGCTGGCCCGGCGCGACGCCGTCCTCGTGCATCTCGAAATATTCGACGGCGTACTCGTTGGGGGCGAGGACGGAGGCGGACTTGCGGGGAAGCTTGCCCTTCTTGCGGATGATGGTCAGCCCGAGACGGAGCTCCCGGGCCAGCGCGGCGGCGAAGAGGAAACCCCGGGATTCGATCCCGGCGATGAGCTCCGGCCTCCGGGGCCGGGCCCAGGCGGCGAGCTCGTCGATGGCGAAGTTGAAGGCCTGGGCGCTCTGGACGACGGGCGTGATGTCCTTGAAGACGATCCCCGGCTTGGGAAAATCCGGAACGTCGAGGATGAAGGATTTGAGGTCGATGGCCATGGGCACATCCTTTCCGGCGAACCGCCCGAATTCGGACGGCCCTCATTCTTGATCAAACGCCGGGGGAAGTCAAACCCTAGACTCCCCGGCATGAATGCCGGGAAGACGGAGATTGAGGTATACTAGGGGATGAAGCAGACATGGTCATCGATTATTCGCTCACCCTCGTCGCCGACGCCGATTTCTTCAACAAAATTGCCGTCCCGGGCACCGCGGGCCGGGACTTTCTCGGGATCGTCGATGCCGCCGTCCAAGGCGGGGTGACGGTCGTCCAGCTCCGGGCGAAGGCCCTCCCCTTCCGGGAGTTTCTCGACCTCGGCCTCAGGGCGGCGGACCGGCTGGCCGGGACCGGCGTGCCTCTCATCATCAACGACCGGATGGACATCGCCCTGGCCTGCGGCGCCGATGGCGTCCATCTCGGCCAGGAAGACATGCCCTTGTCTACGGCCAGGAAGATCCTGGGCGGGGACAGGATAATCGGCATATCCGTTAATACCGCCATGGAGGCCCGCGCGGCGGAAGCCGGGGGGGCCGATTACGTCGGCGCCGGCCCGGCCTTCGCCACGGCCACGAAGGACACCGCTCTCCCCGTTCTCGGCCCGGAGGGTATCCGCTCGATCAAACGGGCCGTCCGCATCGCGGTCGTGGCCATCGGGGGAATAAACGCCGGGAACGCGGCGGCCCTTGTCCATTCCGGCGCGGACGGGATCGCCGTCGTCTCGGCCATCCTCGGCGCGCCGGACGCGAGACGCGCGTCCGAGGAATTGAGAAAGGCTTTCAAGCGATAGCTTAGGAAATCGCGGCGAAACTCAAGAGCGCGCTGGCCGAATTGGTTAAGCGTTGATCGTGATCCGGCGCTCGTCGTCACCGACGACCTCGATCCGGACGCCGATCCCGGCCAGGACAAAAGTCAGCTTCTCCGCCCACTCGACGAGGACGATCCCCTCTCCCAGGAAATCCTCCCAGCCGAGGTCGAGGATCTCGGCCTCCCGCTCGAGCCGGTAGAGATCAATGTGGTAGACGCGGTGCTTCCCCTCGTAGATGTTGACGAGTGTGAATGACGGGCTTGAAACCCGGTCCGTGTTGGTGACTCCCGCGCCTGCGGCGATGCCTTTGGCAAAGACGGTTTTCCCCGCGCCGAGCTCGCCGGTCATCAGGACGATCTCTTTTCCCTTGAATGCGGCGGCCAGCTTTCGGGCGAGGGCGAAGGTTTCCTCGGCCGAATGCGTCGTGAAGACTCCGGCTCGGGTCGGGGCTTCGGCCCTCCTCGCGGCCATTCCGATCACTCCCCCGCCAGCGCCTTCAAAGCCGGCGGGAGATAGCGGATGAGGTCGCAGGCGGTGAGGGATCTCTCGCCGACCCTTTCGGCGGCGATGTCCCCGGCTAGTCCGTGGGCGTAAACGGCGGAGAGGACGGCCCCGAGGAAGTCCTTCTCCTGGATGACCTGGGAGGCGATGATGCCGCCGAGGACGTCCCCCGTCCCGCCCGTGGCCATGCCGGGGTTGCCCGTCGGGTTGACGAAAACGCGGCCGTCGGGGGCCGCGATGAGCGTCCGGTACCCCTTGAGGACGACCGTAACGCCGAATTTCGCGGCGAATTCGGGCACGAGCTCCAGGCGGTGTTTGAGGACCTCGGCGGCGGACCGGCCGACGAGCCGGGCGAACTCCCCGGGATGCGGCGTGAGGACGGCCGGCGCCGATAGGCGGCGCAGGATATCCGGCTTCGCGGCGATGATGTTGAGCCCATCGGCGTCGATGACGGCCGGAACTTTGAGTCTGGGGAGAAGGCCGAGAACGAATTCGGCGGTCGAGGGATTTGTGGACAGCCCGGGCCCCAGGAGCACGGCGCTTTTCCCATTGACGAGCTCGAGGGCGCGCGGCAGGGCCTCCTTGGCGATCGTTTTCTCGGCTGTTTCCGGGAGCGGTTCGGTCATGAGCTCGGCCATGGACCGGGCGACTATCGGGAGGGCGCTCTGAGCCGTGGCTACCGTGACCAGGCCGGCGCCCGTCCGGAGAGCGGCCTTGCCGGCGAGCGCGGCCGCGCCCGTCTTCCCCAACGACCCCGCGAAGATGAGGAGGTGGCCATAGGAGCCCTTGTGCGTGTCCCGTTTCCGCTTGCCGAAGAACGGCAGGACCGTTTTTCCCTCGACGAGCTCGAGCTTCAGCTCCAGCTTGTCGAAAAGGAAAGGCGGAACGCCGATAGGCGCGACGACGAGGTCGCCGATGCATTCGGCGGCGGGCGGGAAAATGTGGGCGATCTTGGGGGCGGCCAACGCCACCGTCAAGTCCGCCTTGACGCAGGGACCGATCATCTCGAAGGTGTCGCTCGAAAGCCCGGAGGGGATATCGACGGCGACCTTGAACGCCGCGGACGTGTTCATGTCTTCGACGGCCAGGGCGAAGAGCCCGTCGAGGGGCTTGAGGAGGCCGGTCCCGAACAGCGCGTCGACGAGGATTGTCGCGTGAAAGACCTTAACCCGGACCTTTTTCCACTCGGCGGGAGTGCGGATCTCGGTGACGGGGATGCCGAGCTTAAGTACGACGGCCAGGTTGACCGCGGCGTCACCCTTGACCTCTTCCTTCGCCGCGAGGAGCAGGACCTCGGGCGCAGCCCCGGAATTGAAGAGATGGCGGGCGACGACGAGCCCGTCCCCCCCGTTGTTGCCTTTTCCGGCCACGATGACGATCGTCTCATCTCCGGGCTTCGGGAACCGGCCCTTGAGCGCCCTGACGATCCGCAGTCCGGCGTTCTCCATGAGCACCGTCCCCGGGATGCCGATCTCCTCGATCGCGATCCGGTCGATCTCCTTCATTTCCCGGGAAGTCAATATCTTCATGAGAGCAATTTTAGCATATTTCGGGAGACATCCGACATTCATTTAGAAATGGGGCTTGATGGCTGGCCCCAACTAATAGGGCCGTCCGAGATATCTCCCTCAATATATTGACATTCGGTCGGGCCTTGTGTTAGGAATGGCTCGATCGATTGTTTGCCTGTTCGGCCGACAAGGCAAGACGGAGGGCCATCAACGTGACTGATTCCGGCAAGCGCCGCGCCGTATCGCGCAGGTTTCCCTGGCAGCTCATCGTCGTTTTCATCCTTCTCGCCGCGGGATTGTTCATCCTGTCCCGGGTTTTTTACGATATTCAGGTCAAGCATGCCCGCGCCTATAAAGAGGACGCCCTGGCCGCTCGAGCCGATCTAAATGCGCTTCAGATCGCGAACTGGAGGGACGGGCTCCTGACCCTGGCCGACGCCTATTCCGAGGATCCCGCTCACGCGGCGCTGGCGCAGGACCTCATCGAGGGCCGGAATGCGGGCCCGGCCAACCAGGAAATCATCGGCGGCCTCTCCGGGTTCCGGAAAAAATTCCCGTTCGAATGGGCGACGCTCGCCCTCGTGGGGGGGAAAATTGTCCTCAAGACTCCCGAGTCGGCCGAGGTCCGATCGACGCCCGATTCGATACGGTTGGGCCACGAAGTCTGGCGGACCAAAAAAGCCGGGCTCGGGACGATCAGCATCGACGAAGCGACCGGACGCCGCTCGATCGACCTGCTCATTCCCGTCCTCGTGGTCAAGGGCCAAAGCCGGGAACCGATCGCCCTCCTGCGGCTGAACTTCGACCCTTCCAAGTCCCTCGATCCGCTCCTGAAAACCCCGCCCTTCCAGAGCCCGACATCCGAGGCGCTTCTCCTCGAACGAGTCGGGGATGACTTCCTCGCCCTGGCCGCGCCCCGCCTCCAGGAATCCGCGGCGCTCCCGCTCCGTATTCCCGTGCGCGATTTCCGGCGCCCGGCGTCGCGGGATTTTCTCGGCGAAGAAGGCATCGTCGAGGGAAAAGATTACCGCGGCGCGACTGTCCTCGGCTTCATCAAGGCCGTCCCGGACTCGCCCTGGCTCGTCATGGCTAAGATCGACCTCCGGGAACTGACGACGGCGATGACCTCCCGGTACCGGATCATGCTCGGAATCACCGGCGCCTTCGTCCTCCTCTGCGGGATCCTCCTCTGCCTGTTCTGGCTCAAGACCCTGGCCGCCCAAGACGCCGCCGAGCGGGCCAAGTGGGACCAGGCGAACAGGCATATGGACGAGTTCATCCAGCTCGTGATCGACATCATGCCCAACCCGGCCTTCTTCAAAGACACGCAGGGGTTCTACCGGGGCACCAACTCGGCCTTCGAGAAGCTGCTCGGCTTGTCCAAGAACGACATTTTTGGAAAAACCATCGGCGATATCGCCCCGGCTGAGATCGTCAAAAGGCACCAGGAACACGACCAGGCCCTCCTCGAAAAGCCCGGCCATCAGGTCTATGAAGCTCCCCTGCAGGCCTGGGACGGCACGCACCACGTCATTTTCATCAAGACGGCCTACGTCCGCCCGGACGGTACGCTCGGCGGGATCTTCGGCATCCTCAAGGACATCACCCAGAGACTGCGCTCGGAAGAGGAGCTCGAACAGCTCCGCAAGTTCAGCGACAGCACCGTCCAGACCATGACCGAAGGCCTCGTCCTGACCGACACCGAAGGCAGATTCACGTTCGTCAACCCGGCCGCGGCCCTGATGCTGGGCTACACGCCGACGGAGATGATCGACAGGGAGGTCCTGTCCTTCATCCCCAAGGACCAGCATGCCATCGTCCGCCGGGCGGACGAGAAGCGCTCCCAGGGCATTTCCGGCCGCTACGAGCTCGTCTTTTTGCACAAGGACGGCACCCGCCGCACGTTCCTCGTCAGTGCCGGGCCCCGCGTCCAGGGCGCCCAGGTCGGCGGGACGATGGCCGTCCTGACGGACATCTCCGAGCGCAAGCGGCTGGAAGAGGAGATCAGCGCCCTGTCCCTGCTGGACGAGCTGACGACCCTTTACAACCGCCGCGGCTTCATGACCCTGGCCGAGCAGCAGCTCAAGACCGCCAACCGCTTGAAAAAGCAAGTGGCCCTGCTCTACCTCGACATGGATGACCTGAAAAAAATCAACGACACCGGCGGGCACAGGATGGGCGACCGGGCCCTCGTCGAGATCGCCTTCATCCTGAAAAAGAGCTTCCGCGAGTCCGACATCGTCGGCCGGCTGGGGGGGGACGAGTTCTCCGTCCTGGCCATGGAGGCGACCGACATGAACGTCGACATCCTCACGGCGCGGCTCCAGGAGAAGCTCGACCTTTTCAACTCGCGGTCCTCTGCCGAGGCCGGTTTCAGCCTGTCCGTCAGCGTGGGCGTGTGCACCCGCGAGCCGGAACACCCGGCGACGGTCGAGGAGATGCTGAGCCGGGCCGACCTCCTCATGTACGAGCAGAAACGGAGCAAGAAGGGCGGCGAGCCGGCCAAGCCGCCCGGACGCTCGAAATAGGCCGGGGTGCGGCCCCCCGGCGCGGCCTTGAAATAGGACTCCGTTTGTGTTATTTTCTGGGTCACTTTCTCCCGAAAACATGAGGAGGTTCCCATGGCTATCAGGATAGGTATAAACGGTTTCGGACGAATAGGCCGGAACATGCTTCGGGCGTCTTGGAACGACCCCAACATCGAATACGTCGCGGTCAACGACATCACCGACGCCAAGACATTGGCCCATCTGCTCAAGTACGACTCGGTCCTGGGCACCTTCAAGGCCGACGTCAAGGCGACCGAGGACGCCATCGTCGTCAACGGCAAGAAGGTCCGGGTGCTGGCCGAAAAAGAGGTCGGGAAGCTCCCCTGGAAGGACCTCGGCGTCTCCGTCGTCATCGAGTCGACCGGAAAGTACACCAAGCGTCAGGACGTCGTCCAGCACATCGAGAAGGGCGGCGCCGCGAAGGTCATCGTCTCGGCGCCGGCCACCGACCCGGACGTCACGCTCGTCCTGGGCGTCAACGAGAAGAGCTACGACCCGGCGAAACACCACGTCATCTCCAACGCCTCGTGCACGACGAACTGCCTGGCTCCCGTCGTCAAGGTCCTCCATGAGACCTTCGGCGTCGAGAAAGGTTTCATGACGACCATCCACTCCTACACCAACGACCAGAAGATCCTCGACGCGCCCCACAAGGACCTGCGCCGGGCCCGGGCCGCGGCCATTTCCCAGATCCCGACGACGACCGGCGCGGCCAAGGCCGTGGGTCTGGTCATACCCGAGCTCAAGGGCCGCATCGACGGCTTCTCCGTCCGCGTCCCGACCCCCAACGTGTCCCTCGTCGACTTCGTAGCCGTCCTCAAGAGGGCGACGACGGCCGAGGAGATCAACGCCGCGTTCAAGAGCGCCGCCGAAGGCCCGCTCCAGGGCATCCTCGGCGTCACGGACGAGCCCCTCGTCTCCGTGGACTTCATGGGCGACCCCCGCTCGGGCATCGTCGACATGCTCTCGACCAAGGTCATCGACGGCAACCTGGCCAAGGTCATCGCCTGGTACGACAACGAGTGGGGTTACTCCTGCCGGCTCGTCGACCTGGCCAAGTTCATCTCCAAGTGAGACAGACATGAATTTGATCACCGACCTGGACGTCAAGGGAAAGCGCATTTTCCTGCGCGTCGACTTCAACGTCCCCCTGGACGAAAACGGCGGCATCCGGGACGACACCCGGATCAGGGCCTCCCTGCCCACCATCCGCTATCTGCTGGACCACGGCGCCCGGCTCGTCATCGCGTCCCACATGGGCCGACCGAAGGGCAAGGCCGATCCGAAGATGAGCCTCAAGCCGGCCGCGAAACGGCTGGCCGAGCTCATCCCCAACAAGGTGGTCATGGCCCCCGACGTCGTCGGCGACGAGGTCGCCCGCCTCAAGCGCGGCCTCGGCGAAGGCGAGGCGCTCCTGCTCGAGAACGTCCGCTTCTACAAGGAAGAAGAGAAGAACGACCCCGAGTTCGCCAGGAAACTCGCCGAGGACATCGACATCTTCGTCAACGACGCCTTCGGCTCGAGCCACCGGGCCCACGCCTCCGTCGTCGCTATCGCCGGATTCGCCCCGGCCAAGGCCGCCGGCTACTTGATGAAGAAAGAGGTCGACTATTTGAAAAAGGCCATCCACGCGCCCGAGAAACCCTACGTCGCCATCCTCGGGGGAGCCAAGGTCTCGGACAAGATCGAGATCATCGAAAGCCTGCTCGGCAAGGCCGACCAAATCCTCATCGGCGGGGCCATGGCCTACACCTTCCTGAAAGCGCAGGGCCTGGGCGTGGGAAGATCACTGGTCGAGGACGACCAGAGGCAGATCGCCCTGGTCATCCTGGAGAAGTCCCGGACGAAGAGCGGCAGTTTCCATCTTCCGCTCGATCATGTCCTGGCCGAGTCCGCCGAGACCGGAGCCGTGACCCGGATCGTGGAATCCCTCCCCTTCCCCGAAGACATGATGGGCGTCGACATCGGCCCCAAGACGGTCGCCGCTTATTCGGCCGTCATCGCCGGGGCCAAGACGATCTTTTGGAACGGCCCGATGGGCATCTTCGAGATCGAGGAGTTCGCCCAGGGCACGATCGGCATCGCCAAGGCCGTCGCCGAGTCCAGAGCGGTCTCCATCGTCGGGGGCGGCGATTCCGTCGCGGCGGTGAAGAAGGCCGGCGTCATGGACAGGATCAGTCACATCTCGACGGGCGGCGGCGCCTCCCTCGAGTACATCGCCTACGAAACCCTCCCCGGGATAACCGCCCTGGAAAACTAGATGGCCGGCAGCGGGCAAGGTCCCTTCGTCGCGGGCAACTGGAAAATGCACCTGACGCGCCCGGAGGCCCGGGCGCTCGCTCAAAAGGTGGCCACGGCCATGCACGGCCTGCACGAAAGCCGCATCGTCCTCATCCCCCCGTTTACGGTTCTCGGTGAAGTCGGGGCGGTCCTCGCCGGCTCGGACGTCCGGCTCGGCGCCCAAGACCTCTTCTGGGAGGACAAGGGGGCCTACACGGGCGAGGTCTCGGCCCCCATGCTCAAGGAGGCCGGCTGCGCGCACGTCCTCGTCGGCCATTCCGAAAGGCGGCAGTATTTCGGGGAGACCGACGAAACGGTCAACCGGAAGGTCCATGCCGCCTTGCGCTCGGGCCTCTCGCCCATCGTCTGCGTCGGGGAAGTCCTCGAGGAGCGGGAAAGCGGCCGGACGACCGAGAGGATCGACGCCCAGCTTTCGGCCGGCCTCCGCGGCCTCTCGCCCGCCGAAATGGGGGAGATCGTCCTCGCCTATGAGCCCGTCTGGGCCATCGGCACGGGAAAAACCGCCTCCCCCGTCCAGGCCGAAGAGGTCCACGCCCACATCCGGAAGCGTCTCCGGGACAGCTATGGAAATGACAGGGCCACCTGTGCTATAATTCTCTACGGCGGCTCCGTTAAGCCGGCCAATTCTTATCCGCTGTTCAAAGAAAAGAACATCGACGGATTTTTGGTCGGAGGAGCATCCCTCGACGCGGCCGATTTCATCGGCATCGCCGGGGAGGCCCTCCGCGCCTACAGGGAAGAAAAGTGAGCGCTTTAATCATCATCCTGCACATCATCGTTTGTCTGATCCTGATCTTCGCGATCCTTCTGCAGTCGGGCAAGGCCGCGGACCTGGCCGGGGCCTTCGGCGGAGGCGGCAGTCAGACCGCTTTCGGGGGCCGCGGGTCCACCTCCCTGCTCTCGAAGGTGACAACCGCCGCGGCGATCATCTTCATGCTGACCTCGCTCGGCCTCTGGATCCTCTCCGGCAAGCAGGGGTCGTCCGTCGTCGGTGGAGAGAAGGCCCCGGCGACGGCCGCCGAAAAGGCCGCCCCGCCTGCGGCCAAGCCCGCGGACAAGACGGCAACCGACAAGAAGGCGGCTCCGCCCGCCGAGAAAACCGTTCCGCAAAAGCCCCCCGCTACCGAGGGGACGGCCGCGAAGAAATAATTGCCGAAGTGGTGGAATTGGCAGACACGCTAGCTTGAGGGGTTAGTTCCCGCAAGGGATTGGGGGTTCGAGTCCCCCCTTCGGCATTCCCTCAATCTCCCCTATTTCTTGATCGGGTACGGCGGGATCGGCGGAATCTCCCGTCCCTTCGTTTTCAGCTCTTCCAGGATCACTTCGATCGCCTTGTTGAGCTGGTCGTCGATGCCCGCGAATTCCCGGGCCGGGTCGTTGTCGACGACGATGTCCGGCTCGACGCCGACGCCCTCGATGATCCAGCCCTTCCCGTCCGGACTGTAGGGCGCGAATTCCGGCTTGTTGAGCGAGCCGCCGTCGAGCAGGGGCAGCGTGCCGCGGATGCCGACGACACCTCCCCAGGTCCGCTTGCCGATGAGCCGGCCGAGTTTCAGGGTCTTGAACCTGTAGGGGAAGATATCGCCGTCCGAGGCCGAGAACTCGTCGGCCAGGCAGACCTTGGGCCCAAGGAAGGCCGCGCCGGGATCCGGGACGCCGACCGCGTTCCGGGCCATTTCGACCATGACCATCTCCCGGACGAGGCGGTCGATGACCATGGGCGAGACGTTGCCGCCGCCGTTGCCGCGGACGTCGATGATCAGGGCCTTCTTGCGAAGCTGGGGGTAGAAGTGCTTGACGAACTCGTTCAGGCCGTCGACGCCCATGTTCGGGATGTGGATGTAGCCCACCTTGCCTCCCGCGGCCTTGTCGACCTTGGCGATGTTGCCCTCCACCCAATCGTTGTAATAGAGGGCGTTCTCCGTCTCGACAGGGACGACGACGACCTCCCGGCCGGACTTCCCGTCGGGAGCCGGGCCGACCTTGAGCGTGACCTGTTTTCCGACCGTGTTGTAGAGGGCCTCGTACATATCGGCGAGCTTGTCGAGCGGCCGGCCGTTGACGGCGAGGAGGTACTCCCCTTCCCGGACGTTGACGCCGACCTCGGTCAGGGGCGAGCGCAGGGCCCGGTTCCAGTTCTGACCCTTGAAGATCTTGACGATCCGGTAAAAGCCCGTCGCGGCGTCGCGCTCGAACTTCGCGCCGAGCATCCCGACCTTGACCTTTTTCGCGACGGGCAGTTCGCCGCCGCCGACGTAGGTGTGCCCGGCGCTGAGCTCGCCGATGAGCTCGCCGATGACGTAGGTCAGGTCGGCCCGGTGGTTGACGGCCGCGGCCAGCGGCTTGTAGCGGAGACGGAGCGCCTCCCAGTCGACGCCGTGCATGTTCGGGGCGTAGAAGAACTCCTTCATCTGCCGTCCGCACTCCTCGTAGATCTGGTTCCATTCCTGGCGGAGGTCCAGGGCCATCTCCATCCCCGAAAGATCGAGCTTGGTCTCGAAAGTGACCGGGCCTTTGGGCAAGTCGATGATGGCGAAAGAGCCGTCTTTGGCGACGAGCATCTTTTTCTTGTCGGCCGAGATCTCGTAGCCGCCGACCTTGCCCAGGTCCTTCTCCTTGAGTTCGGCCAGGTCGTAGAGCATCAGCGACGCCGCCCTCTCCATGTCCTTCTGTTTGGCGTAGTAAACGGAATCGCCGACGGCGCTGATCCCGCCGTAGTTGGCCGTCTCGACGGGCAAGGCGATGATCCGGTCCATGAGGCCTTCGGGGTCGACCTTGACACCGGATGACTCCTTTTTAGCTGAGGTTTTTGGAGCATCCGGTGCTGCCGCCGAGGCGGCGGCTGTAGCCTTTTGGGCCGGAGCGGGAGGGGCCGATTTTTCGGCCGTGACCGCCACCTCGTCGCTTTTCGGCTCGAAGGGCGACTTCACGTCCTTGGACAGGGTCACGAAATAGACCCGGGACATGGCCAGGTAGGCGTGGTTCCATTCGGTCGAGCTGTAGACCGGGTTGAAGTCCCTGTCCGAGACGAAAAAGAGGTACTTGCCGTCGCTGCTGAAGGAGGGGTCGCCGGAGTTGTACCAGGCGTCCGTCGCCGCGAAGGTCTTTTTCGCGTCGAGCGAGTAGAGATAGACCCTGTTCATGCCCTCGGTCTCGGGCTTGCCATAGGCGACCCAGCGGCTGTCGGGCGACCAGGCGAACTGGACGATCTCGCCGGCCTCGGCCTTGGCCGCGAGCGTGACCGCCTTGGTCGCGAGGTCGACAGAGCAGAGCCGCTGCATCTTGTCGTTCCAGAGGATCTTCGTCCCGTCGGGGGACCAACGGATCTCATACTTGTAGGTGTCGCCGCCGGAGGTGAGCTGCTGCGGCGCGCCGCTGCCGTCCTGGTTCATGAGCCAGATCTCCTCCATGCCGCTGCGATCGGAGATGAAGGCGATGGTCTTCCCGTCGGGTGACCACTTGGAGTTGCGCTCGTGGACGCCGGGCGTCCCGGTCAGGTTCCGGGTGTTGCCATGCTGGGCGGGCACGGTGAAGATCTCGCCGCGGGCGCCGAAGAGGGCCCGCTTGCCGTCCGGGCCGATCTCGAAATTGGTCACCCGCTCGTTGACCTTGACGATCTTGGCCCGGCCGGAGACCATGTCGTCGGCGATGACGACCGGGACCTTGGCCGTTTTTTCAGCGGCCAGGTCGAACGTGTAGAGGTATCCCCCGTTCTCGAAGACGATGTGCTTGGGGCCGAGGGAGGGGAACTTGATGTCGAAATCGGCGAAGTCCGTCAGCTTCCTCGTCAGCTTGGAGGCGAGGTCGTAGACGTAGAGGTTCATCCGCTTGTTCTCGTCGCGGTCGGACAGAAAATAGATCTTATCGCCGGTCCACATGGGGATGATGTCCAGGGCCGGGTTGGCGGTGATGTTCTCGACCTTCTTCGAGGCGAAATCGTAGATCCAGATGTCGTCGGCCATGCCGCCCCGGTAGCGCTTCCAGGTCCGGAACTCGCGGAAGATGCGGTTGTAGGCCAATTTCGTATCGTCCGGCGAGAACGAGCAGAAGCCGCCCCGCGGCAGAGGGATCCGCTCCGGCGTCCCGCCGTCCTTGCCGGCCAGGTAGAGCTGGCCGTTGAAGTCGTTCCATTCGGCCATCCTGGAGCGAAAGACGATGCGCTTCCCGTCGTGCGTCCAGCCCATGACCAGGTTGTTCGGCCCCATCCGGTCCGAGATGTCGTCGCGGCCGAGCGAGGGCGTGTAGGTCAGCCGTTTCGGGACGCCGCCTTCGGCCGGGATGAGGTAGACCTCACGGTTGCCGTCGTACTCGCCGGTAAAGGCGATGGACGCGCCGTCGGGCGAAAACCTGGCGAACGCCTCGTAGCCCTCGGCGAACGAGGTGAGCTTGCGGGCCACGCCCCCGGCGATGGGCACCGTGTACAGGTCTCCGGCATAGCTGAAGACGATCTGGTCCGCCGAGACCGCCGGGAAGCGGAGGACGCGGGCTTCCTGGGGCCCGAAGGACAGGGTCGTCAGGGCCAGCAGAAAAGTCACAAGGATGGTCAGCCTTTTCGTTTTCATCGGGACTCCTTCCAAATCGCCGTGGCGTTTCACCTTTGTCGTGTATCGCGAAGGAGCGCCTTCCGCTTCGGTTCCGGAAAACGCTCGTCGGTTTTTTCTCGGCCATGCCTCCCTCCGGGGCAAGGATTCAAGAAGGCATTTTACGGGATTACCGGAACGCGGTCAAACGAACTTCGCCAGGATCCGGTTGGAGACGAGGAAATTCCGTGACGGAATCCTCAGCCGGCCGGCCGAGAGGACGAGCGACCCCTCCGCGACGAGCTCGCCGATTTCCCGGCCGAAAAGGGCCATGACGTCGACGTCGAACCGCTCGGTGAACGCGCCAAGATCGACCCCCTCGACGAGCCTCAGGCCGAAAATAAGGGCTTCCCGGGCGGCGAGGCTGGGAGTCAATTCAACGACATCCTCGCGGATCGTCTCGCTCCGGCTCAAGGCCTCGGCCCAATCGTCGAGGCATGTTGTGTTGCACCACCGCCTGCCGGGAAGGTGCGAGCCGGCCGAAGGGCCCAGCCCGAGGAACGGTTCGTACCGCCAGTATTTCAGGTTGTGGCGGCACTCCTTCCCAGGCCGGGCGAAGTTCGAGATTTCGTACTGGCGGAGGCCGGCCGCCTCGAGCGCGTCCCGGATCCTGTCGTAGGCATCGACGACCGCGTCCTCGTCGACGGGATGGCGGACAAGGAGCTCCTCGAACGGCAGGCCCTCGACGTTCTCGAGGATATAGACGGAAACATGATCCGGTTCGAGGCCGAGCGCGGTATCGAGGGAGCGCTCGACGGCCGCGGGGGTTTCGCCGGGGATCCCGATCATCAGGTCGATCGAGAGGGCGTCGAATCCAGCCCTGCGGCCGGTCCGGCAGAATCGCAAGGCCTCCTCGGCCGTGTAGGGCCGCCCGAGCGTCCGCAGGACGGCTTCGTCGAAGGATTGGACGCCGACGCTCAGCCGGGTGACTCCCGCCTCCCGCCAACCCCCGAAGAGGTCCGTCCCGGACGCGCCGGGGTTGGCTTCGAGCGTGAATTCCTCGATCTTTAGGGAGAAGTGGGCCTGGGCGAGCTCCCGGACCCAAACGACCTCGTCCGGCCCGAGGAGGGACGGCGTTCCTCCGCCCAGATAAACCGTATCGAACTCGAAGCCCGCTTCCCTCGGAGCGGCCGCTTCCCGTTCCAGGCCCTGCCGCCAGGTCCGATAGGACGCTTCATCCCAGGGCAGGCTCGAAAAATGGCAATACGGGCACTTGGCCGCGCAGAAAGGAAAATGGATGTAGAGGCCGGCGCGCATGGGTCCTTAGATGAAAAGTCCTTGCGCCCCGTCCGTTTCCTCAGTCCCTCTCTTCGTATCCCACGGCCGCGTAGAAGATGGCCCGGTCGAAGAACACGATCACCCTGTGGTAGAGATCCATGGCCTGGTACAGGTCGAGGGCGGTATCCATCAGCCCCGCCACCTGGATCTTTCCCCAGAGGAGACGCCGAATGTGGCAGAGCGAGAGCACGATCTCCGAGAACGGGAAGCCCTCCCGCCGGCGCTGTCGGCCGAGGGCAGTCCAATAGCTCCGCACCTCCTCCTTGGTCGTTTCGTGGGAGATCCACTTGCCGAGCTGGCTGTATACACGGAAGGCCCGCCTGTAGATCTCCTTCTGATCGAATCCCTGGTAGCTGGGCATCCTCGGGTCGCGCCGGATGTCCTCGACATAGCCCAGAGTCAGCTCGTCGGCGTTGCGCTCGATGAGGTCGACCAGCTTGCGCGAAGCGGTAGTCTCAAAAAAGACGTCCTCACCTGACTCCGGCACAGTTCCCCTCACTCTCGTCCGAAATGTAGCACGGGGCCCGGGGCTTGTCAATAAGAAAGCCCCCTTCCCCGGCCGGGGGAAGAGGGCTTTTCGTTATAGGTCGGGGCGAGTTTACTTGATGACGTCCTTCTTCATCATCGGGCAATTTGCGCAGGCGGTTCCCTCGGGGGCCTTGTCGGCCTTAGCGGCTTCTTCTTTCATCTTTTTCATCATGGCCACGTGTTCTGTCATGTGTTCCTGGATGGCCTTGACCGTCTCAGGGGTCTTCGAGGTCACCTTGAGGATGACGCCGTCCTTGGTCGTCTCGACCGTCATCTCGACGTCGGCGCCGAGGAGCGGACAGTCCGGGCCGCAGGCCATGCCCATGCCCATGCCGCCCCTCATTCGCATGCCCTTGCCGCCGTGCATCATGCCCATCCGGCCCATCCGGCCATGCATCTTCATGCCGCGGGCCATCATCGGACAGCCGGCCATCGGGGTCCCCTCGGGCATGGGAGCCTGTCCCATGTGCTGGCCATGCATCATGCCCATAGGAGCGGTCTTCTCTTCGCCCTTCGCCGGGGCCTTGAGATACTTCTCGGGATCCTTGGCGAAAGCCTCCTTGCAACCGGGGTTGCAGAAGTAATAAGTTGTCCCCTTGTACTCGTAGGTGGCCTTGGCCGTGGCCTTGACGACGGTCATCCCGCAGACGGGGTCGATGGCCGTATCGCCGCTTTTCTGCTGGGCTAGCACCCCGATGACGAGAACGAAGGCCAGGGCGGCCATGACCATGATCGAACGCATATTTTTGTTCATGAAGTTCCTCCTCTATTCTTAGATATTGTATCGTATTGCTCGGGAAAAGGCAAGGCCCGGCAAGCGGTCTATTTTCCCTTGATGATGGCGATCAGGGTCTCCAGGGCCCTCGGGTCGTCGCATTCGCCCAGCCAAAAAACGGCCTTCTTCCGGACGCGGGGGTCGGGATGGGTTTTGGCCAGCTTGATGAGGGCGTCGACCCCCTGGTTCTCCGGGAGCTGGGACAGAGCGAACGTAGTAGACTTTTTTCTTGTAGCGCTCGACGAACTCCCGGAAGGCCCGCTGGTCGCCCCGGGCCATTCCTTCGATAAGCGTGTTTTCGTCCATCAGGTCCATCTCCGGCTTTCACTCCATTAGACGGACGACCGGGCCGGAGGGTTGGCAGGATTTAAAAAGGCCTGAGATGCAGGCTCAGACCGTCCACGGCTCCCGGTGCGGGTAGTCCAGGCGGCGGTTAGCCTCGTCGTCCCCGACGAAGCGCTCGGACGAGGGGTCCCAGGCGAGCTTGCGGCCGAGTTTCATGGCGATGTGGGTCATCATGCAGATGGTGTTGGAACGATGGCCCACCTCGACCGGGGCCGCCGGCGCCTTCCGGCTCCGCACGGCCTCCAGGAAATTCTTCATGTGGTTGCCGCTCTGGACGAGCTTGACCTCGCCCTGGCCGGGTTTCCAGCGCAGGATCTCCGGGTCCGAGGCCTTGATCGCTCCGCGTTCAACGAAGACCCAGCCCTTGTCCCCCTCGAATCGGACGCCGGCCGGATCTCCGGTCTCCATGATCAGCCGGACGCCGTTGGCGTAAACCGCCTCGGCCTGGAATTTCGTGTGGACGTTGAAGAGGCCCCGGTCCGGGAATTCGGCCTTGGCCTCGACGCTGACGGGACCCGTCTCGTCGGTGCCGTTGCCCCACTGGGCGATGTCCATCATGTGGGAGCCCCAGCCCGTGACCATGCCCAGGCAATACGGTTCGATCTGGAGCCAGCCGGGCCGCTCGTAGCTCGTCTGGGGATGGACCCGGTCTTCGGCGAACGGGGCCGGCGCCGTCGGGCCCATCCAAAGGTCGTAATCGAGGTTCGGCGGCACCGGCGACGGCCGCGGGTCGCCGCGGCCCTGGTCCTCGGGCAGCCAGACGCGGATCGTCTGGAGCTTTCCGACGCGCCCGTTGCGGGCGAGCTCGCAGGCCATGAGGAAGTGGATGGAGGAGCGTTGTTGCGATCCCACCTGGAGGATGCGCTTGTTTTTATGAACCGCCTCGACGAGTTTGCGGCCCTCGGCGATGGAGTAGGTCAGCGGTTTCTCCAGGTAGATGTCCTTGCCCGCCTTTGCGGCCGCGGTGCCCATCGCCCCGTGCCAGAAGTCGGGCGCGACGATGAGGACGCCGTCGAGGTCCTTCCGGGCCAGGAGCTCGCGGAAGTCCCGATAAGCAGCGACGCTTTTTGCCGCGTCCTTGCCCGTCTCGAGGGTGTAGATCTTCTCGGCCAGCCACTGGGCGTCTTCGAGCCGGTGCGAGTCGGCGTCGCAGACGGCGATGACCCGGGCCCCGGTCTCGAGACCGCGGTAGATGAGCTCCTGCATGTCGGCCTGGCCCTGACGGCCGACGCCGATGCAGCCGAACTGGAGAGTGTCGCTCGGCGCGGGCCGGGCGAAGACGGACGAAGGGACGATGGCCGGAGCGATGGCCGTGACCGCGGCGGCCTTTAAAAAGCTCCTTCGGGTCATGTCATGGGATGTCTGCTTACGACTCATGATTGCCTCCCCGCTCAGAAACTATCACGGTGAAAACGCGCTGTCAACGCCGGCTCAGAAGAGGGAGAGGATCTTGACGATGGCGCCGGCGGCCACGACCAGGATGGCCAGGAGAAGCAGGATGTTCCAGACGGTCCCCTTGAAACCCCGGCTGACCTCATTTCCCAGGTAGCTTCTCTTGTTCTGGAGGATGAAGAAGGCGACGTAGGCGATGGGCATCATGACCAGGGCGATGGAGGACGCCAGGACCGGCAGCCAGAACGGCGTCGGATAGAAGGCGCCGAGGATGCCGATATTCGCGGTCATCGTGGCCGCCCAGTAGGCCCAGCCCCGGGGTTCGAAGCCGAACATTTCGCTCAGAACGAAGCCGCAGATGACCATCTCGATGGTCAGCGTCGTGAAGCACATGCCGAGGATGCCCAGCGAGAAGATCACGCGGCCCGCGGCCACCCCGGCCACGGGGGCCAGGGCGTGGGCGGCGTCGACCGCGCCCCGGACCTTGATCCCCTGGACGTGGAGCGTATTGGCGCAGGCGATGACGACCAGGCTCGTCGTCAGGACGAATGGCGCGAACATCGAGACGGCCAGGTCGAAGTTTTTAAGTCCCCGGTGCTCCTTCCCCCAGCCGCGGGCGAGGAGCGTGTAGGGATAGAGGAAGGTCATGTTGACGCCCACGGCCGCGCCCAGGGCGCCGAGCACGATGGTCAGGCCTTCGCGGTCGCGGGGGATGTAGAACCCGAAAAGCCCGTTGAGCAGGGCCTTGAAATCGACGCCGGTCTTGATGACGACGAGGAGAAAAAAGAGCGACATGACCAGGACGGTGTATTTCAGGACGCGCTCGAAGAGACGCACCGCCCGACGGCTGCCTTGCCCGTAGCTCCAGCAGAGCGCGGTCCCGGCGGCGAGGAGGGCGAGGGCGATGGGCGCCTTGGGGACCGTCCGGCCGGCCACGTCGAAGATGTCCTGGGTGACGTTGACAGCCAGGGCGTATTGCGGGAATTGCCAGATGATGGAGGCCAGGAGCACGACCGCTCCCCACGATACGGCCAGGGCCGGGTGGAGCTTCTTGCGGAACACGTCGTAAGGCCGGGCCTGGGTCGTCAGGAGCTGGTGACCGATGGCCGAGAACACGACGACGCCGAGAAACATGGCCACGGGCTGGACCCACAGAAGCTTGTAGCCGAAGACGGCGCCGGCGAAGATCGACGACCCGGCCGAACCGGCGCCCAGGGTCAGGGCGCTCTGGACCCAGCCGGGACCGGAGAGCGACCAGTAGCCCCGCCATTTGCGCCAGAGGCCGGGTCGGGCGTCGATCTCCCTCAGCCGGGCTTTCTCCCGCTCCAAGGCTTCGGAGTCGCGGGCCTGGACCATGGGCAGGCCGCGGCGAAGGTCGTCGGTCCGGCTTTCGTTCGGCAAGGTCCTCCCTTCTACTTCCGCACCCCGGGGGATTCACCCGGTCCCACCGCTTCGAGTTTCGTCACGGGACGGAGGATGCCGCACATGCCCAGGGTCGGTTCCTCGGCCGGTAGATTGAGGACGGGCGCGGACTCCTCGCTCCCGAGCGGCAGGTTCTCGAGGCGCTTGCGGAACCGTTCACCCCAGGCCACAGAACCCGCCTCGACGGCCTCCGAGAAGCCGGCTTTGAGTCCGGCGGCGGCTTTCATGTGGACGCCGATGAACCGCTCGAGTTCGCGGTTGTAAGCGCCGCGATCCTTCGTCCAGAGTTCGAGGAGACCGGCATAGGCGCGTACGGCCGCGTCCCTCCGGTCGAGCGCCCCCTCGAGCCCTTTCGCCTTGGCCAGGCCGACGAGCCGGGCGAACTCGGCCGGGTTCTCGTCGACGGCTTTTCCGAAATAGATACGGGCATCGCCGCGCTCGGCCAGCCCCCCGTTCCCCATGACCACCAAGAGGACCAGGCGGTCGGTGTTGACCAACCGGTGCACGACCCCGGGCGGAAACTGAACATAACGCCCGGGCGCGAGCTCGACCGAACGGAACCCCCGCTTGAGGTCATGGAGTTCGACCCGCCCCCGCCCGCTCACCACATAGTACCCCTCGTCGGTCACGGCGTGGACATGGGGAGAGCCGGACATGAGACCGTCGGGGGCCGGGCGCTGGTCGTAGACCGTTAGGTGCGTCAGGCCGATGCCGCCGATCAGGTCCTCCGCCCGTCCTTCGGCCGGCCGGGAGGCCATGGCGACAAGCGCCAGAAGGACGATCGCGGCGGTAAGGAGCGAATTTTTTAACCGGGTCATGGGCCCCTCCTCATTCGCCCCAGTTTTACCAGAACCCGGCATAAATGCCAAGAAAAAGGGGACACGTACCGCAGGTACATGTCCCCTATTCAATTGGTGACCCCCGGCCTGTCGCAGCTAGGGTCTTATCGAAAGGGAGATCTTGACGACGCCCCGGTCCCCGAGCGGGGCGAACCGGCTCATGGGGTCCCAACGGCGCTCCCAGTTCTTGTTATAGACCAGAAAGATCTCGTTGCCGGGCGAGATCTGCCAGCGCAGACGGGCGCTCCAGCCCAGCGTGTTGGAGATGTCGTCGAACTGGACGTAGTTCATCAGGCCGAGGTCGGGAGAGAGGAAGATGTCGGCCTTGACCTGGTAGACGTTCTCGTTGAAGCGGCCTTCGGGCAGGCGGCCGCGGACGAGGTTGGCGTCGAAGGCCAGGGTCGCGGTGCCCTTGAATTTCAGCGTCAGGCCCAAGTTGACGTCATCGTAACGGCCCGAATAGAATTCCCCGAAATTGTAGCCCGCATCGATGACGACGGGCCGGTGGCTGGCCGTGCTCGCTTCGAGGCGAAAGCTCGTGAAATCGTACGGGCCGGCCGGCAGGACGACCCCTTCGGCGATTTCGAAATCGTAAGACAGGACGTCCCGGTTGGTGACGACGCTGAAGCCGAGTCTTTCGCCGCTTTGGGTCCTGAACGCGAGCGGTGAAGCGTTGATCTGGCTCGTCTCCAGGTTTCCCGAGAGGTCCCAATAGTAATCCGCGCTCGCTTCGAAGAAGAACTGTCGGACAAACCGCTCGAGGAAGCCCCCGGCCGGCCGGGGCTGGAAGGCGACCCGGGCGAAAGCGGTCTGGATCCCCTGCCGCATCATGTATCCCAGCCCAGGGTCGAGGGCCTCGCCGTAGTAGGCGTAGGTCGTCTGGACGTTCCAAAGGTCGTTCGGATAATCGGCCCGGAAGCCGAATCCGTGGTGACGCCCCTCTTCCCGCTCGTTCCAATTATAGGCCCCCCACGCGGCGAGCATGATGTTCTTGTCCCCCAGGAACTTCGATGAGGAGTAGTTGAAGTCGACGCCCGCGAGCGAGTTCCGCTTGCCCGTCGGACTGCCGTTGGTGAAGATCCAGCCGACCTTGCTCTGGGCGAAGATGTTCTGGGTCATCCGCGCCGCCAGGAGGTTGCGGCCCGAAAGGTCGCCGTAGGCGCCGGTCTGGACGTCCAGGACGGCCAAGTTGGTGTTGCCGACCTTGCCGTAGAGCTTGGCGCCGAACCGGACGGGGATCTGGGCCCCCTCGAAGAGCCCGATCTTCCGGCTGAAGAAGGGCATAAAGCTGACGCTCGAGCTGAAGCTGAAGACCTCGGACCCCTCGAGGAAGAACATCCTCTTCTCCGGGAAGAAGAGCGGGAACCGGGTCAGGTTGATACGGCGCTCGTCGACCTCGGTCTCGGCGAAATCCATGTTGTAGCTGGCGACGCCGACGAGGTTCGGCGTAAAGCTCTTGTAGAGGTCGAAGCCGCCGTCGAGTTCGCCGTGGTAGGTGCCCGCCACGAGGTTGTCTTTCGAAGCGCTGGCCAGACCGTAGGGACGGAAGGTGATGCCCAGCCCCTGCCGAACGCCCTCGATCCCCTGTAGGGCGGCCGCTTCGTTCGGATTGTTGAAGTTGCTGTCCCGCGTCGTGCCGGAGAGCCGGATGACCTCCATCTTGCGGGCGATCGTCCGCTCGATGTTCAGGCCCCAAACGGTGAGGCCGGGCCGGAAGGAGATGGTTTTGAAGGGGATGCGGATCTCCGTCGACCAGCCGTCCTCGAGACGCCGGCTCTCGGCCTCCCAGATGCCGTCCCAGTTGAGGCTGGCACTTCCGGCATAGACCAAACCTTCGCCGCGGGCGCCCCGGGAATTGACGAAGAAGACGTAGGCGTTGCGCTTGTCTTGGAACGGGTCGAGGAGGACGCGGACGACGTCGTCGCTCGCCGTCTGCGGGCTGTGGCCGTAGCCCATGTAGGATTGGACGTTGCCGCTGTCGTGGGCCATGGTGTTGGCCGAGATCCGGGCGGGTTCGCTGTCGTGGCAGTAAACGCCGATGTAGAGGCTCGTGTCGTCGTAGATGACGCGGGCTTCGGTCTTCTCGCTCGGGTCCTCGCCGGGCCGGGGTTCGACCATGCGGAAACCGGTGATGGCGGAAGCCGACTGCCAGGCCGGGTCGGTGAGAAGTCCGTCGACCTTGGGACCTACCTTGACCCGGACGGCCTTGATTTCCTCGGCGCGAACGGCGGCGCTCAGGATGAATAGACCCAAGATCACGGCAAGAACGCGGACGGAACGGCGGGCGGCGAGTTTTTTCAAGTTCACCTTTCGCGGCTCATTATTATCGGGGCGGCCTAATAGCCGGGCTAAAGATCGTATATTCTAGCGGCTGGGCCCGTTTTCTTCAAGTGCGTCCGGGCGTCGTCACTGGGGAAGCCAGCTCCCGATCCGCCGCGAAACCTGGCCGGCCGTGGGCGGGTCGAAGTTGGTCAGCACGATGATGGTGGTGCCGTTGCGCGGGTCCCACTCGAGGATAGAGTTGATCCCCGGCGCCCCTCCGGCGATGCCCAACCCGTTCGCGGCGTCGGGCAGGTAGATCTTCTTGTCCTTCAAGGCCAGCGCGTATTTCAGCATGTCCTCCGCGGTGGAGTAACCGCCTCCGGCCGAACTGCCCCGCCCGGGAAGGGTCGCGTGGTTGAGGACGCGCGCCGTCGCCGACTCGCCCTCGAGGGTATAGCCCCGGGCGAGGTTGGGCACGTCCTCGTCCCGGGCGAAGGAGTCCGTGTTCAGCATGCCGCACGGCTTGAAGATATTCTCCCGGACGTAGGTGTAATAGTCGACCCCGCTCGTCTTTTCGATGATGACCCCCAGGACGACGTAGCCGCCGTTCGAGTAGCGGTTATTCGTCCCCGGTTCGAACTCGAGAGGGAGGTCGGCGAAGAGCGGCAGGTAGTCCTGGAGGGTCCTGATCTTGTCCTTGGGCGTCGCATCGTATCGGCTGCCGAAGAAATCGCCGATGCCCGAGGTCATGTTGAGCAAGTGCCGGATGGTCACCTTCTCCGCGGCTTGGGCGTTGGGATAGTCGAGCAGGAACTTTTTGATCGGGTCGTCGAGCGAGAGCTTCCCCTGCTTTGCCAGCTGATAGATGGCGACGCGGGTGAAATTCTTGTTGATCGAGCCCAGGTTGAACTTGGTGTCCTTCCGATTGGGGATCTTCTTCTCCCGGTCGGCGTTGCCGTAGGCCTCGTGGAACAGGATCCGGGAATCCTTGGCGATAAGCACGACGCCGGAGAACTCGTCCGCCTTGGTCTGGCCTTCGAGGAGGGCCCGGACGGCGGCGACCAGTTCTTTCTCGTCGGCCTTGGGTTCCGGAACGACGATATTCGCCGGGTTATCGACCAGCTCGATCGTGATGGACGCCAGCTTATGCGGCGGCGTTTTCTCGACGGTCGCCTTGAGGAGGACGTATTCGCCGTTGCCGGCCTTGGTCAGGAGGAACGTCTGGAAAGGCTGTTCGGCGATTATTTTTTCGAGCTGCATGGATTTGAGCTCGGCCTTGGCTCCCCGGAAGCGGGTCACCCTCTGCTCGATGGGGATCTCTTTGAGGGCGGATGCGGCGAAGTGCGCTTCGAAGAAGGCCCTCATCTGCCCCGGGATCCCGGAATTGAAAGCCTCGAGATAGGCCTTGAGGTGGTCGGTGGCGGACTGCTCCGTAGATGGCGATCCCTGAGCGAACCCGCTCGGGGCCAGGGCGCAGATCATGACGGCGGCCGCCGCCAGGGCGACGATTCGGTTTTGCGTGCTCATGTGTCCTCCTCGGGGCATAAAAATACACATCTCCCCGACGGGAAGTATAACACGAGAGCCGAAAAAAACGTTGCCGATCCCGGCTATCCGGGCCCTCGGAGGAGGGCGAAGTCTCCTAGTTCGGCGAGCGGGAATACCAAGCTGCGTCGATGAAGACTTTCCACTGGCCGTCCGGCTGCTTGCGCCAAACTGCGAGATACGGACCGGTTGCATTCGGACCCGCCATCCGCCATGTCCCGCTAGAATAGGCCATTGTCTCGGATTCATTAATGACGATTTTTTCCGCTTTCCAGGCAAGGGAAAAGCCTTTCTGAGCAAAGGCACCCACCCACATTGCACGAACGGCGGCGAGCCCGCGCGCTGGCGTCATGGCGGAACCCGCGGTGAGGGCCTCCGGATCATAGAATGCGACGGTCTCTTCGACCGATTTGGACGCTATGGCCGTCGCCCACGCTTCCTCGGCTTGCCGAATGGCAGCCTCGGGCGTGGGCATCCCAGCGATCTTCGGGGCAGCGACGTCCGAGCTGGACATCTCGCGCCATACTTTCCATGAGCCGTCAGCTTGCTTCCGCCAGATCCAGACTAGCCTCCCGGTGTCCGTGGACGTCCCCGCCCCTGATAGCTTAGAAGTCATTGACCATTCTTCAAGGTCGTAGGCGAAATCGCCGAATCCCTCGAATTCGAGCCTTGTCTGACGGTAATCCAAAATGGGCGGGAATGTTTGCAACAGAGCGAGGATGGCTTCACGCCCCTTGAGGGCTGGAGCGTTGGAAAGAAATGCCACGGCATCTTCGGCATAAAGCAGCTTGCCGAATACAGACCAGTCCTTTGTCGGCGAACCGAACATCGATATGGCTTGGTCGGCTGTCTTCTTGATGGCCGCTTGGTCAGCGTTAGAGAGTGTCGCAGGTCCCTTCGACTGACAAGCGAAAGTAGAGCAGAGCAGAATGACCAATGAAATGGCAAAAATATACTTCTTCATTTTCCCCTCCTTCATACCCCGTCAGCTATCTTCTACTTCGTCTTCGGAGCGGACATGACCATGGTATATTTGGCCTCCACCCAGGGTACCCAGGTATTGCCATCCGTAGAGATCTCGCCCTTCGCCTCTAGGATCATTCTATCCGCCGCGAGTGTCATAACGTTCTTGACCATAATGGGCTTCCCCTCAACAGTGATCTTTCCCATATAGGTCCAGATGTTTCCATTGACGGCGTACGTTCCAGAAAACATAATTCCGTCGCTATGGAATTCGTTACTGGAAAACTTCTTGTTCACCGGGTCGTACCCGACGATCTCCATAAGCTGCGTCTCTCCCATAGGCCCCTTTTCGGTCGACTGATTCTGAAAAAAGAATCCTCCCAGAATCTTCTTGATTGTCAATTCGCCGGTGGCTTTGCTCGCGGGCCCTAACGGTCCGGCCTTGTATTCCACCGTGTACGTCCAATGGCCTAGAAAGACGTCGAACTTCTTGATTTCGGGATCGGGCTTCGGAGCCATTGTTTGAGCCCAGACGGAGACCGCGAAGACCAAGACGACCAGGCCGACGACAAAAGCAACGCGTTTCATAGAACCCTCCTTTTTTCAGTATCGGAAAGGAAGAAAAGCGCCCCCCATGGGCATCCGTAGATTTAGGACCTTTTCCCCCTTCTTGCTTATTCTTATAGACCCCTGATCGCCTATTTGTCAAGAACGAGGGATTTGGGCTTCAGATTGACTTTCCAGAGGTAACTGGAGAAAAAAGGAGCGCGCCCGGAGGGATTTGAACCCCCGACCTTTGGATTCGAAGTCCACCGCTCTATCCACTGAGCTACGGGCGCGCACCGGGCCCTAAGACCACCCCATCATATGGGGAGGCCGCGCGGAAATCAACCCATTCGCCTCCCCGGTCTGAAGCCCTGGCGAACCCCGCCGTTCGGGCGGCAGGTCAGCCCTTCTCTCTCCCCAACGCGAAAAGAGCGAGGCCGACGGCGATCGTAACCAGCTTGCGGATCCTGCGGATGACGCCAAGGCTGAGTCCCAGCGCGGCAGAGAAGCCCAAGCTCTGGAGGATCACGACGTGGGCGCTTTCCATGACCCCGAAATGCCCGGGAACGATAAAAAACACCGTGTTGATAATGGTGACGCCGGTCGCCGTGAAAAAGCCCTGGATGAAAGAAATTTGGCTTCCGAGCACCCTCAGGATGATATAGATCTCGGCCACTCCGAGAAAGCGGGCAAAAAAATGCAGGGCCGCCGCCGCGATCGTCCTCGGATTGAGGTTCGTGTAAACGAGGCGGAGGTTATCGTCGAGGTCCTTGACCTGGCTCTCCCTCTTGGCGACGAATCTCCCGACCCACGGGACGACCTTCGCGATGCGGCCCAGGGTCCAGAGGACGCCCTTCAGCTGGAAAACGACGAGGAGGACGATCCCAAGCACGGTGGCACCCAGGCAGGCCGCGGCCGCCCCGTTCATCCACCCTGGGAGATCGAGGAAGAGGAGGCTGAGGAGGAAGCCGGTCATGAGAAAAAAGATCCCCGCGGAGAACTCGATGGTCTTGTCGACCAGGACACAGGGGATGCCCTCGGTCAATGGAACGTGCCGCCGAATCAGGAAGGCCCGGGCCGCGTCGCCGCCGACGCTGGCCGAGGGGATGAGCCCGTTCAGGGAGTCGCTGATGATCTTGGTCCGGTACAGGCGCAGGAGCGGAACCGGGCGAAAATGCGCGGCCTGGATGAGGTGCCAGGCGCAGGCTTGGAGGAAGATCCAGACAAAAGCGAGGCCGACGATGACCAGGAACCAGGGGCCGAAACGGGCCAGGTGGTCGAGGACGGTCCCCGTGCCGATCTTCAACAACAAGTAGACAAGGAGCAGAAGCCCGGCCCCGGTAAGGAGCACCCGGATCCCTTTCCAGGATAACCGGAAGGCGCGGCGGGCGGGTGGACGGCCGGCCAACCCGGAGGCGACCGCTTCTTCGGCCTTGCGCCAGGCCCGCTCGTCATCGACGTCGATCCAGAACACATCCCCGATCCTCCAGGTCCTGGCCTTCCCCTTCTCGGCCAACGCCCGGATGCCGCCGGAGAGGGAAAGATCGCCGCGCCGCTGGCTGTCCTCGAGCGCGGCGAACAGCGCCGGCGTGCACAGGAAAACCCCCGTGTCGAAAGCGTTGTAAAGAGGGATATTTTTTCCGATGGCGGCGATCCGGCCGTCCTCGTCCCTGACCCTGGTCACGTCCTCGAGGTCGACGTGGGGATGACCCTCGACGCGGGGATCCACGGCCAGAATGACCTCGTCATCGCCGATCGGCTGGCGGCCCAGGCCGTCGAGAAGCCGCGGGTCGAAGATGTGGTCGGCCATCATGAGAAAGAACCGTTCGCCGGCCAGGCTTTTGGCCTTGAGGACCGAAAGCCCGTTTTCCTTCTCCCATTCCTCATTCCGGACGGTTGCAATGGAGATCCCGTCCGCGGCCGCTTTGGATCCGAGATGTTTCTCGAGCTCGTCGCCGGCGTAGCCCGTCACCACGACGAACTCCCGGACGCCGGCCCCGCGCGCGGCGTCGATGGCCCAGTCGATCAGGGGCTTCCCAGCGACCTCAAGGAGGGGCTTGCTCGCCGCCCTATCCGCCAGACGGCTCCCCCGGCCGGCGGCGATGATGACGCATTTAGTCTGTCCGCTCACGCGGCCCGCTTTCTGGCCCGGACGAGAATGGTCAGCCCCCACGCTGCAGATCCCCGCTTCCCGCCGCGGAAAACCGCAGCGGCTTTCCAGGCGGCGCCCAGGACTAGGTAGCCCAGGAAGCGGAGGGGGATGAGCGCCGCAGGGAAGTCATCGAGCTTCCAGGAAAGCCGGACGAGCCTCAGGGCGCCGGGCGTGGACAGGACGTAGCCCGTTTCTTCGATATCGAAGCCGGCGCGAGAGAGCTTTTCTCGCACGATGTCCTCCGTGTAGAACGTTTTCACCGCGTAGCGCCGCCGGTGGCGCTCCTTTTCTTCCGGCCTGATCTCGGCGTTCGACAGGCTGTCGGCCGAAAAGGTGAACCGGCCGCCGGGCTTCATGGCCCGGGAGACGTTCCGCATGACCCGCTCGTCGTCCCCCAGGTGCTCCATGACGCACAGGCTCAGGGCCTTGTCGAACGAGCCATCCGGGAAGTCCGCCGTTTCGGCGTCCATGGCCAGGAACTCCGTCCGGCCGCTCCCGTAGTGCTTTCGGGCGAACGCCAGCCGCTTCTCATGGAGGTCGATCCCCGTGACGTGCGCTCCCGTCCGGCTGATCCGCCAATCGTAATAGCCGTCGCCGCACCCGACGTCGAGGACCCGCTCCCCCGCCTCGGGGTCCAGCCAGCGGAGGACGACGTCGCATTCTTCGACGCGGCGAAAATTGAGACGGCTGAAGGAACGGCCCCAGCGGGCGGGAGAAAAGCGCCCCAGGCTTCGGTTCTTCAAATGGGCATCCTTTTATTGGCTTAATAAGGTTCTCATTATAGGCCAAGGCCGCAGGGACGGCAAGGTCGGCGGGTTTGTAAAACCTTGAATCCCGGTGGTATAATGGGGCACATGCTGGACAAAACGGACACCGCTCCGGACTTCGACTTCAAAAGATCTTTAAAGCCATCCTCGCCCTCTCATCTTCCCAAATTCATCGAGCTCGACAGGCTCGTCAACCGCCCCGTCGCCGCCCTGATCGTCCGGGCGGCCCTGAAGATGAACCTCCAGCCGAACCATCTTACGTTGGCGGCGTTCGTCCTGAGCGCGGCCGGGGCGCTCTTTTTTCTCGGGGGGACCCACCGAAGCTTCATCCTCGCCGGCATCATGATCTATGCCGGCACCCTTCTCGACGGAGCCGACGGGATGCTCGCCCGCTCCAAGAACCTCTGCACGCGGTTCGGCGCCTATTTCGACCTCTATCTTGACCGGATCACCGATTTCCTGGTCCTGGGGGCCATGGCGACGGGCTACTATCGCCAATCGGGAAGGCTCGGCTTCTACATCTTGTGCCTCTTCGGGCTCTCCGCCTACATGCTGCAGATCCTCCTCTATTATCTGGAACGGGAATACCGGAAGCTCCAGTCGGGCTCGGGCGCCAGCGGCGAGTTCCGGGGCCTCGTCTACCTGGGGATCCTCGCCTTTTCACTGCTCAACCGCTTGGACCTGGTGATCTCCATCCTGCTCTGCGTGCCCGTTCTCAACATCATCTATCGCTTCGTCCGTTTCTGGATCATCGAGCGGCCGTCGGAGCCCCCCCCGCAAGAGATCTAACGTCCTATTAAGGAGTCCCGATCATGCCCGAAATCCTGAGAGGCAAGGATATCGCGCCGGCCCGGGGCAAACTCGGCGTCTTGATGCCCGGCATCGGGGCCGTGGCCTCGACCCTGCTGACCGGCCTTTTCTCCGCCCGCAGGGGGCTCGCCCGCCCGATCGGCTCGCTGACCCAGATGGGGAAGATCCGGCTGGGGAAGAGGACCGATCGCCGTTGCGAGCTCATCAAAGACTTCATCGGCCTGACCGACCTCGCCGACATGGTCTTCGGAGGATGGGATTGCTTCCCCGACTCCGCTTACCAGGCGGCCCGCAAAGCCAAGGTCTTGACGCCGGAGCACATCGAGGCGGTCCGGGAGGAGCTCGAAGCGATCGAGCCGATGCCCGCGGTCTTCGATAGGAAATTCGTCCAGAATCTCGACGGCCGTCACGTCAAGAAGGGCGCGACGAAGATGGACCTGGCCGGGATGTTAATGAAGGACATCGACGCTTTCCGCACGCGGCACCGGACCTCGCGGCTGGTCATGTGCTGGACGGCTTCGACCGAGGCCTACCGGGAGGCCCGTCAGGTCCACGCCTCCGTTAAGGACTTCGAGGCCGGCCTCAAGACGAGCTCCCCGGACATCAGCCCCAGCCAGATCTACGCCTACGCGGCGCTGAAGATGGGGATCCCCTACATCAACGGAGCCCCTCACATCACCACGGATTGCCCGGCGTTCCTCGAGCTGGCCGGCGAAAACCGCGTGCCCGTCTGCGGCAAGGACTTCAAAACGGGCCAGACCCTGATGAAAACCATCCTCGCGCCCGGTTTCGCGGCCCGTCTGCTGGGGATCTCGGGCTGGTTCTCGACGAACATCCTCGGCAACCGGGACGGAGAGGTCCTCGACAATCCCGAGTCGTTCCGCTCCAAGGAGATCTCCAAGCTCGGCGTCCTGGACACCATCTTGAGGCCGGACCTGTACCCGGAGCTCTACGGCGATTTCTACCACAAGGTCAAGATCAACTACTATCCCCCCCGGGGCGACAACAAGGAGTCGTGGGACAACATCGACATCTACGGCTGGATGGACTATCCGATGCAGATCAAGGTCAACTTCCTCTGCCGCGATTCCATCTTGGCCGCGCCCGTCGTGCTCGACCTCATCCTATTCACCGACCTGGCCGCGCGGGCCAAAATGGGCGGCATCCAGGAATGGCTGTCCTTCTATTTCAAGAGCCCGATGGTCCGGGAAGGCCTCTACGCCGAGAACGACCTCTTCGTCCAGCGGATCAAGCTCCTGAACACGCTGCGCTACCTGATGCGCGAGGAACTCATCCACCACACCGGGCTCGACTACTACTACGACCTCGAGGAGACGCGGCCTTCGCCGAGGCGCGTCACGGCCTCGAGGAGGTCTTCGAAGACGTCAAAGGGATAGGACACTCGGGCCAGCCGCGTTTCGGGGAGATCCCGGCCGTGCCCCGTGCGCACCAGGACGGACCGGACTCCCGCCGCCTTAGCGGTCTCCAAATCCTTCAGATCATCGCCGACAAGCCAGGAGGCGGCGAGGTCGATGTCGAGCTCGCGGGCGGCCTTCAAAAGCAGGCCGGGCCGGGGCTTGCGGCACGGGCAGTCCTCGTCCGGACGGTGGGGGCAATAGTAAACGGCGTCAATCCGGCCGCCGCCCCGGCGGACGGCCTCCGTCATGCAAGCGTGGATCTCATCTACCGTTTCCCGGCCCACGAGACCCCGCCCGATGCAGGACTGGTTGCTGATGACGACGACCTGATACGGCCCCGACGCCAGCACGCGGAACGCTTCCAGGACGCCCGGCAGGAACTCGAATTCCTCCCAGGATTTCACGTAGTCCGGACGATCCCTGTTGATCACCCCGTCCCGGTCGAGAAAAACAGCGGCTTTAGGCATTCCGTCGCGGCATCAGGCCTTTCTTGGCGATGGGGTCTTCAGGGGACGGCCCTTTCCGGAGACGGCCGTCCCGGAGCGCCCGGCGGAGCTGGTCCCCGGTGATGGCCGACGTCCCGACGTGTTCCACGGCGATCCCGGCGGCCAAGTTGGCCAGCTCGATCGTGACGGCGAGACTCGCGCCCGCCGCCAGAGCCAGGCCGATCGTCGCGACCACCGTATCGCCGGCTCCGGTCACATCGTACACGGTCCGGGCCCGCGTCGGAAAAATCACCGGGTCGCAACCCCGTTCGAACAGCGTCATGCCCTCTTCACTCTGGGTGATAAGCACGGCCTCGACCTCCAGGGCCTCGAGCAGCCGGGTCCCGGCAACGATGACGCTGTCGGGCCGGTTGGGGGCGACCCCGGCCGCCGCCGCCGCTTCCGTCCGATTGGGAGTCAATAGGTACGCCCCCTTGAAGGAGGAATAGTCCGCGGCCTTGGAATCGACGATCACGCGACGCTGGAGGCTATGGGCCATCCGGATGACCTGACCGGCCAGTTCCGGAAGAACCAAGCCTTTGGCGTAATCGGAGATGACCAGGATGTCGACGGAAGGGAGAAGAGCGCCGATCGTCTCGGCTATTCGCGCCAGGATGGATGGTCCGGCCGGAGCGGTCTCCTCTTCGTCCACCCTGACGACCTGCTGATTCTGGGCGATGATCCGTGTTTTGATGGTCGTGGGCCGGCCCGCTTCGACGACCAGATGCTCCAGGCCGATCCCCCGTTCTTCCAGGACGCCCCTCAGCTCGCGGCCGGCATCGTCGCCCCCGATCGTGCCGACGAGAATGGGGACGCCTCCGAGAGAGGCGATGTTGGCGGCGACATTGGCGGAGCCGCCGGGAGCGAGCGCGTTGCCGCGTTTTTTGATGATGGGGACGGGGGCTTCGGGCGAGATCCGGTTCACCGTCCCGAACCAGTAGCGGTCCAGCATGATATCGCCGAGGACGAGGACCCTCCTCCCCCGGAAAGAATCCAGGATCCCGGGCTTCGGCGAACCCGGAGGGACGGCGGCCGCCGGGAACGGATGAGAGGACGCTGTGATCCGCTCGACGAGGCCGGTCGTGGAGTACGGCAGCCGGAAGGGAAGCGAGATCACCCGTCCGCCCCGGCGGAGAACGGCCTCGGCCCCGACGATCCGGTCGACCGGCCAGTCCCCGCCCTTGACGAGGACGTCCGGCGACAGCTCCTCGATGAGCCGCGCCGGAGTCGGCTCGTCGAAAATGATGACCTCGTCGACCGAGCGGAGCGAACGCAGCATCAGGGCGCGCTCCTCCTGAGGAACAAGCGGTCGGCCAGGCCCTTTGAGGGCGCGGACCGAAGCGTCGCTGTTCAAGCCCACGACCAGCCGGTCGCCCAGGCTCCGGGCCCGGTCCAGCAGGTCGACGTGCCCCGGATGGAGAACGTCGAAGCAGCCGTTCGTGAAGACGGTCGTCATAGCCTCACCGCCGATCCCAGCTTAGAGATGATCCTGATAAAATTATAGATGAAAAAGAAGGACAAGACAAAAAGGCCGATCCCCAGCCAATAATTGACTTTCTCGATCGCCTTCAGGGGGATGAAGTGCTTGATGCGATACATCACCAACGAAAGCCCCGCCAGATACGCTCCAAGCCCCAGCGCGCCGCCCGCGATGAAGATCGCCTTGGCCTGGGCCGTGAACGGAGTGGCCAGGCCAAGGTGTTTGGCCAGCGTCACCCCGTAGAGCCAGATGAGGATCATGGGCGGGTTGGTGACCGCCAGGGAGAATCCCGCAACGTAGGCCCAGCGCTTGCTTTTCAGCGAGTTCATGTCCAACCGCAGGTGGTGGGGCTTCTTGCTCTCGCGGAGCGCCAGGTAGGCCAGGAGCCAGAGGACAACGGCCCCGACGGCGCTGAAAACGGCCATGACCCAGGGAATATCCAGGAAGGGAGCGACCCCGAAGAGGGCGATGACGCCGTACATGATGTCCGAGGAAACGGAGCCGAGGACGACCATCCAGGCGGCCCGCAGATGCCCGTAAATGGCCCTTTTCGCCGCCTCGATCTGGGAGCCGCCGATGGGGATCGCCGCGACGAAACCCAAGCCGACGGCCAGCAGAAAAAGATAGAGATTTTTCATCGGCGGGCCGCGCTCTTCAGATGATCCTCGATCAGTCCGGCCAAGGCCTCGATATCGATCTCGTCGAAGCAGCGGACGTCGCGGCAGGTCTTGAAGATCTTGTTCACGCAGGTGATATTCCGGCAGGGGCTCCCGGCCGTATAGGACCAGGACGGGGCCTCCTGATTCGCCGGCAGGTAACCCGGCCGGAAGGAATCGTATCCGGACATCCGCACGGGCGTGGCGCCGAAGATCGACAGCACGGCTGTCCGGTTGCGGAAGTCGTGCCGTCCCGACCGGGAAGATTTCCGGGCGGCGGCCAGATGCATCGGGCCCGTATCCCCCGTCACGAAAACGTCGCAGAGGTCGATGAGCGCCGTATAGGCCTCGAGGCTCAGGTTGGCCGGGACAAGGATCGTCTTCGATCGAAGGGTGGATGGCAGGGTCGCGACGATGCGCTCCCCTATGCCGGCTTCCGTGTGCCCGGCGCCTACGAGGATCGCGGCGTCCAGCCGCGCGATGGCCGCCAGCAGCCGGGCCAGTTTCTTCTCGGGAAGGCGCGTGAACGGGGAGGACGCATCCGGGTTGATCATGATGATCGGTATCCCCGCCGGCAGGCCGGCCTCCGCGACGAACCGCTGGGCCTCCTCCACGGCCGCATCCCCGATATTCACACGCAAACCTGGGAAGCCTTCCGGGCGGCGAGGGGCGGCCACGAGGGACAGCAGGGCGAAGGTGAACTTGTATGTCTGGACGGCGAAATGATTGATCAGGGCGGGCCGCCGCTCGTTCCTGACAATGGCCGGCGCGTGCGACATGAAATTGATCAGCCCGGTCCCGGGGAAACCGATGTCCTTGTCATTGATATGAGGGCCGAAATTGAGGACCAGGTCGTACCGTTCGTCCCGGATCAAATCCCGCAGGGCGGAGACGTCGGCGGCGGAGGGAAAGGACCCTTTGCCGAAGAACGGAAGCACCCGTGTCGCTTCGGCGTTGCCTTCGATCAAGGGGAAAGCAGTCGGATGGACGATGTAGTCCAAGCGGGCGTCCGGGAAGAAGTCGCGCACGGCGGCGAGTGCCGCTTGGGAAATGACCGCATCGCCGATATGGATGGCGGGGACGACGAGGAAGCTGCGGCAGGACCTCAGGCCCCGCAACACACGCCGGTTGCGACGGGCGAGAAGCGCCGACAGCAACCGACTGCCGGCCAGGGGCCGGAGAGTCCGATCGAGGAAGCGCGAGCCGGCTCGTGGAAAACGTCCGGTGAGCCGGCTCGCCGCCTCGAACACAGCCCTCTGGGTTCTGTTATAGAGTCTCCGCGCTCCCGGCCAGTCCGAATAACCCGGAAGCTCGCGGACGCCAAGTCCAGAGGACGGGGCCGACCGGCCAGGCCGGGCCGACGCAGACCGCTCCGTTTCCCTGATGTGCCTCAAACTCCGTCTCGTTCCGATTCTATGGAATCCGTGGCCCGTGTCAAGAAACAATCGGCGGCGGGACGCGCCTATTTTTCTATTTCGGTCTTGATGACAAGCCCGGTCTTGGCGTCGACGTGGACTTCCTTGAGCTCGGTCGCGGACGGGGACGGCAGGATATCGAAGCTGAAAATGAGCAGTCCGGCCTCGTTCTCGAGCTCGGCCGCGAGGGCCGTTCCGGGGGCGGCCTTGAGGGCCGTCTGCAGGGCCGCGGCCATCGTCACCTTGGCCGTCTTGGCCAGGGACTGCATGTCCGCGATGGACGGTTCCTCGGCGCCTTCGGCCGCCTCGGCTTTCTGTCCCTCCACCTCTTCCTTTTCGGTCTCTTCCACGGCCTTGACGACGGCGCCCGTCTTGGCGTCGACGTGGATCTCCGTGATCTCTTCGCTCGTGAACTTGGGCAGGATATCGAACGTGAAGATGAGCGTGTTCTTTTCCTGCTCGAGCTCGCCTGCGAGAGCGGTGCCGGGAGCGGCCTTGAGGGCCTTATCCAGCGCGGCGGCCAGCGTGACCTTGGCCGCGCCGGCCAGGGCCTTAGCATCGACGACGGCATTTCCTTCCTTCTTCTCCTGCCCCTGGGCGGTTCCGATCACCGGAACGAGCAGAGCCAGGACAAGGACGCCACCAAGAATCTTAGCGAAATTCTTCATTTGACGACTCCTTTCTTGCGGATTTCATTTCTTCCTCTGCCATAGCATCTATCCCTCATCGGGCCTTGCCGGGCCGCGTTATTTTGTGCCGAAATACCAGACGAACTTGACCATGGCCACGGTCTTGTTGATCCGCAACCGCCGGGGGTCCAGGGTGTCGCCGAATTGATTGAGGACGAAATAGAGGATGGCCCCGGGCTTGGGGATCCAGGTGACGCGGAAGTTGAAGAGGAGTTCGTTCGCGTCGTTGTTCCATTGGGCCAAGACGGCGCCGAAAAGCTTCGGCGTCAAGGAAAAATTCATCCGGCCCACGATTTCGTCGATGACGAACCCGCTCGGCGGGAGACTGATGTTGTTGCGTTGATAGGACAGCCCCAATCCATAAAATTTGGTCGGCTTCCAGGCCAGGTCAGCGCTCCACTCCGTGCTCGACCCGTCGTAGAATTTTCCCCAATTGACGCCGGCGCCGAAGACGAGCGGGCGCCCGTCGAACGTATCGAACTGGATCTCTCCGCGGTTGGTCCAGTAGCGCCCGGCGGGAATGACGGTCCCCGGCCGGATCTCGAAATCCTCGGTCAGGTTTTCGGCGTTGCGCTGGACGTTGATCTCCAGCATCTCGCCGCTCTTAAAAAACACGGCCAGCGGCCGGAACTCCATGTAGACGGACTGCATCTGGTGCGTCCGGTCGTCGATATAATAATTGATATCGAGCGGTTTGAATTGGAGCTTCTGGATCCAAGGCAAAAAGCCCGGCCGGGGGTTGATCCGCCATTTCGCGGTATAGAGCTGGTAGCTCGTCCGGCTCAGGAACCCAACCTCGGGGTTAAAATCCTGACCGACCCTTTCCCAAGAGGAACTGATCTCCATCAGATCGTTGGGAAAGTTGAAAAACAGGCGGTGGGCGCTTCCGGACTTTGTCTCCCGGTCGGAGGTGTAGGTCGCGGCGTAGGCCCCGCCGATCTGGAAGTTTTTGTTCCCGAAGAGCTTGGACGTGGAATAGAGCGCATCCACGCCGCCCGTTCCGTTGAAACGCCCGTTCTGGACCGACCCGACGGCCAGGAAGCCGACCGAGGATTGCTCCAGGATGTCCTGCTTCCATCGGACCAGGGAGAAATTCGTTGCGGCCGAGACGTCCGTTCTTTGGGTTTGAAGGACCATGACGCCGAGCGTCGACCGGCCCATTTTCCCCAGAAAACGAGCGCCGCCGAGAATGGGCGTAAGCTGGTCCTCAAAGATGCCGATCCGACGGCTGTAGAAGGCCCGGGCCCCGCCGAGGGGAAAGTCAAAGAAGTTCTGGGCCTCGAGGAAGAATTGCCGCTTTTCCGGGAGACGGACGGAGAACCGGGTCAAGTTGACGATCAGGTTGTCCGATTCGACTTGGGCGAAGTCAGGATTGACGGTGAAGTCCATCTTGACCGTCGGGTTGACGAGGTAGCTCCAATCCAACCCCAGGTCGCCCACCGTCTTTCCGGGCGTGCCTCTCTCCTTTTCCGCCCCGGCCAGGGCGTAGGGCCTGAACTCGAAGACTTTCATCCGGGTCAGGTCTTTGAGCCCGGCGAGAGATCCTGCCCGGTTGACCTGGACGATCGAGGCGTCGCGGGACCATCCCTGCCAGAGGACCTGTTCGCGCTTGCGCCGGATGTTGCGCTCGAAGTTGATCCCCCAAGTCTGCCCCTCCGCCGCGCTGAACTTGAGCGTCGAAAAAGGGATCTTGATCTCGGCGAACCAGCCCTCGCTCGTCCGCTTGGCGGCAACATACCACACCCCGTTCCAGTCGACGTTGGTCCTTCGGCTGTTATCGACGACGAGGGCGTCGTACTGGGCGCCGTTGGGGTTCGTAACGAAGAGATAGGCATTCCGTTTATCCGCATAGGTGTCGAGGACGAAGAGGAAATTATCCTCCACTCCGTACTCGAAGTCCCACTTCATCTTTTGGGCGACGATCTTGTCCGGCTCGTCATCGAAGCACCAGACGCCGATGTAGAGCTCCGTCCGGTTGTAGAGCACCGCGACTTCGGTCTTCTCCGTGGCCGGCGCGTTCTCGACGAGCTCGCGCTGGGTGAAATTCGAGATATGCGGAGCCTTGGCCCAGGCTTCTTCATCGAGGATCCCGTCCAGCTTGACGGGAGAATCGACGCGCATGGCTTGGAGTTTGTCGGGGGCGCTGGTCTGGGCGCCAGCCGGGGCGGCCACGGAGGCGAACAGGAGCGCCGCCAGGGCAACGGCCGGCGTGCGGATAGCGTTCCGAAATGTCATGCAGATCTCCTCATGGTCAGCATAGCTCTGCGCACATGAACGGATGATGAACGGGGGGCGGGGGTTCAGGCTTCCGGGAGAATGATGGAGAAAACGCTCCCCGACGGGCCGCTCGAGGCCAAGATCCGCCCGCCGTGGGCTTCGACGATCTTCCGGGCGATGGATAAGCCCAGCCCGCATCCTCCCGTCTCCTCGGAACGCGAAGGGTCGACGCGGTGGAATCGGTCAAAGACCAGGGGAAGCTGGTCCGCCGGGATGCCCATCCCCGAATCCCTGACCTCGACGACGAGCCCTTCGGAGGACCTTCGGGCCCCGACCGTGACGCTCCCATCCGGACGGTTGTAGCGGACGGCGTTGTCGACGAGATTTGCCAGAACGATTTTCATCTGGTCGGGGTCGATCTCGGCCCGCAGCGCGGCATCGACGTCCTGGCTCAGCCGGAGATTCCGTCTCTGAGCCTCTGGCCCGGCCGCGGCCAGGACCTCGCCGACGAGGGCCGCGAGCGACGTAGACTGTCTTCGCGGACTCGCCTTCCCCGCGTCCATGCGGGCGAGAAGGAGCAGCCGCTCGATCATGGACTGCATGGAGCGGCCGATTTCCAGGTTGTCCTCGTGGGCCTCTCGGAGCTCTTTTGCGGAGCGTTCTTTCCGGAGCAGGACCTCGATGGTGCTGAGGATCCCGGCCACCGGGGTCCGCAGCTCATGGGAAACGTCGGCCGTGAACTGCCGCTCCCTCCGAAAGGCCTCTTCGAGCCGGTCCAGGGCCGCGTTCAGCTGGCCGATGAGCGGATGGAGCTCCTTGTCGAACGGACGGGGGTCGAGCCGCTCGTCGAGCCGGGTTTCGGAAACGTTGGCCAGCGCCTCATTGATGCGCCGGATCGGCCGGAGGGCCCGTCCGGCCAGGAGGAAACTGCCGCCGCCGGCGATGAGGAAGGCGGCCAGGGCCAGGACGGCCAGCTGGGAGACGAACTCCCTGAGCTCGTGGCTGATCGGCCCGAGCGGTGTCGCGCACTGGATCGTGACCGCGGCGGCCGGCGTCAGGCCCGGCTCGTTCTCTTCGGCACGGTCCTTTTCGCCGGAAATGCGTGTGGAAAATGTCACGACACGCCAGCGGCCGTCCTTTCCCGTTCCCGTCGTCGCTAAAAGGGAACGTCCTTCCACCGGCCGCTCTGCGGGCCAAGCCGGGGAAGATCCTGCGGCCGACCTCGCGATCTCACCGCCCTGCTCGTCGACGATCCGGTAGGCCGGGGGCAGCTCGCCGCGGATGTCATAATCCTCGGCGGGCGCGAAGATGAGCCGTCCAGAATCCCATTCGACATGACTGGCCAGCGCCTTCACGCCCGCCGCGAGCCGGCCGTCCATGACGGACAGGAGGGCGCGGCTCTTGGCGAAATAGACGAACAGGCCGAAGCTGAGGATGACCGTCCCGAGGACGAGGAGCGAGCCCAGGATCAACTTCAGCCGGAGTGAACGCATGTCAACTACCCTTCAACTGGTAGCCGGCGCCGCGCACCGTGTGGATCAGGGGCGGCAGGCCCGGCCGGTCGATCTTCTTGCGCAGCCGGCTGATGAAGACGTCTATGGTGTTGCTGATCGATTCGTCCTGCCAGTCATAGAGGTGTTCCCAGATCAGCGACCGCGGGACAACCTCTCCGGCGTGATGGGCGAGGAATTCGAGCAGGGCATATTCCTTAGGCCGCAGGAGAATGTCCTTTCCGCGGCGCCGGACGCTGCGGGCGACCGTGTCGATCTCCAGATCGGCGACGACGAGACGCGGGTCCTTTTTCTGGTACTTCCGGCGGAGCAGGGCCCGGACCCGGGCCAGGAGCTCCTCGAAACGGAAGGGCTTGGTCATGTAATCGTCGGCGCCCGTGTTCAAACCCCGGACCGTTTCGCCGACGGCGTCGAGTGCCGTCAGGACGAGGACGTGGGTTTGAATGTCGGCGCGCCGCAGGGCCTGAAGGAGCTTCAGGCCGTCGAGCTTCGGCAGCAACAGGTCCAGGATGACGACGTCGTATTCGTTGTGCTCGGCCAGGAACAGGCCCTCTTCCCCGTCGGCGGCGGCGTCCACCGTGAAGCCCTCTTCCTGGAGTCCCTTCCTGAGGCTCTTGAGGAGAGCCCGGTTGTCTTCGACGATCAGGAGGCGCATGGCTTCGGTCCCGGACTATTATGCCATAAACGAAGATGAACGGGCGATGAACGGAATAGGCCCGGCCGCTTGCGCCCGAGGGGCGGTATCTGATAAAAAATGCTTGTGGCGCCCATGAACCCGGAGAAACCAGGACTTCTGGCCGAAGAAAAGGCGAAGTCCGAGCGGCTCCTGCATCGGATCGAGGCGGACCTCAAGGAAGCGGCCCGCATCCAGAAAGACCTCCTGCCCAAGGAGAACCCGCGGCTCGAGGGCTTTGATATCGGCGGATTGAACATTCCCTGCTACGAGGTCGGCGGCGACTACTACGATTTCGTCCCCGTCGACGCGGACCGGCTCGGGGTCGTCATCGCCGACGTCTCGGGCAAGGGCATCGGCGCTTCGCTCCTCATGGCTTCGCTCCGCGCGGCGCTCCTGACCGAGATCGGCCCCCGCTATGAGCTCGACCGGCTGGCCGCCCGCCTGAGCGACTTTGTCTATAAGAGCTCCGGCCCCAGCAGCTTCATCACCTTCTTTTTCGGCGAGCTCGACCGCCGGTCGGGTAAGATGCGCTATGTCAATGCCGGGCACAACCCGCCTTTCGTGCTGGGGGAAGCCGGCCGGGTCGCGGCTCTCGAGAGTTCGGGATTCCCTCTGGGCATGTTCCCGGGAGCTGTCTATGAGGTCGGGACGGTCACGCTCGGGCCAGATGACCTGGCCGTCCTCTTCACCGACGGGATCCCCGAGGGACGGAACGCCCAAAGCGAGGAATACGCCGGGGATAGACTCGAGAATCTCGTCCGGCGATTCCGCGCGTTACCGGCCGCGGACATCTGCCGCAAGGTCATCGAGGACGTTCACGACTTCTCCTGTGAAACCGAGCCGTGCGACGACATGACGCTCGTCGTCGTCAAGAGGGTTGGCGCCGGACTTCCTTGATTTCCGCAGCCTGACCCTTATTCCACTCGGGCGGGTTCACACCGAGCAGGTTTCGGACGAAGAAATCGAACATCTTCCGCTCGCCGTAGGCGCCGCCCATGCCGTGCCCGGCTCCGGGGATGACCAAGAGGTCGAACACTTTGTTCGCCTTGATCAAAGCGTTGACGACCTGCATGGTCGAGGCCGGGTCGACGTTGGTGTCCATCTCGCCGACGATGAGCAGGAGCTGTCCCTGGAGCCGCCCGGCGTTGTCGACGTTCGACGAAGCGGCGTATTCGGGGCCGAGAGGCCAGCCCATCCACTGCTCGTTCCACCACATCTTGTCCATGCGGTTGTCATGACAGCCGCAGGAGGCGACGCCGGCCTTGTAGAAGTCGGGCTGGAACAGGAGCCCGCCGAGGGCGTTCTGACCGCCGGCCGAATTCCCGTAGAGGCCGACCCGAGTGAGGTCGTAGGACGGATACTTCGCGGCCGCGGCCTTGTGCCAGAGGACCCGGTCCGGGAACCCGGCGTCGCCCAGGTTCTTCCAGCAGACGTCGTGGAAGGCCTTGGAGCGGTTGCTCGTCCCCAGGCCGTCGCACTGGCTGACGATGAAGCCCAGTTCGGCCAGAGCCCGCATGGAGCTGTAAGCCTGGAAGGATTTGGGGACGAACGAGCCCTGCGGCCCGGCGTAGATGTACTCGATGACGGGGTATTTTTTCTTGGGATCGAAGTTCGACGGCCGGACGATGATGCCCCAGATATCGGTTTTCCCGTCCCGGGCCTTGGCCACGAAGACCTCGGGCGCCCGCCAGCCGGCCTTGAGGAGACCGCCGATATCGCCCTTTTCCACGGTCATGACGGCCGTCCGGTCCGCGATCCGCCGGATCTCGGTCGTCGGGGGTAAGTCGCCGCGCGACCAGGTATCGACGAGATAGGCCATGTCGGGCGAGATGGTGACGAAGTGGTTGCCCTCCCCTTCCGTCAACCGGATAAGGCCCGTCCCGTCGAGGTTGATCCTGAACGCGTCCGTGAAGTACGGGTCTTCGCCGGGGATGGTGCCGCTCGCCTGGAAATAGACCTGGCGCTTGTCCTCGTCGACCTTGTCGACGGAGCGGACGACCCACTCCCCTTTCGTGATCTGGTTTTTTAAAGCGCCGGTGGTCCCATCGTAGAGATAGAGGTGGTTCCAGCCGTCGCGTTCCGACATCCAAACGACCTCCCGGCCGTCCCCGATGTCGTAGCGGTACTTCTTCCCGCTGTAGCAGAAGAACGTCTTCGTCTCTTCGTCGACGACGGCCCGGGCCGTGCCGGTCGTCCCGTCGACCTCGACGACCCGGTAGACCTGGTGGCCGCGCCGGTTATATTCGAAGGTGAAGGCCCGGCTGTCCTTGCGCCAGGCCAAGTCCGTCAGTTCGTAGGGATTGGAGAAGAGCGCGTCGTCCACCTCGATGCGCGCCTTGCCCTCCACGAGAAGCAGGACCGGCCGCTCGATGTCCAGGGCGTCGCCCGGCTTGGCGTACTCCATCGTGTGATACTTCGGCTGGAGCTGGTCGGCCGGCGAGGACTCGACGTACGGAATGACGCGGTGATAGCCCCGGCGCAGTCGCATAACGACGATCTTCTTCGAGTCGGGCGACCAGGCCAGGGATTCAAAGGTGTAGTAATCGCCCTCCGAGCCGTCGCGGCTGAGAATCGTCTCCTCCTTCTTTTCCTTGTCCTTGAGACAGACGTTGTAGTTCCGGATGAAGGCTTCCCACTTCCCGTCCGGAGAGGCTTTCGTTTCTTTCGAAGCGGCCTCGGGGGCCGGCCCCCTTTCCCACATGGTCATTCCACCGCCCCGGCCGCCTCTCGGCTCGACCGGTCCGAGCTTCTTGCAGGCGTACGTCGCGAGGTCACAGGAATAGCGGAAACCCGCCGCGGAGAATTCGACGGACTTCTCGTCCTCGGCGAAGGTGATCGTCTGGAATGGGAGGCTGAGAGCTTCCACTTTCTCGCCCGAGGCCGCGGCTAGGGCTGCGGCCAGCTTGGCGTGGTCGAAGGCAATTTTTTTGTCGCGGCTGACCGCGTCGGCGACCCAGAATTCGTTGCCGCCGGCGACCGATTTTCGGTACCAGTAGCGGGAGGTCTTGCCGATCCACCCTCCCCGGTCGACGATGTTGAGGGCCAGGGGCTGGAGCTTAGCCCTGAGGCTTGTTGCCCTCTCGTAATCGGCCCGGGTGACTTGCGCGGAAACCAAAGCAGGGATCAGCACAACAATCAACAAAAACGCACCGATGACCATCCGACGGGTGTGTTTCATCTTGCCTCCTCGATGGATCATTCGCCTTATCTTATTAGAGGCGGACCCATCTAGCAAGGTGGAGGAGGGGGATAAAGAAGGGGGACGCGTATCAACTGGACCAATCCCCTGATACGCCCCGAATCACGTTTTTCGAGTGTAAACACGAACCCACAAAAAACGCGCAGGACCGTTCCCTGAGGAGGCCGTGCAATATGGGGCTGAGGGGTGTCGTCGGAGGAAGCATAAAGCAGTAATCCATCTCTTTCCAATCAAACAAAGTGGAGGATTACTACTGCGGACGGAGACGATCCCCGAGGCCCCTCCGCGGCCGGCGGCGGGAATACCCCGAGCGATAATAAGTGGATTCCGAGTCGGCAATCCCTGAGCCCCGGGCTCAGGGCAACGTCAACTGAGCATGCGCCAGGCATAGGAGCGTCCGGACGGGGACGCCATACGGGCAGGTCCGCTTACTTCTTCTTCGCGGTCCACTCGATCTCGCGATCCCTCATGGACATGGTGCCCTTCATGGTATCGCCTTCGACCGTGCCCTTGTAGATGATGATCATCTCGCCCTGCTGAGTCTGGCGGACGACCTTCCACTCGATGGCGTTGCCTTCGATGGTGCCGTCAGCCGTGACCGGATCCCCGCCCCGGGGCCCGGGAGGCATGGTCACCTTGATCTTGTTGCCTTCCTGGACGATGGTGATGTCCTGGGTCGTCATGGCGCCGTCGCGGCCCGGCCGGCTCAAGGCCCAGGTGCCGGAAACGTCGACGGCCCAGGCGGCGAGGGACAGGACGGCCAGAATGGCGAGTGCGGCGAGTGTGGCTTTCTTCATAAAGTGTTCTCCTTTTTTAGAGAGATAGCCTTCATGGGATTAGACTGCGCGTCGTTTCTTTTCTTCCAACATCCGCGGGCATCCGCGGGCCGGCCGGCAAGCTAGCTCCCCTGATAAATCATGGCCAGAACGACCTGGCCGACGGCCTTCAGGGTGTCGACGTCGATCTTGTCCAGGGTGTCCCCGGCGGTGTGCCAGCTCGAAGGAAAACCCTGCTTTTCGGTGTCGTAATGGATGATGTCGACGGTCGGGATGCCCGCTATCGTGTTGATATAGAGGTGGTCGTCGATGAGGGGGTCCGTTTCCCGGGCGAGGAAGTACTTGGAGAGGCCGAGCCCGCGGGCCGTTTCCCAGACCTTTTTCATGACCGCCGGGGCGTAGGTCATGGATGTCCCCTCCATGGGAAAGACGGCGTCGGACGCCCCGACCATGTCGAGCAGGATGCCGAAACGGGCTTTGTAGCCGGGGCGGTGGGGATTCCGGGCCCAGTACTGGGAGCCCAGGGCCCAGCTGTCCTTGGCGGAGCCGCGCCAGTTCCGGTGTTCGCCGAAATCCTCGAGGTCGAGGAGCAAGATGTCGACGCCGGCCGCGGGCTTTCTGAGCGAGAGCTGGCGGGCGACCTCGAGCAGGACCCCGACGCCGCTCGCCCCGTCGTTGGCCCCCATGACCGGCCTGAAATGATTGGCCGGGTCCGGGTCGTGGTCGGCGAAGGGCCGCGAATCCCAGTGAGCGCAGAGAAGGATCCTGTCCTTAGCCTCGGCGTTGAACGAGGCAATGATGTTCTTCCCGTCGAGAACCCTCCCGTCATAGGCCTTGGCCTGAAAGGCCTGCACGACGACATTGGGCGTCCACTGTTTGAGGGTCTTGACGAGCCAATCGGCGCAGGCGGCGTGGGCCGGGGTGTTGGGCACGCGCGGCCCGAACTCGACCTGCTTCTTGACGAAGCCGTAGGCCGATGAAGCATCGAACCCCAGCTTGCTTTCCCCAGAGCATATGGAAAACGCCGCGACTAGAACAACCAGCGCCGGTATCGATATCGTTCTACTCTGCATTCTCCGTTTATTATACGCCATTTCCCCGCTTGTTGCCCCGGCGCCGCGTTTTCAATATAATCCGCCCTTATCGTTCGCTACTCAAGGAGGTCCTCATGAAACGCAACGTCAACACGGCGCTCCGGGTCGGCGCCCTTCTCGTCCTGGTCTTGGCCTTCGCCGGCCCGTTCGCGGCTCAGCAGGCCGCCCAAGGCCCCGATGCATCCAACCTGACCAGACACCTTCACTGGCGGAACATCGGCCCGGCCAACATGGTCGGCCGCATCTCCGACTTCGAAGCCCTGGACAACGACTTCACCCAGGTTCTCGTGGCCTCGGCCTCGGGCGGCGTGTTCAAATCCATCAACGCCGGGACGACCTGGGAGCCCATCTTCGACAAGTACGGCTCGGCCTCCATCGGCGACGTCGCCTTCTTCCAGAAGGACCCGAACATCATCTGGGTCGGAACGGGCGAGGAATGCGTCCGCAACAGCATCGCCTGGGGCGACGGCGTCTATAAATCGACCGACGGCGGCAAAACCTTCGCCCGGATGGGCCTCGAGACGACCCAGACGATCGCCCGCGTCATCACCCACCCCGCGGACCCCGACACCGTGTACGTCGGCGCCTCGGGCCACCCCTGGGGCACCACCGGCGACCGGGGCCTCTTCAAGACGACCGACGGCGGCAAGTCCTGGACCAAGCTCGCCGGCGGACTGCCGAACGACGGCAAGGCCGGGGTTATCGACCTGGTCATGCACCCGACCGATCCCGAGACGCTCTACGTCTCTTTCTGGCAGCGCCTCCGCCAGCCTTGGCGCTTCGACTCAGGCGGCCCGAACGGCGGCATCTTCAAGACGGCCGACGGCGGCAGATCCTGGACCAAGCTCACCCAGGGCCTGCCCGCGGGCGAGCTCGGCCGCATCGGCCTGGCGATCTCCCGCTCTAAGCCCGACGTCCTCATGGCCGTCGTCGAGCACGGCTACCAGCCGCCGCAGACCATCCGCTCCGGGAACGACCAGAAGCCCAACCCCGAATACGCCGACATGACCAAGCTCGGCACGGGCATCTACCGATCCGAGGACGGCGGCGCGTCCTGGCAGTACATGAACCGGATGAACAACCGGCCGTTCTACTACAGCCACATTTATATCAACCCGCTCGAGGACAAGTGGGTCTACTTCCTGGCCACGAACATGAGCTTCTCGAAAGATGGCGGGAAGACGTGGAGTCCGGTCGGCGGCCTCCACCCCGACTTCCACACCATGTGGATCGACCCGACGAACAAGAACCGCTTCTACGTCGGGCAGGACGGCGGCGCCTCCGTCACCTACGACCACGGCCGCACTTGGGTCTTCTTCGACAACCTCAGCGTCGCCCAGTTCTATGCCGTGAGCGCCGACATGCGCGACCCCTATTACGTCTACGGAGGGCTCCAGGACAACGGCACCTGGGGCGGCCCGTCGATGAGCCGCGAAGGGCAGATCCTGACCGATTTCTGGTACAACATCGGCGGCGGCGACGGCTTCCACACTCAGAACGACCCTCAGGACTGGCGGACCGTCTACGTCGAAAGCCAGGGCGGCTCCCTCCAGCGGGTCGATGTCGAGACGCGCGAGGCGAAGAGCATCCGGCCGAACCCGATGAACATCGCCAACTATAAGGACTACTTCCCTCCGGCGCCGCCCGAGAAGAAAGCCCCCGCCGCCAAGGCCGGGGCCAAGGCCGCAGCCAAGCCGGCCGCCAAGCCCGAGGCCGGGCTTCCCAGTCCCGGTCCTGGCAAGGCCGGGGCCAAGGCCGAGCTGGCCTCCCCCGAGGCGGCCAGGCAGGCTAGAATGCAGCAGGATCGCGGCCCCTTCCGCTTCAACTGGAGCTCGCCGATCGTCATGTCCCCCCACAACCCGGAGACGATCCTCTTCGGCGGCAACCACCTTTTCAAGTCCACCGACCGGGGCGACCACTGGATGCTCCTCAGCCCCGACCTGACGACGAACGATAAGACGAAGTACGCCCCCGCCAAGCCCACCGGCGGCATCACGCCCGATGTCACCGGCGCCGAGACCTACTGCACCATCATCACCATCTCGGAATCACCCCGCCTCCCCGGCCTGATCTGGGTCGGGACGGACGACGGCAACGTCCAGGTCACCCGCAACGGCGGCGTCACCTGGACCAACGTCCGGCCGAACATCAAGGGCGTTCCCCCCGGCATCTGGTGCAGCCGGGTCGAGGCCTCGCGCTTCGACGAGGCGACCTGCTACGTGACCTTCGACGGGCATCGCTCCGACGATTTCCACCCCTACGTGTTCAAGACGACCGACTTCGGCAAGACCTGGCGAGCGGCAACAGCCGGCATCCCGGACGGCCAGCCCGTCTACGTCGTCCGGGAGGATCCGGTCAACAAGAATCTCCTTTTCCTGGGCACGGAATTCGGTGTCTACTTCAGCCGCGACGCCGCCGCGACATGGTCCAGCCTGGGCCTCAACATGCCCACGGTCGCCTGCCACGATCTCCTCATCCACCCCCGGGACAACGACCTCATCGCCGCGACGCACGGCCGGGGTTTCTGGATCCTCGACGACATCACGGCCCTGCGCAAGGCGACCAACGATGTCGTCAGCCAGGACGCCGTCCTCTTCGAACCGGCCAAGGCCGGCACGCGCTGGCTCCGGATCCAGCGGGGCGGCTACAGCCGGGGCGATCTCTTCTTCAAGGGCGAGAACCCGCCCGACGGCGCCCTGCTCAACTTCTACCTCAAGACGAAGCCCGAAGCGCCGGCCACTCTCGAGATCGCCGACTTCTCGGGCACTCTGAAGACGACCTATCTCCTCGATACCGCCGAGGCGGGCATCAACCGCGTCGCCTGGGACCTCCGCTTCGACCCGCCGGCGGCGACCGTCCAGAACCTCGCGGACAACCTCAAGAAGCAGATCGACCCGGCACTCGCGCGGACCGACCTCACGGACGACCAGAAGGCCGCGCTGAAAAAGGCCGCGGCGGACCTCGACAAAGTCGGGACGAACTACCGCAAGATCGCCGAGATCCAGAGGGCGGTCTTCTCCATCATCCGGGGCGGGATGCCCTTCGGGATGGGCGGAGGAGGACGCGGCGGGATGGGCGGCGGCCAGGTCGCCGAGCCCGGCGTTTACGCCGTCAAGCTGACCGTCGGCGGCAAGACGCTCACGACCAAGGTCACCGTCCGTCTCGACCCCATCCAGGCCACGGCCAAATAGGCGACGGCAACACGGAAAAGAAAAACGGACAGCCCCCATTGGGGACCAATGGGGACAGTCCCTCTACTTGAACATCGGGTCGGGGCTGAGCTTCACCGTCTTGGTGGCGATGTCCTTTCCGTCCACGTTCAGGGTCACCTTGTAAGTTCCGTAGTCCGCGAAATTGCCCCGGCCGCCGCGGCCTCCGCCGCCGGGCCGCATGCCCGCCGCGGGCTGCTGCGCGGGGTCGACGCGCTTGGTCAGGTTCCAGGTCGCTTTCTGAAGACCCTTCTTCGCGTTGCCGCCGAGCTCCTGGACGACGTTGCCCTCGAGGTCCTTGACGACGAGCTTGACGGACTTGGGCTCCGCCTTGAGATAGTAGTAGATCGTCGCGGCGATGTCGGGGTTCGTTACTTTGGCGAACTCGCCGTACTGCTCGCCCCGCCGCTCCAGCCGGTTCCAGCGGATGGCCTCTTCGATGTCGAAGAGGTAGGCGTCCTTGGCCAGGTTCTCTGCCGTGAATTCCTTGATGGGGGCGATGTCGGCAATGTAGATACCCCGTCCGTAGGTGCCGATGACGAGGTCCCGGTCCCGCTTCTGGATGGCCATGTCGCGGACGATGACGTTCGGCGCCGCAGTCGAGAAGGCCGTCCAGGTCTTGCCCTTATCGATAGTCACGTGGATACCGTAGTCGCCGGCGAGGTAGAGGACGTTGGCGTTATCCGGGTCCTCCTCGACGTCGAAGATCGGGTTCATGAGGCCGCCGGAGATGTCCTCCCAGGTCTTGCCCAGGTCGTGGGTGACGAAGAGCCAGGTCTTATCTTCGTTGTGGGTCCGGTAGCCGCTGAAGCCCACGTAGCAGGTCTTCTCGTCAAAGCGGGAGGGCACGACCCTCTTGACCCAGCGGTCGAACGGGATCAGGGCGCCCTTGACGCCGGCCTTGGGCTTGCCCGTCTTCATGTCGTAGAAATTGGCCGTGATGTTGGTCCAGGTGACGCCGCCGTCGGGCGACATCTGGACGTTCCCGTCGTCGGTCCCGGCCCAGTAGAGGCCGGGCTTCTTGGCCGACTCGGCGAAGGAGTAGATCGTCGCGTACTGGAGGTTGGTCTTCTTCGCCTCCTCGAGGCGCGTCTTGTCGGCCCGGGTCAGGTCGGGGCTGATCGTGACGAAGGTGTCGCGGTCGCCGCGGCTGAAGGAGCGGTGGACGAACTGGGAGCAGATGTAGACGATGCCCGGGTTGTAGGGGGAAAGGACGATCGGGGCGTTCCACTGGTAGCGCTGGGCCGGGAGGCCCTTGGCCAGCTCCTCGGGGGTCGTCCGCTTGGCCAGCTGCGAGATCTCGCCCGTCTTGAGGTTCTGCCGGCTCGAGGCGCCGAACTGGCTCTCGTAATAGATGTATTCGGGATTCCACCAATCGCGGAGGACGTAGTAGGCGTCGCCCGTGGGCAGGTAGTTCCAGTCGGCGGCATAGATGCCGTTCTGGTTGCGGTTCTGCGACGGGCCGATCCAGGCGCCGTTGTCCTGGGTGCCGCCCATGACGTTGTAGGGCTGTTCGTTGTCCGCCGAAACGTCGTAGAACTGCTGGGCGCTGATCGTCGCCTTCTGGCTCCAATGCTTGCCGCCGTCCCAGCTCTCCCCTGCCCCGCCGTCGTTGGCGCTCATGATGTGGTTGGAGTTCATCGGGTCGATCCACATGCCGCGGTGGTCGACGTGGAGCTTGAAAGCGCCGGAGTCCCAGCCCGTGGCCTTGAAGGACTTGCCGCCGTCGGTCGAGACCGTGGCGTTGGTGTCGACGCAGTAGACCGTCTGGTCGTTCTGGGGGTCGATGTAGATGCGGCCGTAGTAGCCGGCCTCGGTCTGGTTGACGAGGCCGCTGCCTCCGGACTGCTTGTACTCGGTCATCTTCTTCCAGGTCTCACCCTGGTCGTCGGAACGGTAGACGACCCCGTCCCGCTTGACCGGCTGCTGATTGCTGAAGACCCCGGCGTAGAGGACCTCGAGGACGTGGCGGTTGACGATCTGGGAGCGGCCCTTGGCCTCGGTCGAATCCGCCTTCGGGGCCTCCCGCTTCAGGAGCGCCTCGACCTCGCCGATCGCCGCGACGAGGTCCTTGTTCTTGGCCTGGACCTTGCGGGCCGCGGCGTTGAGCTTGGCCAGGTCGACGCCGGACTTGGTCAGGAAATCCTTGTCGGCGACGAGCTCGTTGAGTTTTTTGACGAGCTCGGCTTCGTCCGCCGCCGTGACGGGCGTGAATTTGGGGGCCTGCTTGGCGATCTCAGGGTTTATCTTGAAGGTCTTGAACTTGTCGAACGTGTATTCGTCGGTGAACAGGCCGCCGCTTCCGAATCCCCTGGAGGCACGAAAATTGGCCACGCCGTCGCGCTCGGCGAGGCCCAGGTTGACCTGCTCGTCGATGCGGGCGTAGACGACGTTCGGGTTCTTCTCGTAGATGTCGAGGCCGGTACGGCCGACCTCGGCGTCAAGGGGCAGGCCTTGAGTCAGTTTCTTCCATGTCTTGCCGCCGTCGGTCGTCTTGTAGAGGTGGTTCCCCGGCTGGCGGTCGATATAGGTCCAGCTCCGGCGGTAGGTCTTGTAGGCCGAGGCGATGACGACGTCGGAATTGCGCGGGTCGACGACGAAGTCGCCGACGCCCCGGTCGTTGAGCGGCCACAGCCGTTCCCAGGTCTTGCCGCCGTCGGTCGTCTTGTAGAAGCCGCGCTCGCAATCCATGGCGTTGTCGTAGAGCTTACCCTCGGCGGCGGCATAGACGATATCCGGGTTTTTGGGGTCGACGGCGACCTTGGGGATGAAGAAGCTCTTCTCCAGGCCGATCTTCGTCCAGGTCTTCCCGGCGTCGGTCGACTTCCATATCCCGTTGCCGTGGGAGCTCGCGCGGGCGTGCATCGGCTCGCCCGTGCCCAGATAGAGGACGCTGGGATTGGACGGGGCGATGGCCAGGAAGCCCATGCTCATGTTGCCGTACTTGTCGAAGATGGACTCGAAGTGCGTGCCCGCATCCTCGGTCTTCCATAGCCCGCCGCTCGCGGTGAGCACGTAGTAGACCTGGGACTGCCCCGGGGGCACGGCGAATTCGGTGATCCGGCCCGAGAAGTTGACGGGCCCGACCCAGCGCCAGTTGAACTGGTTGAAATCGTCGGCCGTGACCTGCGCTTGGGCCGTGACCGTTCCCCCGGCGCCCAGGACGAAGCCCAGGGCCAAGAGGACCAATAAGGGACGAGAGGCGCGGAAATGCATGAAGTCTCCTCCTGTGGATTTGCAAACGTTTCTTCCATTGACTGACTTCTTAGCCCAAGCGGCCCGGGAAATCAATAGCCGTCTCGTTTGCTTATTTCTTGGGCACGCTTGGTCCCGCTCGGTTTGGCAGGGATGGGGGGAGTCAAGAGGGCCGTAGGCGCTTGTGGAACCAGGGCCGGAGGGCCTTCATCTTTTCGACCTGGGAAGCCGGGGCCCGCCGCCGGGAGGTCGAAAACTCTTCGCTGCCTTCGGGAGCGCCCCAGCGGATCTCTGCGCTGTCGTTCGGGTTGTAGCCCATCTCAAAGGCCTCTTTCCTCCGGAAGACATCCTCGAGCGTCAAGACCCGGGCCGAGCCGTCCGACCGCCGGTAGGTGATGGTCAGCTCGGAGGCCCATTTCTTCTCGAAGGCCAGGAGCCGGCGCCGGATCTCATCCGGCTTCGTCTTCCCGGAGATGCCGTATGTTCCGGGGTTTGCGGCGACCTTGTCCGGGAACTCGAGGATGGTGTCGATGGCGATGAGCAGGCGCAGGTCGCGGTTCGGCGTCGAGAAATCCTCCCACTGTCCCAGCGCCTGGTACACGGCCGGGCCCGAAGGCATGGAGATGACCGTGCCGGGGTGGGCTTTTGCGTACTCGGCGCCGTTCGTCACCGACTCGACGCGGACGATGAGCTGTTCGTGGAGGGCCCGGAAGAGGTCCTCGAACGCGGCCTCGGCGTCGAGAGGCTCCGGGTTGATGAGTTTCTCCATGGCCGCGTAGAACGCATCGCCCGCCATCTTCTCCTGCTCGAGCGAGTAGTCGCCGAAGTCGGGGTCGGCGGCGATCTCCCGGTTCGTCAGGAGACGCGGCCGGCCACGCTCGAGGACGATGGGACGAAAGGCCTTGAAGCCCGGTTCGCCGATGACATCCTTCGTCGTGAATAGAAAATTCCCCTTCCAGAACCTCTTGACGCCGATCGTCCCGTCGGGCTGCGCATCGGCGCCCAGGAGCAGCCCGGGCTGTTTTCGCGACTGGCCGACCCAGCGGACGAGGGTGTACGTGTGCCCGTAGGGGTCGGCGTAGACCGTGCCCGGCTTGAGCGCCTGGCGCGAAAGGGGCAGAGGATAGTAATCGGTCCCGTCAACTCGGAGCGCGGTCCGGCCGTTGCCGGCGTGAACGACGTTCTTGACGAGGTTGAGAAGACGCCTCATCGCCGGAAGCGGACTCCCATGCTCCGCCCCGGCCCGCCGCGTTTCGGCCATGATGAAGCGCCCGGCGAGCGGCGGCCCTTCGAGCGTGCCCCAGCTCGTCTCGTGGAACCCGAACGGCAGGCCGAGCTTCCAGGCGAAATAGGCCCGCAGGAAAAAGGGGTTGTCGGCGCAGTCGGGCGTCATCTCCAGGACGTTCGGACCGGAGGCTTCGTCCTCTCCGAGGCCGAGGTGGTCGTGGAGGAGGTTTCGGGCCCGGTCGCGCGTGACCTCGTGAAGGGCCTTCCACGAGGAGCGCTCGTCGGCGTCGGCGAACAAGGCCTCGATCCATGCGGCATAGAGGCTCTCGGAGGCCCACGACCAGCCCTTGGCGACGTCGACGAAGCCGGAGCGGTCGACCGCGACCTCGTCACGGCCCTCCGCGAGAATGACCGAGTAAGCCCCGGAAGGAGCGGCGCCGAACTCGGCGGCGACCCAATAGGGCGGTCCCCCTCCCTTTTTCAAAGCCAGGGGCTTTGTCTCTCCGGACGGAT
>JBGOYY010000006.1:0-71387 GCA_041479905.1 Candidatus Aminicenantia bacterium
CAGAAGGGCAATCATGGTTAGGCAAAAGCCTATCGGGTTAAACAGGTGCTCGCAGCTATAAACCGGTTGGAGAGAGAACATGAGCCTACAAAATGACCGGTACACCTACCGGGTCACCTGGTCAGAGGATGATCAGGAATACGTCGGGCTTTGCATCGAATTCCCGAGCCTCAGCTGGCTTGCCAAGAGCCCCGAGGCTGCGCTCCAGGGGATCCGCAAGCTCGCAGACAAAGCCGTCACCGACATGCTTAAAAACGGAGAGATCCCGCCGGCTCCCCTATCCGGCAGGAATTTCAGCGGAAAATTCATTGTCCGGCTCCCCCCGGAAGTGCATAGAGGCCTTGCCATTAAAGCGGCTGAAGAAGGCATCAGCCTCAACCGCCTGATCAGCTCAAAGTTGAGCAATATTTGAAAATCGAGATCAACCCCGGCTTCCGCCGCGCCCTGGACATCATGGAGGGCACGGACCGCCACGTCTTCGTCACCGGGAAAGCCGGGACCGGGAAATCGACCCTCCTCGAGCTTTTCCGCTCCCAGACGCCCAAGCGCATCGCCGTCCTGGCCCCGACCGGCGTCGCCGCCCTCAACGTCCGCGGCCAGACGGTCCACTCCTTCTTCGGCTTCAAGCCCGACATCACGCCCGACGCCGTCCGCAAGCTCCCCAAGTCCAAGGGCGCCGCCGCCGATCGCGCCGCGCTCTACCGCAACCTCGACACCATCATCATCGACGAGGTGTCCATGGTCCGGGCCGACCTCATGGACTGCGTCGAGAAATTCCTCCGTCTCAACGGCCCGCGGCCCAAGGACTGGTTCGGCGGCCTGCAGATGATCTTCATCGGCGACCTCTACCAGCTGCCGCCCGTCGTCACGAGCCGCGAGAAGGGGCTTTTCGCTTCCGGCGCCGACCCCGACGCCCCCACAGCCCGCTACGAGTCGCCCTACTTCTTCTCGGCCAAGATCTTCGGCGAGCTGACCTTCGACCTGGACTTCGTCGAGCTCGAGAAAGTCTACCGCCAGACAGACCCCGCTTTCATCGGCCTCCTCAACGCCATCCGCAACCGCTCCGTCGACGACGGGCAGATCGTCCACCTCAACAGCCGCCTTCGCCCCGGCTACTCCCCGCCCGACGGCGAGTTCACCATCACCCTGACCAGCACGAACGACCTGGCCTCCGCCCGGAACCGCGAGAAGCTGGCCTCCCTACCGGGCCGGGCCCGCGCCTACGAAGCCTTGATCGACGGTAAATTCGACCGCTCCTCCCTCCCGACCGAAGAGACGCTCGAGCTCAAGCCCGGGGCCCAGGTCATGCTCCTGACGAACGACCGCAAGGGCCGCTTCGTCAACGGCACGATCGGCCGCGTCGCCAAGATCGTCAAGGTTCCGGACGAGGACGACGTCATCGTCGTCGACCTGCCCGACGGCGAGGAGGTCGAGCTCTCGCCCAACACCTGGGAGCTCTTCCACTTCCGCTACGAGGCCGAGTCCGACCGCATCGAGTCGGAGTCCGTGGGCTCGTTCACCCAGTACCCCCTGCGCCTGGCCTGGGCCGTGACCATCCACAAGAGCCAGGGCAAGACCTTCGACCGCGTCGTCATCGACATCGGCCGCGGCGCCTTCGCCCACGGCCAGGTCTACGTCGCCCTCAGCCGCTGCACGAGCTTCGAGGGCATCGTCCTCAAAACGCCCATCCGCAAGAGCCACATCTGGATGGACTGGCGCATCGTCCACTTCCTGACCCGCTTCCAGTACAAGAAAGCCGAGGAGGCGCTCCCCGCCGCCGCCAAGCGCACGCTCGTCCTCGCGGCCATCCGCACGGGCGGCGAGCTCGAGATCGTCTACCTCAAGCCCGACGACACCAAGTCGCGCCGCCGCATCCGGCCCGAGGCCGTCGAGATGATGGAATACCACGGCAAGACGTTCGAGGGGGTCCGCGCCTACTGCCACAAGCGCGGCGAGTGCCGCACTTTCCGCCTCGACCGCATGCTCGAGGTCAGCGCGGTTTAACGGGCCTAATAATGATACCTGGCCTGGAGGAAATCGATGCGGTCGTCCCTTACGAGATAGACGACGCGATGCTCGAGGCTGAGCCGTCTCGACCATATATTCGGTCCGAGATACTTGAGGGGTTCGGGCTTGCCGAGCCCGGTAAAGGGGTCGCGCAGAACGTCCAGGACGAGTTCGAGAACTCGGACGGCGCTTTTCCGGTCTACCCTGGTCCAGTGCTGGAGGTCTTTGAGAAAGGACGGGTCGAAGACCGCTTCACGGTTTTTCGCGGTCACCGGAAACCTCGTCGCGGAGCTTCTCGATGTCCTCGACGGTCATCCGGACGCCGCCTTCGCCCTTAAGGGCTCTGCCCAGCGCCCCGAGGAGCCGCATGGCGTTCCGCGGCGAGCGCAGGAGATAAGCGGTCTCGAACAAGCTTGCAGCATCCGCTTCGGACATCATCACGACACTCGCGCCGCGCCGTCTCTTGATAACAACCGTCTCCTTGTTTTTCGTGACCTCATCGAGAAGCTTGGACAGGTTCTGCCGTGCCTTTGAATAGGTCGTTTGAATTGCCATGCGCCTTTTCCCTACTGGTACAATATCATTGTACATATTCGCGGCCTCCTGTCAATAAGAAAGACGCGCACAGGGGCTGTTGTTTCTCAGAACTGCCGTGAGCGCGGCGAGTGCCGCACTTTCCGCCTCGACCGCATGCTCGAAGTCAGGGGGGATTGACACGAAATACGGAAAGCAGTTATGTTGTCGGCAAGGTTGACGGAATGAGGGAATTCCTGAAGCTGCTATTCGTTATATTTCTATTCGGTCAAGCAACCATTGGTTTTGCTCTGGATCCTAAGAAAGCTATCACCCAGTACACGCATAACGTCTGGCAGACCGCTGACGGCCTGCCGCAAAACTCTGTCAATGCCCTAGTCCAGAGCTTGGACGGCTATCTCTGGCTGGGGACTCAGGAAGGGCTGGCCCGCTTCGATGGCATGCGCTTCACCGTCTTCCATAGCAGGAACACCAAAGAGATCAGGCATAATTTCGTGTCGGCGTTGTTCGTGGACAAAGAAGGGAGTCTGTGGATCGGCATGGGCGAAGGAGGCCTGAGTCAATTGAAGGATGGGCGATTCACCGCCATTTCCGCAGAGGAAACATTATCGGGCTGCACGGTAAGTTCGATCTGCGGGAGCAAGGATGGCGGCCTTTGGATCGGCACGGACGGAGGAGGTCTGAGCCGATTTAGGGCCGGACAATTCACGAACTACCGCATGACAGAAGGGCTTCCATGCGACAATATCATAGCTGTATATGAGGATCTGAAAGGAACGCTCTGGGTTGGCACCGAAGACGGCGGTCTGGTCCGATTCAAGGACGGGACTTTCACGGTCATTACAACTGCCGAGGGGTTGTCGAGCAATACCGTCCTGTCGCTTTATGAGGACCGGCATGAAAATCTCTGGATTGGCACGAGAGGCGGCGGGTTGGATCGGCTTAAGAACGGACGATTGACCATCTACACGACCAGGAACGGCCTCACGAGCAACGATGTGATGTCCGTCCGTGAGGACCGGGACGGGAACTTATGGATAGGCACGAACGGGGGCGGCTTGAACCGATTCGCCAACGGGACGTTCACGGCCTATACAACGAGAGAGGGATTGTCGAGCGACATTGTGTCGTCGCTCTGGGGAGAGGACAACGAGGGGAGCTTGTGGATCGGCACCTTTGGCGGCGGGCTGAACCGTTTGAGAGATGGGAAATTCCTCACTTATACGACTCAGGAAGGGTTGGCGAACGACCGGGTCAGGCCGATCTATCAAAGTCGTGATGGAAGCGTCTGGATCGGCACCGAGGGAGGGGGGGTGAGCCACCTCCAGAATGGACGGTTCACCAACTACACGACTCATGAAGGGCTGGCAGCCAATATTGTCAGAGCCATATATGAGGGCCGGGAGGGAAGCCTCTGGTTCGGGACCAGCGACGGGCTGAGCCGGTTGAAGGGCGGGGTTTTCACCACCTATACGACAAAAAACGGGCTGGTGAGCGATTATGTCAGGGCCATATACGAGGACCTGGAGGGGAGCCTCTGGATCGGGACCAATGAAGGGTTGAACCGATTGAAGGACGGGGTGTTCGCCTCCTACACGACAAAAGACGGACTGGCGAACAACATCGTGAGGATATTGGGCCAGTCCCGTGAGGGAAGCCTCTGGATAGGAACCGACGGGGGATTGAACCGATTCAAAGAAGGGAAGCTGACCACCCTGACTGAAGGTGGGCTGTTGGGCCATAGCGTTCTGGCTCTTTATGAAGACAGAAGCGGGACCCTTTGGATAGGCACGGACGGTGCCGGGCTGATCCGTTTGAAAAACGGTCAAATGACAATATTCACGATCGACGAAGGTCTCTTCGACGATACTGCCTTCGAGATCCTTGAAGACGAATTTGGAGACCTCTGGATGGGCAGCAACAAGGGAATTTTTCGAGTCAGCAAAAAAGAGCTCGAGGATCTTGCGGCGGGCGGGATCCGTTCCATCAGTTCGGTGGCCTACAGCGCTGCCGATGGCATAAAGAGCAGCGAATGCAATCATGGGTCTCCAAGCGGGATTAGAACCAGAGACGGGAAGCTGTGGATTGCGACGATCCGGGGAGTGGTGGTCATCGACCCTGCCCATATCACAGCGAATCGGGTGGTCCCACCCGTGATCATCGAAGAATTGATCGTCGATAGAATGGCCGGAGGACTCCATGAGGGCGCTCGCTTGCCGGCGGGAAGCAGGATCTTTGAGTTTCATTATACCGGCTTGAGCCTGCTTGCGCCGGAGAAGGTCGAGTTCAAATTCAAGCTGGAAGGATTCGATGAGGACTGGGTCGATGTCGGCACACGTCGAGTCGCCTATTTCACCAACATTCCGCCGGGCAAGTATCGCTTCCGCGTGATCGCCTGCAATAACGACGGCGTGTGGAATAGGACTGGGGCTTCATTTAATTTCAGTATAAGGCCTTATTTCTACCAGACGATCTTCTTTTACGTTCTCTGCGGCCTCATTGTGGCGGCGGTGGTTCTGGGAGGTTTCCGAACTCGTGTCAGACAGTTGAAGGCCAGGGAGAAGCGTCTGACCCTGCTTGTGGAGGAACGCACGGAAGAATTGGAACAAGCGAATCGAGAATTGGAGCATCTGTCTCTGACGGATAAGCTGACCGACATGGCCAATCGTCGGAGTTTTGAAGCTTTTCTGGATCGGGAGTGGGGACGCTGTTCACGGGAAGGCCGGCCTCTATCTTTGATCATGGCGGATATTGATTTTTTTAAACTTTATAACGATACCTACGGCCACCAGGCCGGCGACGAGTGCTTGCGGAAGATCGCTCACGTGTTGAAGAAGAATATCAGTCGGGCCGGGGATCTGGCTGCCCGGTATGGGGGGGAAGAGTTTATCGTCATTCTTTCGGAGACAGGGGCGGAAGGAGCGGCCGTTGTGGCGAAGAAGATCATGTCGGCCGTCGGATCCCTGAGAATGGCTCATGAGACATCCACGGTTTCAGAGTTCGTGACCATCAGTCTTGGGTGTGCCTCCTGTATCCCGAGCCGCGGAAGCGGATCTTCATCGCTTATCAAGGCGGCCGACGGGGCGCTCTATCAGTCGAAGCAGAACGGCCGGAACCGCATCAGCATAGTCAGCTTTTCCCCTATCAAGCCCTCCGACACATGATACGGCTAGATCTCCACGCGCACCACGTGTCCCCTTTCTTGTCTACTTCACCACCCTGACCTCTGCCGCGACCCGCAACGTCACCGGCCCCAACAGCCCTGACTCGACCGGCGCCTCTCCCCTCTTCCAGAGCCGCCAGCTCGTGAACGTGAACCTGCCGGTGGGACTCGGCTTCCCTTCCTGAACCCACCGCGGCCAGGCTTTGAGGGTGCCGTCGGGATTCCGGTCGCTGTCCTCGGGCAACTGCTCGTCGCCGATCATCCTGTTGATCCAAAGGTTGGTGACGCCGACCTCGAGCATGTTGTCTCCGGCCTTCAAAGCGCCGGTGACGTCCACGCGATAGGGCGGTTTCCAGAGAACGCCGAGGTCCTTGCCGTTGAGCTTCACCGTCGCGATGACCTGGACCTGGCCCAGATCCAGATAGACACGCCGGTCCTTTCCGACGATCTCGCGCGGCACGGTCACCGTTTTGGTGTATGTCGCGGTGCCCGAGAAGTACTTCACGCCGGGATCGCCGTGCTCGCTCCACGAGACGAGCTTATCCAGCTCCACCCGTTCGGGCGCGCCCCAGTTCGGCGGGAACCTCAGCTCCCACGGGCCGGTGATCTCTTGCGGCGGCGGCAGAACCGGCGCTTCAGCTTGCAGGCTGCGGCCCGACGCCGTCTTCAACTCATAGCGGCCCGCCTGCCGCGCCTCGACGAACAAACGGCCATTTTCACCGTAATGGACCTCGGCCATGGGCTCGCTGCCCGGGGTGACCGGGAAGTTTATGGTATCAGGGTCTTTACCGCTCACTTTGAAGGATTTCCCGCCGGCGGTGTAGTCCGCCTCGAGCGTCTTCACGACACCATAGGCCGGATCATCGCCCCCGGCCAGGCGCGATACCTGGAAGCTCGATTCTCCGCCATCCGCGATCGCCTGGAGCTTGGCCCGTACGTCGCGCGAGCGTTTCGGGTCACCGGCGACGCCATAGACGGCTTTTTCGATGCGGATATTCCCTTCGAGCTCCGGCGCCGGCTCGATCGGCCGGCCGTCGAGCGTCACGCTCACGACCGGGTCGAACGCCCCGGCACTTTTGCGGAACACGACGAAGACCGAGCCGCTCGGTCCGAACGGTATGGGGATGCGCGTCGTGCCGCCATTCTGCTCGTAGACCGGCACGGGCTCGATCTCGCCTGTCTCCGGCCGCCAGAACTCGGGCCGCAACCCCGCCACGCGGAACGTGCACGTCACCTCTCGCGCCTGCGGATTATTGCTCGCGACGAAATAGATCTCCGTTCCGCCGGTTTTGCGATGGATCCAGCGGACAAACGGCGGCGCGGAAAAGTCCTGCACCACGCCCAGCCCCGCGAGAACCTGTTCGGGCGATCTGTCCGTCACGATCTTGCCCTGATACCACAATTCCCAGGCGAGCCGAACGACCTCCGCATCGCAATCAGGATATCCTGTCAGGCCGGGCGCTTTCGTAGGCTTGGTCGGGCCGATGATCGTGGCGCCGGCCGCGGCCAATTCCCGGACCTTGCGCAGTAGAGCCGGCGTCATGCGGGTCGTGTCCGGCAGGACGAGCACCCGGTAGCTCATGCCGTCGGGCAGGACGATGCGTCCATCTTTCACCGACATTCGCGTGAGCAGGATCTCCGGAGTGCCGTTGTCGTAGTCATAGCCGCTCCGGTCATGGCCCTGGAATTCCTGCGGCGAGGCTTCGGGCTGGAGGTAGCAGATATCGGCCACGAACGTCCCCTGCCGCAGGAGGTATTGGCAGCGCGCGAGATATTCGTGCCACGGTCCCGCGAGCTCCCACCAGGTCGAGGTCCGCTCGTAATGCAGACCCCACGGCCCCATGGTCATGCCCGGTCGGTAATCGAGCCACGGCTGCATCGCGTAGCGGTGGAAGACGAACCGGTTGACGCCTTCCGAGAAGGCCCGGTCGCCGAGCGCCTTGATCGACGCGGGATGCTGCTGCCACCTTTCGCGGTCGTTGGCCGTGAACGCCTCGGCGCCCAGGATGGGGCGGCCGTAGATATGGGCCGCCGAGGCCATTTGTTTCAGGGTCTCGAAGGCGCCGCCGCCGATCCAGAACTCGCCCATCGGTTCGTCGGCACGGCCGCCGTAAGCGATGTCGTCCGACGGACCGCCGTAGGCCTCGATCGACAGACGCAGACCGTTCTGCCGAGCGAGCGTCGCCATGTGTCCGGCATAATTCTCCAGCAGCAAGTCGTTGACGGTCTGCCGCAGGTCCCAGAGGAAACGCTCCGAGATCTCGAGAGTGTCCACGACCCGGCCCGTGATCGCGGGGAGGTAAGTGAGCGGATCGTAGCCGCGCCGCTTCAAGAATTCCTCCCGCATCCGCGCCGTCCAGTTCTGGGCGCCGTTCTCCCAGCTGTCGATGTGGGTCGCGACCAGTGTCTTTCCGGCCGCGGGACCGACGTCGGCGATAAGCTTGGCCATCATGCCGGCAAACTGGGCCTCGATGCCCTCTTTGCTTAGCTTGTCGCACTCCAGGCCGCGGCCGCTCGCCGGCGCGGGGGCGTTCTCGACGCCCGTGCCGGTGTGGCCGAAACGCAAGATGGTCCACTTTCCCGGCGGGACGTCCCACGCGAGATGCCCGTCCGGCCCCATCTTCTCTGTGAGATAGGTGATGCCGGCGGGGGCGATCGTCATCTCGGACGAGAGCTTCGTCTCGGCCGCGGCAGCGACGTCCCGGCGTTCGTAAAGCGCTTTATATTTGATATCCGCGATGCGGTAGTCGCCGGGCGTCGGGAAGGCCAGCACGGCGATGTCACGGTAGAATCCACGATCGGCCTCCGGTTGAGCGAGCTGGCCGTCGAAGCGCCGCGGGCCCGCGAGGGCGGTCTCCGTCCAGACGACCTTCTGCATCGACTGCTCCGGCGTAATCCACGGACCGCCGCTCCCGTTCCAGCCGGCGTCGTCGTTCATGTTCACTTCGAGCCCGAGCCGCCCCGCCTCGGCGACGGCGTGCTTGAACAATTCCCGCCACTGCGATCCCATAAACGCCGCCGGCCCGACGGGCGCGCCTTGGTCCACTTCCATGATCAGCACGCCTCCGATGCCGACGCGCTTCATGGCCTCGAGGTCGGCCGTGATCCCCTCGCGCGTGATGTTGCTGTTCAGCCAGAACCAGTACACCCAGGGCCGGGCCGAGTCCGGCGGCCTGACGAAACCGTTGGCTAGAACGTCCTCTTCCCTCGCGGCGCAGGCCACGATACAAAGCGCCAGCATGGCGATCAGGAGTAGCTTTTTCATGACTTGTTTCCCCTCAATGAACATAGCGCGAATTGGTCGGCCTCTTTCTCCTGCCGGGCCAACTCCGGAAGAACATGGCCGTCATCAATATACGTCTTTTTGGGATGAAGAATGATATGCCCGATCTCGTGGAAAAGGCTGAACCAGAGGAAATCCCCCGATTTTTCCCTGATGCTCATGAGAAGGACTGCTTTGTCGGGCTTGATCCAGAAGGTCGCCCCGTGAGCATACGTCTTGGGGAAATGAGGAAGCATCACCAGGACGACACCGCACCGAGATAGAAGTTGCCCGAGTTCAGGCATGAATTCGTCCGGACCCTTCCTGCTCAAGGCTCGAATATTCCCGAGTGATTTCCTCAGTTTTCCCTTATCGAAGGCTTCTGCGGGCGCCTCCTTGGCTCGCATCTCCGCACATCTTATCCATGCGGCCAAGGCGTAGCTCGAGGCTTCTCTCGTCGAGCCGCACCGGAAGGATGCTTTATAGGCTTTGATTTCGGGTAGATTCGCCAGGGACGAGACCCCATAAAACCGGTGGAGTTCCCTGATCTTGCGCTCGTCATCTCGCGTCCGTTCAACGCAAGCTAAATCGGCCAGCTGCTTGTAGGGAGTTCGTGGGAGATAGACCGACTCCTTTTGAAATTGATTTCTTTCCTCCCGCCGGGCCTTGATGAGCTGATATCGGCTTTCGAGACCCACCCAGATATGGGCAGGCACATCGAGGGCTTTTTCGAACTGGAGAGCGGTAGCCGGCGTAATCGCTTTCTCGCCTTTGATGATCTCATTGACGGCCTGGATGGGGCGGGCGATGCGCCTGGCCAGTTCGGCCTGAGCCATCCCTTTGGCACCCAGGACCTCCGCGAGATATTCGCCCGGCGGAATAGGCAGGTAGGAGTAAACTCGTTTTTCAGTCGCCATAGTGTTTGCTCACCTCCTCGACGCGGATGATCCTTGCCTTATCCCCCTGCAACGAAAAAATAAGGCGCCAACGGCCATGAAGGGTAATCCCGAATTGCCCTTTTCTGCCTCCCTTCAAGGGGTGGCAATCCAGTCCCGGCAATTTTCTGACCTCAGCCATATCTACTGCTTCTTGTAGAAGGTCGATACGCTGGATGTATTTCCTCCCAACTTCCTGGCCCCAATTCTTGCGGCCCTGCAAATGATCCATGTAACATTTTTCCAGCCTCTTGGTTTTAAATATGACTTCCATTGGATATTCGTTTGGCGCCTAATACCATTCACCCCTAGGGTGAATGGTATTATGATAATGTCAGCATGACCATTTGTCAAGTATTTTATTCACCCCTAGGGTGAATATGTCAACCATATGTCAACTGATAAGTCAACTGCCCGGCAGAATTCGGGTATCTTGATTTCATTCCTGGCTTTCTGCCTTCAGCGTCACCGCTTAAGCTTTGGATTGACGCCGCCTCCATTTTGCTATATTGTATATACAAGAGATAATGGGAGGACAGCCATGGCCGACCAACTTTTGATCAGAATCGATCCCGACCTCAAACAGAGCCTGGAGCGCCTTTCCCGGGCCGAAGGAAAGACGACGAGCCGGATGGTCCGCGAGCTCATCCGCGATTACGTCAAGGAGAGGGACATCACCGCCTACATCGACGGCCTCTGGGACCGGATAGGGAATAAACTCGCCGCTCGAGGCGTACGCGCCTCCATCGTCGGCGAGGCTGTCGCCAAGGCCAGAAAAGCTAGCCTATGAAGGCCGTCGTCGACACCAACGTCTTCGTCTCATCGTTCTTCGGCGGCAACCCGCGCCAGGTCATCGACCTCTGGAAAACCGGCGAGCTCACGCTCTGCCTGTCCGCGCCGATCGTCGACGAATACGCGACCGTCCTTCGCAGGCTCGGGCTCGAGGGGGAAGACGAGCTCGCCGAGCTGCTCGACCTCTTCGCCCGAGGGACCTATGTGCTTTTCGCGGCCAAGACACCGGCGCTGAAGATCGTCCATAGCGACCCGGCCGACGACAAGTTCATCGAGTGCGCCGTCGCGCTCAAGGCCGACGTCGTCATCACCGGCGACCGCACCCTTCAGGACATTGGCGACTATATGGGGATCCGCATCCTCAGCCCGCAGGAGTTCCTGGGAACCTTGCGCGGCTCGGGCTGAGCAATATCATTCGGTGGATTCGTTTCTTAGCGTCACCGTATACCACCAAGCTCACGCGGATCTCCTATCACCGGAACAAACGGGGATTTCAGAATAGTATCGAGCAAATGGTCGCCTTTGGACATTCGGCTGTGGAATTCCTCGAGCGACATGACCATGGGATTGATCTCGCGCCTAAGGAGGTCCTGAGCTCGGGCTACATTTCCAACGATATCCTCGAAACTCACTTCTCCGACTACAAGGAGATCGATATCGCTTTCCTTGCCAGCCTTGCCGCGAGCGAGGGAGCCATACAAGAGAGCGATGGAGATGCGTCCGGCCAGCGGTCCCAGTGCCGCCCGCAACACATCCACAACGCCAGCCGTCTTGGTAATAAGGCTTTTCAGCTCTTCGAAAATCGGGCATTGGGGATTCGCCTGGAAAAGAACCTGGTTATCTTTGACCGTGCGAAGGATAACGCCTGCATCCGATAGCCGTTTAAGCTCCCTTTGGCCCGCCCCTGGCGAGACCCCAGCCAAGCGGAGGATTTTCCTCAGATGGAACGCTTCCTCCGTATGGCTGAAGAGCAGGGCCAAGATCGAGCGCCTTGTTTTCCCGAACAATGCCTCTAAAAGCCCCTGGGTTTGCATATTCGCACTCATTATGAGTACGATTGTACCCAATTCAGATACAGTTTGCAAGCTTTTTTTGCCTCTATCTGATAAGGACGTAAGAGGCCGAGTGAAATTCTCTGTGTTCGACTGCTCGAATTGAGACGGTAACCCTATTCCTGGCGTCTTATTCAATGAGAGAGAAAAGGCTCCGGGTCAAACAAATGGCTTGACAATAGTATCATTATTAGTATCATTATGACGAGAAAAGTTGAAGATGCCGTCCGGAGGATGAAGGATAGCCTAACCCATGTGCGCTTCACCGATCTTTGCAGGGTCTGCGATCAATATTTCGGACCCCCAAGGCAATCGGGGAGCAACCATAGGATCTATAAAACTCCCTGGATCGGCGATCCGAGGATCAATATCCAGAGTGACCACGGTATGGCCAAGGCATACCAGGTCAAGCAGGTATTATCAGCGATAGAGAAGCTGGAGAGCGATAATGAGCCTTAACGATGATCGCTACACTTACAGGATCACCTGGTCCGAGGATGATAAGGAATACGTAGGCCTCTGTCTCGAATTCCCCAGCCTGAGTTGGCTGGCCAAGAGCCAGGAAGCGGCGCTCCGAGGGATCAGCAAAATCGTCGCCGACGTGGTCAAGGACATGCGGAACAACGGGGAGGAACCGCCCGCCCCGCTTGCCGACCGCTCGTTCAGCGGAAGGTTCCTAGTGAGAGTCCCTCCCCACGTGCACAGGGAGCTGGCTATGAAGGCCGCTGAGGAAGGCGTCAGCCTCAACCGCCTGGTCAGCGCAAAGCTCAGCAGCGGCGCTTGATTAAAAGGGCCGCGAACTAAGGCCTTTTATACATCACTTCCCCCCGAGAAAACAGGTTTTACTCAAGATGGGGACAAGTGCCGCTTCGAGAGAAGCGGTGCGTGTCCCCTTTCTTGGATTATTCTTTGCTTTCTTCCTTCAGCGTCACGGTATATCGCTTTTCGGTGCTCAGATAAACTTTGAGCCGCTCTAGGACTTCGGGACCCCACTTCTTCTCCGCAACGGCCTTCTCGAGGGCTGACGCATCGAGCGTCGCCACCTCGTCCCAGACACCGGCCGCCCTCAACTCCCGCTCGAGCGCCTCCCTCTCAGCGCTCCCCTTGGCCGGCGAGACGACCCGCTCCTTCCCGGTTACTCTGAGCCTCGCCTCCGTTCCAGCTATTACCTGGACGGCCTCCCTTTCAGCGAATACGATGGCCGCGTCCCTGATCTCGTCAAGTTCCCCCTCAATCCCCTTTATTTCCGCATCGAGCTCGCGTTTCTTCCGCCACCAGTCCGCGTAAGCGTCCACGATCACGACACCCGGCTCGTCTTTCCACTTGTCCTTGGGCAGCGCCTCGACCTTGACCAAGTGCTTCTTGACCGGGCACAAGTCCCAATACGGGCACCAGTCGCAGAGCGGCGACTCGTGCGGCTCATACTCCGTCGCCGCCTCGATCCTGTCGATGAGCTCCCCAATCTCTTTCTTGAGCCCGTCGAGGGCCTCTGGCGTACGCCTCGACCTCATCTCGACGTCGAAAGCCACCAAGTGCCATATGAGCCGGGCTTCCTTCACGTCGGGCCAGAGCTTCTGGACCCCGATCTGGTAGAGGGCGAGCTGGCGGTCTTTGTCGAGCTCGGCCTGGTCCGGGAGTTTCGAGCCCGTCTTATAGTCGTGGACCTCGAAAGCCCCGTCCGGGGCCAGCATCAGCCGGTCGATGATCCCCTTGCACTTGTATCTTCCGGAATCGTCGAGCGGGAATCGGATATACTTCTCGAGGCCCAGGACGCGCCCCTCATCGAACGGATAGTGCCGCTTGTAATAGTCCTCGATGAAACGCCGCCCCATCAACCGGTAATCGTCTTGGGTACGGCCCTCCTTCCTGATCTTGACCTCGGCATGCCACTGCTTCGCCCAGTCCTTCTCGTAATACTCCAGGAGCTCCTCAGGCGGCACGACCCGGAACGCCCGTTCCTTATAGAGCCATTCCATCGCGTCGTGGAAGCGCTGGCCCAAAAAGGCCTCGACCCCCTCCTCGTAGCGCTTGATCCTGTCCACATAGAGGAACTTGTACTGCAGCGCGCATTCCTCGAACTTGCCAAGCTGGGAAATAGAATATTCAGGCATGTCGGACTTCCCTTCCTGCCCATTTACATTTTGCTATATTCTGAACTGTCTTTCTCGGGCAGGGAGCAGATAAATTTAATATGCCCATTTTTCTTAAACGTTCCCTATTTCGCCAACTCCTTTGGCAAATTCTTTGCCGTGAAAGTTATAAATTCTTTTCCGAGCCGCAAAAGAATCTCGCACCATTTAATCGAAACGTCCCTATTTCTAATACGCCTATTTCGTTGCTTCTTTTTCGCTTTTTTCTGCATATAGTCTAATTCGTGAATTATCTGATTTCTTGCGAGGAATATATCCTTCAATACGTCCTTCTCCTTTTTTTCTTTGCATAATTCTATTCCGAGACATTTTGCGGCCCTAAATATCTCCTCGGGGGACTGTAGAGACTGTCCAGTTAACTCATATATGAATTGATCTATTAGGAAAGTTTTTGCGCAATCCGCACACAACGCGTCCCTTATGAACGCAATATTAATAGAAAGCTCGTTATCTAACGAACGCATTTTTCTTTCAACAAACTTCTCAATCTCCTTTTTCACTTCCGGATTATTCTTCTCTAGCATCGATATGGAATATCTTATAACTTGCTTGATAACACCATCTAGGGTAGTTGCAGAGAACACGATCATGCTTCTTAACAAATCCTGTTCTGCGTGGGTCGTACCTCCACCTTTTGTTTTCCTGCTTTTCCTACTCTTCTCATAGAGATTATAAAATGACTTCACCGATTCAATTCCATACGACAATATATCTGATGCTTTTTCAGAAAAAGCGAGGCCTTTAAGTCCCTCCTTTTGGACTTCATAAGCGTCCCATTCGGGCGTATAATTTCTTGGCTTTTTCAGTCTGGGCATTTTCCTCTATTACTCCCTTCTTGTTTTTCGCTTTCTTTGTGACGCGAATGTTTATTTACATCTAATTAAGCACTGATATTTGTCTCCTGGCTAGCTAGCTCTTACTCTGATTCAAATCCTTGATTCGTAAACTTCAACGTGCAGCTATTCTCGGTTACGATGCGCACTACTTGGTCAGGCACTCCAGAAGGAATTTCCGCCTCTATCTCTAGAGTCACCTTTACCTTCGAGCCAACTAGCCCCACTATGTGCGAAACTACCTCATCGGCAATTCGTCCCGCGTCCCGACCAACGCGCTTCTCATCTAGAGTAACGCTTCCATGAAAGCGTCGAGGTCCATGCGCAGGTGCGCCGGCAGGAATTGGGCCATCTTTCCCTGCCACCTCCGCTCCCAATTGCGTTCTTGAAAGTACGGCCTCCTCTGCCCTCGTTGATTCGGCAGCAGCCCCAGCCGAGGTTGGCTTCTCTGCTTCCCTTTGCCGCTCAGCCACCCCTGGCCGAACTAGTAGGCCAGTCAAGTTATCTTCCGATAGTTGGACGACCTGACCACATCGCAGCCCACTGTAACGCCCAGACACCTCGTCGAATCCATCTGCATAAGCGAAGGTCTCAGGATTCCACGTGAGGAGGCCGAGACCATCGCGGATGGCCTGGATGAGCACGGCCGGCTGGGAAACTCGGGGGAGATAGATATAGCGTGCGAAGTCTTCAATTAGTTGCTTGACGGCGACGTGATTCCCTCGCCAAAGGGGTACGCGATCGAGTTCGATCTTGAGACGCGTTCCAGCTAACGCAGTTACCATGAGCTCGTCGTTGCGCAGCTTCTTGCTCACGCGAACCGCCAGGACATCTTGGCCGGAAAGCCTGAACGCTTGCCATTCTATACCGGCATGTGGTGAAGATTGTACTGGCACAAGGAGCCACTGGTACGCCTCCGGCAGGCGGGCAGTCACAGTACCGTCAGCTGACGTCTTCTGGGTCTCGGCTTGCTTCACCTGGTGTGGCGAAAGGTTAAGCTCTTCCTTATCAATCAGGATAGACTCCCAAGCGAGATAACGACGCGCTGCCTCATCAAGGTCCTGCAGGCGCGTTTGATCCACCGCGAGGAAGACAAGCGTATTTCGAAAAAGACGTGGTGTGCTGCCGCGCGATTCGAAAATCGCTTTCGCCTCCATCTCAGCGCGGTTCCCAGGCTCCTTGCTGTACGGGTGGTCGATGCCAAGCACTACGAGCCGTGCGTCCATATCATCGGGCACATCTTGCCCAGAGTGAGGCAGCGGATGAACGCGCCGGAAGTCGCCCAACATGCGTAGATCCACGCGCAGCCTTTTCTCGATCTCCTGTGACACGGCGTCGGGGTTACGCAGAAGCTGTTCCGCGCGGTCCTCAGCCAGCTTCGTTACCGTCGGCTGGGTTGAATACCAATAACGCGCACCGTCCTGGTAAAGGAAAGTGGCCGCAGTAGCAAGCCGCCGCAGCGCATCGCCGAAAACAGCCGGAGATTCGCCCGGCATCACGCAGCCGAGCTTAATCCTCCGGTCCTCGACGCCCCGGTGGGCGGCCGTTGCTGTGGGCGCTGAGCCGAGGTAGATCGTGCGTGCTACACGCCGACACGCGGCGTACTTCCCAAGGTTGGGCACTTCGCCATCGATCCGGAGCGGCAGTGCGTTTGGACCGTCCACGTCCTTCTCGATTACCGGAACCCAGTTGTCCGAAAGGTAGCGCGTCAGCTCGAACTGAACGCGCGGGTCGTCGATAGCAATGTTGGCTGGCAAGATCAGAGGGTTCTTATCACCTTGCGCCCAAAGGCTGTGAATTACGGCCGCCATAAGTCGTAGCACACCGCGCGTGCGCTGGAACTTTACCAAAGTGGACCAGTCGGCATAAAGACGGTCGAAGACCTCGGGGTGGACCGGGTAGGCGGCCTTAAGCCGCCTCTCGTAATCCGAATCGTTACACTCGGGTGGGAACTCCTGGTGCTGAGTACGATAAAGGTCATAAAACGCCCGGGCGACAGTGTCCCGCGCTACGAATTGCTCCTTCTCTACAAGCGGCTCGAACAGCCGCCGGCGCACGATCTCAAAGCCTTCTTCTGCGCTGGCGGGCCTCCATGACGCCTCCAAGCGCCCAACTGCATTACGGAGCCGGTCAAGCGCCGTGCGCCCGCGTTCACCTCCCACTTCCACATCGTCAGCCACTGCGTGCGGCGAGCCGCCGGTGTCCGAGGCGGGCAGACTGATCACAAGAAGGCATTGCCTCGCAAGCTTCGCCGATTCAGTGAGCACTTGAGCGAAGGTAAAGTGGGTTTCGAAGCTTCCCCCTGGCAGGTCACCCTGGTCGTGGAGCTGCCGCGCATAGGCTACCCATTCATCAATTAGGATGAGGCAAGGCCCATATTGGTTCATTAGCTCGCGCAGGACGTCGCCAGGGCTGGTGGCCTTCTCATCATCCGCCTGGACGCGCTGGTACGCCTTCTTCGCCTCCTTAATTCCGCCGGAGACGAATCCTAGCTGCCACGCGAGCTCGCCCCATAGGGTACGCACTGCCGTGCCATCGGGCTTGGTCACTGGATTGCCCGGCGAAATCCTGTTTCCTACCAGCACAACGCGCTTCACTGGGGTGAGTTTCGCCACTCCGGCTTCCTTCATCACGGCGTCAATGCCGGGGAGTTCGCTTGGCGGGGCCCCGGAAAAGAGGTGATAGAGCGCGAGCATTGAATGGGTCTTGCCGCCGCCGAAGTTGGTCTGAAGCTGGACCACGGGGTCGCCGCCCTGACCGGCGAGCCGCTGTACCGCGCTTACCAACAGGCGCTTCAGGCTCTCCGTGAGATATGTCCGACGAAAAAATTCGACCGGCTTCTTGTACTCGTCTGTCCCCTCGCCCAAATGCACTTGCCAGAGGTCTGCCGCAAACTCCGCCTGCTGGTAGCGGCCGCTGGCTACATCCCGGTGCGGAGTCACGACCTCACGCCACGGTTTGAGATTGCCCGTGGCTTGGCTTTCGATTGCAGCGCCGGCACTCTTGCGCTTCTCACTCCGGACCTGCTCGTCGAATCGGACGCGCAAGAGTTCCATTTTTATCTTCTCGATTTCGTCAGTTTGCGGTGCGGAGATAGCGGTTAGAAGCCGTCCGGCAGAGTCGAGGACCCGGTAAGCATCGTCAGTCGAGAAAGGCTCCTGGTGCGCCCAGCGATTCCGGACATCACAGAGCTCACTGATAAGCGTGCGTTCGGCTTGCCCAAGTGTCTTACGGAAGACGACGTTCCACTGGTTCCACATCACGGTGAGGAGCGCGGCGACATCCCATCGTGGCTCATTCTCAGTTCCGAACAAACTCGCCTGGGACTCACTGACTGAGGATTTGGCCTGTTCGAACCAGAGCTGCGCGTGCTGGGCCTTTAGCTCGCGCTCGACAAAAGGTTGAAGCCCCTGTTTGAGCAAATCAAGCGCTTTGCCGACGCGTTCATAATTGCTAATTGCCATAGCTTACTCCAATCAGAATAATTCGCCCTGCGGGGTTTTCGGCTTCTGTGATGTACCGCCTTCGCGGGCGAGGCGGGTGATCTCTGGCCAGCTCTGGACGAGGCCGTTGTAGGCGAGCGCCTCGGCCGCGCGCTTCTTGCGCTCGCATTGCGTGTAGAGCCGGTAGCAGAGTTCGCGAGCGACTTCGGCCTTGGTGCCGAGCTTGGCGACCAGCTCCGCCGCCGCGGCTTCGCCGCCGCTTGCGAGCACACGGATCAGGTGGTGGACGATCTCCCAGGCGGTGAGGCGCGGGTCGGTGGCCGAGTCCCAGTCGGCGGGAAGCTCCTCGGGCCGGAGCAGGCGCACCTTGCCGTGCTTCGCTTCGAGGATGCCGGCCTCGACCATGCCGACGACGCTGGTGTTCTTGGACTTGGAGAGCTGTTCGGCCACGCCATATTCGCCATCGGCAAAACCGCACTGCTCAAACCACGCGAGCGCCCAGCGGCTGTCGGCGTCGAAGTCGCCCTCTTGTTCGGCCAGCGCCTCGTCGAGGGTCTGGTTGATGAGCGCCAGCGCCTCGCGCACGGTGAGCGCCTTACCCTCGGCGTCGAGTACCTTGGCGTAGCGGGTATAGACCGCCATGCCTGGGCCGATGGCCGCCTGCGCCAGGTCCACCGGCGCGATGTTGCCGCGCTGGAGGTGGGCGAGCGCCCGCGGCAGCTCGGCCTTGAGCGCGGTGACGAACTCGCGGCGCGTGGCGGTGGGCGTATCGGCAGCACGCTTGCGGCAGACGAGGATGATGCTGGAGGCGAGCGCGTTCGAGTCGATGTTTCGATTCCGAGCACCGCGCTCGGTGCGCATAGGCCACGTGCCACTAATAGCAAAGCCGGCGCCGATGACAGCATCGAGAAAGGTCTCCCATCCGGTGCTTGAGGTGCCTGCGTCGTTGTCTCTCTCCGACTGCTTGAACGCATAGTAGATCGCTACTGGAAACGCCGGGTGGGCTTGTTCGGCGAGGCGGTGCATAGCCTGCGTCATGCCATCGAGGAAGAACGCTTCGGCACACGCCTTGTCCTTGTGGCGGTAGGCAAATGCAACCAGCTCTTTAGCCTTTGGCACCACCAGGGTGGCAAAGAGGCTGGGGAAGCAAAGCCTCTGAGATCTGCGCAGCCAGATATAGAAGTAATCAGATAGGTCGGCGTAGGGTACGTTGTCGTAGTACGGCGGATCGGTGGAAACGACCTTGTTTGCTGAAACGGTCTGCCGCGCCGCGTCCTCCTGTGAAGCTCGAGACGCTCGCATTACAGGCAATGATTCGATCGCCTTTGCGCCCCACTCAACACCTGCCATCCAGTTGCCACTCGTTGTCCCGAATGGTGGTGCCTCAGCAAAATCCCAACTCATCTGCAACGCCTGCATTGAATAGGTGCCGCGAATGAAGCCGTCGGCCGGCGTAGCCAGGGTTGACCAATAATTCGTGCCGTAGTCCACTGCAAAGCCTAGGTAGACCGCGACCGCATCTGCGTATGCTTGGGCACCGCTTCCGCCAACATCGAGGCCGCGGCCGTCGTCGGGTAGTCCGGCAGTGAGGGAGTCGCGCTTAACCCGCGCGTGCGCCTCCTGCACCAGGTCTGAAAATGTCGTCAGCGCCACGAGCTGGCGGTCGGTGAAGAGCTGCGAGAATTGCTCCATGCCGTAGGACTTCACGCCGATATATTGCGTGCTGCCGGAGATCCTCAATTCCGGCTTCCATTCCGGCTTCGCCTTGCGTGCCGCCGCCTCGTGTTCCGGCGTCGGCGCGAGATAGATCCGCCCGCGCTCCCCCTCGACCACTATCGCCATGAGCTGCGCTCCCATTCGGCCAGCCTTGCCCTCCGCCTTGATGTAGTCACCCGCCATCGGCGTGCCCGACATCAGGCACCGGAAGTTCGCACCGCGCGCGAGCTTGGTGCCGTTCTTTGCCGCCTCCATATCCTTGGGTTTCCCCACCTTCACGGTGAAGCGGTAGCCGCCACCCTCGATCAACGGCTCGACATACGCCTCTTTACCCTCCTTGGTCGAGAGCATGAAGGTCGTAGTGAGCGGCACATCCACCTGGGCGAAGGCCGGGTTCGGGCTCTTCACCGTGCGCGCCCAGAGCCACGCAATCACGGTGAGCGACTTGCCGACGTACGGATTGAGGTCAGGCCGTTCCGTGGCCATTTCGGCCGTCACCTCAACCTTGGGGTAGAGGCGGCCGATGCGCTTCTCGGCCTCGTCGCGCATCCACTGGCCGTAAGCGCGCACGTCCTCGGCCAACCCCTGCGCGCCGCGCCACGATTTATCCATCTGGTCCTTCTGGAGTTGAGCCTCGGGATTGACGGGCGGCTTACCAGCGAACTTTGGTGGGATCTCGATCATTGCCTTGCAGATAAGCACAGCCACCGGATTGAGGTCGCTAGCATAGCTCTCTAACCCAAGCCGCTGGGCCTCCAGCGGCAGCGCGCCGCCTCCCGCGAACGGGTCGTGGAAGGCGGGGAGCTTCTGCCGGTCGAACAGCTCCTTGACCCGCGGATGGTCGGCATTCTCGGCGCAGGCTCGTCGCCAGCTCTGCCAGATTTCGTCGCGCGCGGCCTGCAGCACGGTCTCGTTAGTGGTGCTCTCCCAGAGCACCAGATTCTCGATGATACGGAAGAGCCGTTGACGCTCCTGGTCGGCCAGTATGTCGTCAAGGGTCGGTGCCGGACCTGGTTCCGGGACCGTTAGCCCGGATCCTTTGGCCTTTTCGGCGAGGGTCCGGGCCTCCTCCCACAGCTTCAGACGGGCCTTGAGGGCGGTCTCCGCCTTCCGGTGCAGCTTCGGGTCCGCCCGGAGCACATCCACGTAGGCCGAGGGATCGTCCACCATCTGCGCAAAGATCACCGCCCGCGCCGCCGCCAGCGGCCGCCGCGCCCACCATAGGTGAAGCGTGCTCGGATGACCGTGGCGGATCGACTTCTCCCGCGCGCAGGCCTTGTTAATGGCCTCGAGCGGCAGCGCGACTTCGATGAGTTTCTTCCTGTATGTCATCGGCATGCTCTAAGAGAAAGGAGGCCAAGCAGCAGCCCCGTAAGTCCGAGTATAACTGATAGACCCCCCATCCGTGCGGCCACTCGATATGCGGGATCAGAGGCATTCCAAGCCCAACGAAATTGACCCCATAATCCCACTTTCTTCAGCTGCAAATCTACTTCTTCATTTATGCTGAAGCCGAGTAGATTACGGAGGCGTTCGTCAATGCGGATTTCTTTCTCAGAAGAGTTGCCGGAACCCCTAACAAGCGCAAAAGTGGCTCGGCCCCGATATGCCACCTTACAAACGGTTCCTTCGGGTATGACGTGGCCATATGCATCATGACGGCAACTCTCGGGGATGTGTATAATATCTTTGTACACATCATCACTCGCAGCTGATCTAACCTTAATTTTCATGCTGATTCCTTTACGACTTGCCTCGGGCTCATGTCCACTAGGGGCAGACATTGCTCGAGCGCATTATGCGTAGGAACTTCCCCATAGGACTGCCCTCTGAGCGGACTAGAAGTGAATGGAATTGGCCGGGTGTAGTCATCGCGGCGCCTCCGCCCGGTCCAACAACTCGGCGAAGTCATAATTTACGCTCGTCACTCCGAAGTCCGGCTCACGATGGAAAGGATGTCTAATGTAATGGACGTGGTGCAAATCATCTCCGAGGAACTCGACAATAGCAAGGATGAAATCCTCGGGCTTGTTGAGCGAGTAAAGAATCTCGTTCTTCGTGACAGTAATCGTCTGCGCGCTAGTTACCCGGCCCTTCACTTCGATAAAACGTAATTTCCCCGTACCCGGGACACGGCTCTCGATGTCGTAGCCGAGCTTCTCGATCTCCCTATCAATCGGTTCGAAGCCGAGGAGCCGCTCGATATCCATTACGATCACCCGCGCCCGGGCGGCGGCGGCCTGCGTATCTGCGATTGTGGCAGAGGGCGCGGCGGAGCATCCCGTCATGGCAGCAAGGAGGCCCATCGGGACTACCAGCAAGCCTCCGAGGACGACGGGAGGCAGTGGCGAGAGCTGTCGTTCAAGCTTCAGCTCTTCCAGGCGCTTCTCGAGGCGTGCCTGGAGCGCATCGGCACGTTTGCGAGCTTCCCCCGAGTTTAGCCGTGCGTTGGGCTTGCCGGCCTGCTCCTGGAGCTTGAGCTCTTCAGCGCGATGGTCCCAGTAACTGATCTCTTTGGTAAGTCGGTCCTTTACGGCCGCCTCGGTCTTAGCGATGAAATCGATCTTACGTGAACGAACCTCCACTAGGTGTTCCGGAACGACGCGCTCAACGGCATGGCCTTGCGCCTTCTGCTCCAACTCTCGGTTGATCCATGCGCACTCCGGCCGAGCGAGGATCAAGTCTATATCCGGTTCCTCGGGCGTGAGCGGCCGATAGTCTAGGTAAGGCGCATACTGCAGGTGCCGAGTGTTACCGTCCGCGTCGAGCTCCACATAAAGCATCCTCTTGGAAACAACGCGCCGCTCGCCTGCACGGGTAAAACTTGCATCCTGGATGGCATGCTCCAGGTAGAAGAGCACGCGTGGCTGGATACCCACGTCACGCTCGTCCACCAGCACCGCGCCCCGGCGTAGGAGGTCGCGGTGGCGCTCGAGAGTGAGGTCGATGACGGTGTCGAGCAGTGGATGTCCCGGGCAGACAAAGGCAGCAAGAGGCTGGCCCTGCGGTGCAATAAGCGGCTTTTCGAAGGCGATGCGCTCGTAGCGCGGCAGTACCGGCTCGCCAATGCCGATCAACCGGTCGCGGTTACGGACTGGGGCGGGCACGTGAGTGACTTCATAGCGACGCGCCTCACGCTGTTTGGCCGACCCGCCGAGACGCTGGAACGCCTCGAGAAAGAACGACTCAATATAGTGCGGCTGCAAGCGTCGGGCCTCTGCGCGCTCCATCTCCTCGCGTATGCGGTACACACGGCTAGCGTCCATAACGTCGTGTGCAAGCGCCCGCTCTTCGAGCAACTCTTGGAGCTGGCTCCGGTCGAAAGCGTTAACAACGACCTGCATGAGCCGGGCGCGCACCTCGGGTCGCTCGCCGTAGCGGATCGCCTCGATCAGGAGGTCTCGTAGCGGCCTACCGTCAAACTGAAGTTTGCCCAGCACGTCGAACACCTGGCCGCCGAGGGTTTTGCGCGCCTCGTCGAGTTTCTCCAGCAGCGTCCTGTAGACGTCACCCTCACGCGTCTCCTCGGCGACAAGGTTCCAGAGGTGGCAGACCTCAGTCTGGCCGATACGGTGGATGCGCCCGAAGCGCTGCTCGATGCGGTTTGGGTTCCATGGCAGGTCGTAGTTCACCATTAGGTGTGCGCGCTGCAAGTTGATGCCTTCGCCAGCCGCGTCCGTGGCGAGCAGTACCTGCACTTCAGGATCATGCTTGAACGATTCCTGCGCCTTCATCCTTTCCTCGCGGCCCTTTCCACCGTGGATGATAACTACAGCCTCTATACGGCCGAGGAGCGTGGTGACCCGGCTCTCTAAATAGTTCAGCGTATCGCGGTGTTCAGTGAAGAGGACCAGCTTCTGACGCGGCGATGGCGTGGGCGGTGGGATCACGCTCGATCCGTAGGGTGTCGGCCGCTCCGCCACCCGGTTCGCGATCGCCGCCGGTGTGAAGATCTCGCTCAGTAGACCCGCGAGCTCGCGCCACTTAGTGTCGGTGCCGCTGCGACGAACAGAGAGCGCTAGCGCCTCCAGGCGCTTGAGCGTCTCGATCTCCCCCTTCAGCTCAGCGATGGTGCGCGCTGCCGTAGCCTGGTCGAGGATCTCCTCTTCAGCGGCTTCGACCTCATTGTCGGGCGCATCCTCCAGATCCTCGACGTCCTCGGCATCGAGCGCTGGCACGGCGGCGGAAATAATGGGCGGGGATTCCCCTCCGCGCTGAAGTAACTCCAGCTCACGCAGCCGGCTCTCCAGCCGCTCCCGGCGGCGGCGCAGCGATTGGTAGATGGCTTCGGGCGAGGAGGCTAGTCTGCGCTGCAGGATCGTGAGCGCGAAGCCGACGGTACCCGCGCGCTTGTCGTTTTGAAGCGCTTCGGCACGGTTGAACTCCTCGCGCACGTAGTCGGTAACGGCCTTGTAGAGCTGCGCTTCGGCATCGGAGAGTTTATAAGGCACGGTGTACGCAATCCGCTCGGGAAAAAGCGGTGTTCCGTCGAACTTGAGGAGGCCCTCCTTGACCATCCGCCGCATCAGGTCCGAGACATCCGCAGCATGAACGCCGTCCCGGAAGCGTCCCTCGAAGCGATCTCCGTCGAGGAGGGCCATAAAGAGTTGGAAGTCCTCTTCCTTACCATTGTGCGGCGTCGCCGTCATCAAAAGGAAGTTCCGCGTGATGGTCGAGAGGAGCTGCCCTAGCTTGTAGCGCTTGGTATACTTGATCTCGCCGCCGAAGAAGGTAGCAGACATCTTATGGGCTTCGTCGCAGACGATAAGATCCCAGCGGCCGTCGGGTGCCTTAAGCTTTTCCTGGACGTCCTCATTTCGCGAGAGCTTGTCCAGCCTGGCAATGACAAGGTTCGTCTCGAGGAACCAGTTGCCGGTGCGCGCTGCTTCGAGTTTGTCGTTGGTCAGGATCTCGAACGGAAGATGAAAGCGCCGGTAAAGCTCATCCTGCCACTGCTCGGCTAGGCTGCCTGGGCAGACCACGAGACAGCGTTGCAGGTCGCCGCGGGCGATGAGCTCCTTCATTAGGAGTCCGGCCATGATCGTCTTGCCCGCGCCCGGATCATCGGCCAGCAAAAAGCGAAGCGGTTGGCGCGGAAGCATCGCGTCGTAGACTCCCGTGATTTGGTGAGGAAGCGGCTCGATCAAAGAGGTGTGTACGGCAAGCACCGGGTCGAACAAGTGCGCCAAACGGATGCGATGTGCCTCCGAGACGAGGCGGAAAAGAGCCCCGTCTCCATCGAAGCTCCATGGGCGGCCCTGCTCGATTACCTCGAGGCGTGACTCGTCGTGCCGGTAGAGTAGAATGTTTTCTGGTTTCCCGGCAGGTGTTTTATATGTCAGTTCGAGAGCTTCAGAGCCGAACCACTTCACGTTAATGACTGTAATTAGGGCATCAGGGAAGATGCCACGCACAGCAGCGTTCGGCTGGAGGTCCTCAAGTTTGCTCATTCAAGCCCCCTATTATGTTCTAGAGCTCATAATGGCATAAGAGAGATGCCTTTACCACTCGCCGTAACTTGATCCAGATAGCTTAATGTTACAGATACATCTCTGCGTAATCTGGATAGAACCTGTAAATTTTCTCATAGTCTTTTATGTCTTTGATTGTCAGCCCTGTTTCTGACATTACCTTTGATCCTTGTCCTGGCATTGCAGAGTCGAGCTGCAATTTCTCTTTACGTGTAATTAGTGGAACCCGAATCTTATATGGATTGCCGGATAGTCGCGTGCGGAAATATCGGAATCGCTTCGTGTCGAGACTCTTGAGCCAACCTCTCTCCTGAGAAGAAGATATAACGCCTCCAATCGTTAGCATTTCGTGCACATCTTTGTAGCACATATCGAACAGTGGAAAGAATGTGATTTCTTGCCTCCCGGCAAGCCCGCTATCGATAACCGACTGCAATATGCGTGTGTTCACCTTGACGATCCCAGATCGACTGAAGTCTGCGGGGCCGGGTTTTAGCCAAAGATACGGGCCTGCCACGTCGGAGTAATAATCCATCCATTCTGCCGGCCCATCCTCACTTCCACCGGGGGGCATGGCGTCTACTGTAATAATCAGAATTGAACCCGGACTCAATTGGACTAATGCGAGTTTCAGCGCGTTGATGACGTCTTTATCTAGTATATGGTCATAATCCAACCAAACGATGTAACGCCTGTCGGGGGAAAGACTGCTTACGTACGCTGCGATATCGCCGATATGAACGCCCACGAGAGTACAAGGTCGGTTGAACTCCAGTCGCCTCTTCGCCGTCCCTCTTATTTCAACGCTAGTCATTTTTGCGATACCAAGGTATCGGTGAAACATAATGTAATCCACGAAGTATACCGAACCCATTCCGACGTAGTGGTAGTCGGATATCGGAAAGCCGATCTTACTGAGCTGAATGAATGCATCAATGAACATTCGCCGCTCAACTTGCTTTGCTGGACGAAGCGCATAGTGAACCTTGTGAAAGCTCGGAGCTGCGCCTTTCATTTCAACCCCTCCTTTTCAAGGAAGTAGTCGAATGTATAGCGTCCTATCGCAGTCGCGGTCATAGTCTTTCGTAAATGTTTACGTACGAGATCCAACTCGTTCACCTCTGCATCATACTGGACCCGCGTGATGGTGGGCTTCGTCCGACGTTGAGGAGGCTTGAAGACCGTCGTCTTCTTTGCTACTGCAGCACCGACATTAACTCGTGAAACCAAATCAGCGATATTTCTATCGATTGGCTCCTCGTCATCACTCGGCCCGCTGTAAGTGTTAGCGAGATATGATAATACTGGTTGTGCCACTGCGGCCATCTTGTTGCGCATGCGAAGGTAGGAGCGTGATTCCCTGTTCAACCCTCTCTTGGTTGTCGTCCATGGGAGCTTATGTGGATCGTCGGACTCGAAAAATACGAGCCCGATGAACTTTCTGTATTTCGGGTGGAACTGCGGCATCGGCGGGGTTCCCCAGCCAGAAAGATCGGTCTGATCTGCGTGGATTACCATCCGCCCATTGCAAGCAACGTACCATCCTGCCTTGCTGATCTCCCAGCGTCCACGGTGGTCAGGCGCTGCCAAACTAGCAAAAACTCGCACAACAACCCCCTCTTCTGGAATCAATTTCTCAAAAGCGATCTTTCCCCGCTGCGGTTGGCCCAGTGGAATATCGAATGGTTCAATAGCCTTGCCATTAATCGTAATACGCACATACTTCTCTAAGAAGAAGGCATACGTTACACTGATTTCATGCTCCAGACTGGCTGCGAGTGTGCCCTCCCTAATTCGCATCTGGACCTCTTCATGCAGCCGGGTAACTCTAATCAGTGTTCCTGCCTGGGATATACGAGGGGCCTTGTCCAACTTTATAAGAGGTATCTTCCAATGCTCGAGATCATCGTCTTTCTCTAGCCATTTGCGGATGTCTAGATCGCAAGAAAAACCGTTGTCCTTGGTATGAGTCTCCAGATAGAAGCAGTCGCCGAGTTTGAAAAGTGCACGCTTCAACCCAATCCCGTAGACCCCCAAATAGCCAGTCGGATGCTCCGGGTCATGGCCAAAATTGAATGCTTCCGTCAGCGCGTAGTCCATATCTATGCCGCCACACCTGTCATCGATTTCGATAGACTGCATCGAATAGCTAAGCGCGATGGTTGGCAACTGGCCACTTCGACTGTGTTTCCCGTTTTGGCAGAATATAGTCTGCGATATTTCACTTGGGGTGATATGTCGGGTGCGAATCAGGCCGTCGATCGAATTGTCTATGAGATCAAGAATGCATTCTTCCAAGGAAATGTCTTTTGTGAACATGTCAATAAAGAAGCGCTTTTTCGGATAGGCATTGGCCATCAGAGTACTCATCGTGTTTGCCTCCTCAGCGAACGCTATTTTTGAGACGCGATGTTATGAGTTCGCAGTACTCCTCTTCGCTGTCACATGCAACAAATCGCATCCCAGCGGAGACTGCGGCAACAGGGGCTGAACCTGATCCAGCGAATGGGTCCACAATCAACCCCATCTTTTTCCCGCTTATCGAAATAATGCGTTTCGGTATGACTAGCGGCAGCTCATTGGCTACCCGAGTCTTTGTCGTACGGTGCCGTACTGGGCTGACATCATCCCACACGTCGCTCAGGTTGATTCCATCGGCAACAAATTTTTTATAACCGCCGTAGTCACGGAGATCTTTCTTACACTTCGCGCAGATAGGTCGGGGGACCTTGGGCCTAAGGAACAATGCAGGTTTTCCCTTCGTGTAATACAGCAGCGCGTAATGTGCAGGGTACAGATGATTTCCCCGCACAAAACTATTCTTCATTGAAATCGCTATCCAGTGTCTAAAAACAAGCTCGTTTTCAAGATACGGGGCGAGCCGAATGGCCCACCTCGGAATGTGGTAAAGATATAATGCACCTCCGTCCTTCAGTACTTGAGCGCTGCGGGTAATTACACGCTGCATGTAATCAAGGTATTCTTCTTCCTTCTTTTTGTCCCCTTTGCTGCCGTTTTTGCCATAGGGTTTGCCGATGTTGAAGGGAGGATCAAGAAACACGATATCTGCACACTCGTCGGCAAGAGCATTAAGGCAGTCAAGTGCGTCTGCGCATACTATGTCGCCTTTGACATTCCGAAATACAAGCCCAGGGGGCTTTGATTTCCACCACCGACGGTTTGCTGTCCGGTGGGCAGTCACTGTTCTCTCCTTACAATTGCAGCGGAAGGTGATTATAATGCCGTATTTGCAGGATGCATCACTAGAAAATCTGCCAGATGGAGGATGAGGGGCGATTGCCACGCATGTCTAGCCCAACGATCCTCTAGCGTAGGGATAAGTACCTCTGATGCGGTATTTTCGCCTCTGGAGGGTAGAATTCTATCACCTAAGCAAGGTAAGAAATGCCTCTTCTTTTCTGTCACGCCCTCCCGGGGCAGATATATGTATCGAATGTCCCATCTCTCCTATGTGAGGGAGTCTAAATCAGGGCTTGGAGTATGTCAATAAAGGGGAACCACTCCCTGTTATTACCCTTATTATTACCCTCTTTAATGGGTATTACCTCTTTTCCTCATCCTACTTTTCGGCCTGGGAGCCCAGAAGCCATTTCCAGACCGGCACGACCTCTAACGTTTCGCCTTCAAACGTCCTTGTCCCTTCCTGGTTGTAGGTCAGGATGGCGCTCTTTTTGATTCCGAGTTCCCGCTTTGCTTCGAGAAGGCCCCTCATTTCCCGCTTTTCGGCCGACCTGTTGAGTTCCCAGCATGCCTGCCAGGCTTCGGCCGGGCGCGTCCCTTCCTGAACGACGAAATCGCATTCGCCCTTGCCTTTGAAATACATGGCCCGGCGCCGGTTTCGGAAAAGCTCGATGGCGACCGCATTTTCGAGCAGGCGGCCTCGATTCTCCGTGAACGCGCCGCCGAGCAGGGAGAAACCTGTATCCGTGAGATAAACCTTTTTCGGGTTCATCATCCGCTTCCGGGGGGAAAAAGAGAACTTCTCGAGCGCGATCAAAAAAAACGCTTCCTCGAGATATCTCAGGTAATCGGCGATGCTCCTCTTGCTTCCCGCAAGCCCATGGTCCTTCAACTGTTTCTCAAAGGCCGAGATGGAGAAGAGGGCGGCGTAGGATTCCAGAATGTTCTTCATGACCATATCGAGCAGCTGCCGGGCCCGGATCCCGTAGCGGTCCAGGACGTCTTTGTAGAAGATCGTGTCGCAATAGGACTGCAGGAGCCGACGCTTCGCGGCCTCCCCCGAGATCCCGGCCTGTTCGGGGAATCCGCCGTAGCGGAGATATTCGTCAAAGGCCTTGAGGATAAGCCCGACCTCCGGCGTCGCGAGGAGCGAGGGGGTCCATTCGATCTTACGGAAGCGGAGAAATTCGCGGAACGAGAAAGGCAGGATCAGGCAGTCTTCGTACCGGCCCCTAAGTTCCGTCGCGATTTCCGAGCTCAAGAGGGTGGCGTTGCTGCCCGTCACGACGATGGAATATTTCCTCGTGTTGTGGAGCGTCCGGACGATGCGACTCCAGGAAGGCAAGCGCTGGATCTCGTCGAAAAAGAGGTAGCGGGGCGGCTTGCCCGTCATCTGATGGAAAGCGGCCAGCAGTTTTTCCATGTCTTCAGGTCGGAAATCGCTGAGGCGATAGTCCTCGAAGTCAACGAAGAGAATATCGTCCCTCCGGGCCTTGCCGGCGGTCAGGAGATCCTCGATCAATTGATATAGAAAATAGGTTTTGCCGGCCCGGCGGGGGCCGACGACGGCAAGGACCGGACGGGGGGCGTCGAGATCCGGGCGGGGCCGCTCGCGAGGAGTCAGGGCCGGGAGTTCGGCCCCGCGGACCCACTCGGCGATAACCCTCGGGAGAATGTCGCCATTCATAAGCATTTACCTCGGTAAACAATTTACGTCATAATTGTTTACTAAGTCAAGAGAAAATAAACGTTACGGACCTTTTTGAGACGCGCAGGAATGAAGTTTCCCATTTTCCCCAAGCCCCGTTGAAAGCTTCGAGAAGGGACTATAACGCCGGGTCAAGAAGACGTCAAGAATTCTTTTCGGGTCTTGCCATCTGTCAGATACTTGGGCGCCTTTGATGCCCTCAGGGTGGTTGTGCGTGAACTCCGCCGAATCGACGCGGATGTCAAAGCCGCATGACGATAAAAGTCAGGTGTCTAGATATCAGTGGGGGCGAAGACGCTGAAGCCGGGAGCGCCGGCGATCGCTTTGTCCGCGCTGGCCACGGCTTCGCAGTTAAGCCGGCGGGCGACTGCGAGGAGCAGGGCATCGTTCGTGAGCAGGCCAGCTTCTTTCTGAATCTTCATGGCCTCGAGGATGTCCGCCGTGCCGGCCGGTTCCAGGCGGAGCCCGATGCCGAAGAACTCCCGCATCTGGAGCTCGTAACGGGTCAGGCGGCGGACCAGTTCAGGGCGCTCGGCCAGGGACCGGGCGGCGTTGGCCCGCACGATCCAATTGTTTTCGCGGGCTTCGATCAGCATCAGCGCGTGGACAAGCTCGGCGACCATAGGTAACGGCACGACGCCCAGGAGTTCGCCGGAGGCGCAACGCTTCAGGAGCTCGACGCACTGGGGGGAACGGCGCTGGTTGGCGTAAACGAGGATGTTCGTGTCGATGGCGACCCAGGCGCCGGCACTGATCGAGGAGAGGGCGTCGATCATAGAGAGAGCACGTCCTCTTCGAGGATCTCGTCGATCTCTTCGGGTGGAAGGAGGCCGCCGTGCGAGGTGAATTTGGCCAGGGCGCGGAGGGCTTCCTCGCGTCCGGGGCTCCGATCAAGGTAGCCGGCGAGGGCGTCCTCGATCAGGCCGGAGAGGGCCCGTTTCTCGAGCGCTGCCCTCTGTTTGGCTCCGGCCAGCAGACCATCGTCAATGATCGTTCCGATCTTCTTTTTCATCACTTGGCTCATATCTCAAGGGACGCTCGGGGCGACCCTGGTTTCTCAGGGGAGAATAATGCTTTTTGGGAGGCTTGTCAATAACTATCTAGATTTCTAGATAATTTCTTGATTTGTCTATTTCTAATTAAGTGGGCGGTAGAGCTTCGCCACGTATGCTATTATCGGCCTGCGTGAACCTGCCGGCGTGGCGGAAAGAGCGCTTCGTACAGCCGTGAGCAAACGCTAGCGCTTAATTTGGTGACGTCAAAGGGGGGAAGCCATGAAAAGAAGGAAATTCTTCAAAACAATAGGGCTGGGTTCCTTGGCGGCTTTCCCTCATGTTAAAATGCCCGGCGCGCTTATCGGGCATGAAACACCGCCACGTCCTGCAAGCGAAGCCCACGGCCATATGGATCCCTGGATCGACGTGAATCTCGACCATATCCGCTGGAATTTTTCACAGATCAAAAACCTGGTCAAGGTTCCCGTTATGGCCGTCATCAAAGCCAACGCCTACGGTCATGGGCTGATCGATGTCGGGAAAGCTCTGGAAAAGGCCGGCGCCGATTGGCTGATGGTGGGGAACCTCCAGGAAGGGCTGGCGTTAAGGGCAATGGGCGTCAGGTGCCCCATCCTGAATTTTGGACCCTTCAATGCGCGGGACTGCGAAGCCATCATCCTCAATAATCTCAGCCAATCCGTCTTTTCGGAAGAAGCGGTAACCTTGAATGACACGGCTTCAAGACTTAAGAAGAGAGCTCTGGTCCATATCGATATTGACACCGGAATGAGCCGGACGGGAATCCCTCACGACCGTGCCCTGCCGCTCATCGAGAAAATGGCCACATTGTCGCAAACGAAAATCGAAGGTGTTTCGACAACGCTGACCGAGGACGCTGGATTTGACAAGGAGCAGCTCGAAAGATTTTTGAAAGTCTGCCGATCGGCGCAGAAAAAGAAGATCCAACTAGGCCTGAAGCATGCCGCGAGCAGCGCCGGGATTTTCGAGTCCGCCGAGCTCTATCTGGACATGGTACGGCCGGGGATAACTCTGTACGGCTATTATCCAAACTCTCAAACGCAGAAGGAAGACCGGCTCAACCTAAGGCCGGCCCTGAAGCTTACGGCCAGGGTCACGGTCATCATAGACCTCCAGCCAGGAGATTCCATTTCTTACCACCGAGCGTTCACGGCCAGGAAGAAGATGAGAGTGGCGACGGTCGGCATCGGCTATTCAGACGGCTATGCCCCTCAGCTCGGAGGCAAAGGCATTGTTTTGATCAGAGGCAAAAGATTCCCCGTCATGGACGTTGTCACGGCCAATCATATCATCGCAGATTTGAATAATGACCAGGAAATCCAGGTCGGTGATGATGTGACGCTCATTGACGGGCGGAAGGATTCCGGTTTGACAGCCGACCGTCTTGCCGATTTGAGCGGGAGTTCTGATTATAGGATCCTTATCGGACTAAATCCCCTCGTTCAGAGAAAATACACCTCGCCCGAGCAGGCGCCCGGCACATCATGAAGCCGGCGGATCATCATAACGGGCGAGCTAAAGTCATATTTCTATGGAGAGAACCGAGTTTTTATCTAAAAGAGGCCTGCCCAAGTTCGCTTCTGAATTTTGCGCCAGATACCTTTTTGCGGCCTGAAAGCCAAGATATTTGGCAGCCTCGGGGCCAGTGTTCAGCGCCTACCGGCTTAATGAGAACGTCGCGACTTTAGGTTTGACGAGTTCAAGAAAGTCTTTATACGCTAACTTAATCAGTTCTGTATGAGAACCGGCGTTGAAGGCGATGTCGTCGTTTTCCGCCAGGCTTCCATCAGAAATGACGTCCATTCCATAAAGATTGCCGAAAGGTGGCATAGCGCCGATATCGCATTCAGGAAACTTGTCTTTAAACTCGGCCTCGTTGGCCATCTCGACTTTGCGCGCGCAAAGGGCTTCCCTCAAGAGATCGAAATCCAGCTTGCGGGGAGCCGGCAGAACGGCCATGATCGTTTTGCTATCAACTTTCAGAATTACCGTTTTAGCCAAGCCTTTTCCGGGGATATGGGCCGATACGGCAGTTTCCTGCGCCGTGTAGGCCATGGAATGGGTGATTGTGACGTATTTGATTTTCTTCTCGTCCAAAAATTCTCTTAACTTGCGGACCGGCACTTTACCCTCCTTCCCGGGGCCAAATTATGAGATCTGACTATAACCTAGGCTCGGAAAGGAGGATTGTCAAGTATGGAGCTTTATCCAAAAACTGATCCAGCCAAAAATAGAGTTTTCTGGCCCTGTTCTCCTCGGCCGCCATCATGGCAACCGTCTCGAAGACGTGGGCAGGCGGCTTACGCACTCAATAGGGCTTTCCCCCGGCGGCCTCTGAAGAATCGAATAATCGCCCGTCTAAGGATGCCCAACAGTCTCATTAATAGAGAGAAATCCGTTGTCATCCGACGCTCTCTATTTGGCCGCCGCCACCGGTTTATAGATCACCGCCACAAGGATCCCCGCGATGAGCATTTCCAGCAGACCGTACAGCATCCATCGGAGGATGATGATATACGGGATCGGCAGTAGTACCCACATGGACACGCTCATCGGCACACTGACGAACAGCCAAATGATGATCCCGTAGCGAACGCCCTCGGCGATGCCTTTGCCTTCGCGGCCTTTGACGAAAATGTAGGTGAATAGCAGCGTCACGAGCACTCCGACCGCGTACATCACCCACATCCTGGACATCATGTTCGGCCGCCACAGGCTCATCAGCGATTCGTTGGCGCTCTTCATGAGGACGTTGTTGATGACCAACTCCATGGCTTGGACGACCACATAGGTCACCGCGCTGGCCACAAGAAAGCGTTTCCAGTTCATCTTCTCCTCCTTCTTGTGAAGATAGAATGATAAAACGCACATTTATTCGTGCGTAAAGCGCTTCTTCCCCTTAAAGAATAGGACTAGAATTCCATTTAACGACCGACAAAGACGGTCTCCCGTTATCCGTTTTGCGGCCTGGAAGAATAATAGTACCGATACGGGCGCCAGTCAATACGGACGGAGAAGCGGGACACAGAACCGCGCCCAGCCGCCGGCCATAGGGCTCGGAGCCGATGCCTCCCATCACGAAATGATGATTGTGACCAAATTGTGACTATCCTAGGCATATTTCCGTACATTTTGGCATACTTCCATATGCCTAGAAATAACTTCTAAATTGCTGATAAAACTGACTATTACTTTGTTTTCAGGAGGTTAAGAGAAACCCGTCTTTCGCATCCGGAGTCCATTGCTCCTCATAATATGTGAGGCCCAAGACAGTCACAATTTGGCCACAACCCTCCCTTGCTGAGCCCGCCCCTACCCCACTTATTGTTGATTATGAAGGGGATCAGTTCGGAGCAACGAACGTAGGGCGTTGGACGGGGAAGGCAATCAGCCTCAGCTCAATAGTGCTACCTACACACGGTAGAAGTCAGAGGTTCAGAGCATCAGGACCCTTCCGGATGCGCCGGGCTATCGAGGCCCGCGCCAAGCTCTCAGGATGGCGTTATCCAGGGATAGGTCCGCCACAGGCTTCTTCAGCCGTGCGTTTTCCTGCTCGAGCTCCTTGAGACGGCGGGCCTGGTCGACCCTCATCCCGCCGTACTCCTTACGCCAGCGGTAGTAGGTCTGCTCCGATATCCCCAGCTTCCGGCAGACCTCGGCGACCGGATTCGATTGATTGAGAAGAACTTCCGCCTCCCGGAGCATGGTGATGATCTGCTCCGGAGAGAACCGTTTCCTGGCCATATCCTCCTCCCTCGATCCAGCGAAATCCTATGGGGATTGACCTTTTAGATTAGCCCATGCTATTTATTCAACTGAGTTCGGCGCATTCGCTTTGAAGGAGACATGGCATGAGAGAATTGAAGGTGATTGCTCTGATCATTCTCTGCAGCTCGTCTTTTCTATTTCCCCAGGTGGATGAGAAGCTGAAAAACGATATCCGCAGCACGGGATACATTCACAGTCCGTTGCCGCTTGACTACAGCAAGTCATTTGAGACTTTTGGGCTCACGAAAACAGTGCTGATCTCCGATGTGCTTTGTGACATGGAAGACATGAGCCAATGGTCGCATAGCGGCATCGGGAGTATGTCTCAGACCGCCGAAAGAAGTATCTCCGGGAAGCACAGTCTGAGATTAGTTGCACCCAGTTATGTCGATGAAATACCCAAATGGGGCCTTGGCCGGGGGACGTCCATGGCCAGCTTCGACGTGGGCGGCAAGAACTGGGAGAAATACAACCGCATTCATCTCTACGTTTATCCGGACTGCGAAGGCGCCCGCGCCGTTTATCTGAACCTCTATGTGGAGAATGACGGAAAGATCAAGGTGCCGGACAGATACGGCCGGGAAGGATATCATGAAATGAACCTGATCAACGGCCAATGGAATGAATGCCTTGTCGAGATATCGGAACTGCCGCGCGACAAGGTCACCAAGATATCCTTTGCCATCGAAGTATTTGGAAAGGAACGTACGATGGGGGATCTTCTGCAATTCGACGTTTCCAATGTGACATTGCAGGTCGTCGACAAGCCGGAGGCCGTAAGCGGGTGGAAGCCGGCTGAAAACAGGATAATTTTCTCGACCTCGGGGTACCGCCCCGATAGCACGAAATCGGCAATCGTCAATGTCGCCAAGCACAATGGGAAGTTCCAGATCGTGGATTATGCAACCTCTCAGGTTGTCTATGAAGGGGAAATCCAGCCGGTCAAGACGAGTATCGGAAGCTTCGAGACAGTTGATTTCACCTCATATCGACGCGAGGGACAATATCGGATCAGAGTCGGGGACATAACAACGGCGCCGTTCTACATTGACGCGAATTTATGGGACGACTCAGCCTGGCGCGTGCTCAATTTCATGTTCTGCGAGCGATGCGGCTATCCGGTGCCCGGCAAACACGGGGTTTGCCATACCGAGGTGCATGGTGAATACAAAGGGCACATCTATCCCGTGAACGGCGGCTGGCATGATGCGGCCGATATGTCTCAGGGATTCGTGCAAACCGGCGAAATTGCTTTTTCCATGCTTGAAATGGCGAACAGGGCCAAGGAAAAGGGCAACACAGATCTCTACCTGCGTTTGATGGAAGAGGCCCTCTGGGGACTGGATCTGGTCATGAAGACGAGGCTGGAGAACGGGGACCGCTTCCAGGGATGGGGGACAAATCTATGGACGGATGGTTATATCGGGTCCACAGATGATGAGGGCCGGCACCAGGTGAGGGCGGCGAACAGCGCATTTGTGAATTTCCTGTTGTCAGGCATTGAGGCCTATGCCTCGATGTCGATCGCGAACGATCCGATGCTCAGGGAGAATCTCCGTAAGATCGCGAAGGAAGATTTTGGATTTGCTTCAAAGCGTTTCGATGAGCTTGGATTCAAGGAGATGGGTTCGAGAAGTAGTGGACACACCGGCATGACGTCCCACAGCCAGTACATGGTGACAATGTCCTGGGCGGCGAGCATGCTCTACAAACTGACGAATGAGAAACATTACGCCGATAAGGCGGCACAGAGCATCAAGTATGCGCTTCAGTGTCAGCGAACGGAGCCGCTCAACGATGCAAACAAGACCGCGGGATTCTTCTACCGGGACCTTGACCGGAAATCGATCGTGCACTTCAACCACCAGTCAAGAGATCAGGTCTATATGCAGGCGTTGACGGCCCTTTGTGAGGCACAACCACATCACCCCGATTATGCGACGTGGGAGAAAGCTATCAGGTTGTTTGGCGGATATTTGAAGAATATCTATCGATACGTCCAGCCTTATGGCTTGATACCCAGCGGTGTGTATCAGAAAGATGAGGTCAAGGACAAGGAAAATTTCCTCGCGGTCCAGCCGATGATTAGCGAGGGCACGGATCTTGCCGCCGATTTCAAGGAACAACTTGAAAACGGTGTCAGGCTGGATGAAGAGCATTATCTTCGTCATTTCCCGGTCTGGTTTTCGTTCAAGGGAAATGCGGCCGTACAGCTCGCAACCGGCAAGGCTGCCGCTCTGTGCGGGAAGTTCCTCAATGACAAAGAACTGATAAATATTGCCGAACAGCAACTCTTCTGGATTGTCGGCCGAAATCCCTTTGGGCAGTCATTGATATGGGGAGAAGGCAGTAATTATCCGCAGCTCTACAATGCCCTGCCGGGAGAAATGGTTGGAGCGATTCCTGTCGGCATGGAGTCACGAGGCAATGAGGATACGCCCTATTGGCCTCAGTTCAATACCGCCACTTATAAGGAAGTGTGGGGATCATCCGCGGGAAGATGGTTTTCCCTGATCTCGGAATTCTGACATTTAGGCGGAAGGGCAGGAGAACAATCTCGGCTATCGCCCGGTAATGGGACCGGTCGCCCGAGCAGAGGGTCAGGTTGTTTTCCGCGGCGGTCGCCGCGATCAAGGCGTCGGCCACGCGCAGGCCGGACGAAAGCCCGTTCGTGAGAAATGGCTCCCTCGCCACTCGTCTCTATTAGTGAACGAAATATCACGCGTATTGACATATAGCCATATCCGCTATATGGTTATATGGATGAAAACGACATTGAACATCGACGATTCGGTCATGGCCCTCTTGAAACAGGAGGCGGCTCGGCGCGGGTGCACGATGTCCGAGCTCGTGGAATCCGCCCTCCGCCTGCTTCTGACGGCCAAGGAAGGTCCGCGCGCGATGCCGCCTCTGCCCTTGTTCAAAAGCGGCGGCGCGCTGGTCGAAATCGCGGACAGGGAAGCCCTTTACGAAGCCATGGAGCATCGCTGATGTTCGTCGTCGACACCAACATCTTCGTGTATGCCGCCGACGGGGACTCCCCTTTCCATCAATGCTGCCGAGGGAAGCTCGAGGAATGGCGGCGCCTGCCCACACCCTGGTATTCGACCTGGGGGGTCATGTACGAATTCCTCCGCGTGATCACTCACCCTCGCATATTTCGCAAGCCCTGGACGGCGCCCAAAGCCTGGGATTTCGTCGAGGCGATCCTTGCCGCCCCCACCTTCGGTCTTCTCGTGCCCTCAGAGAGACATGCGGAGGTCGCGGCGGGAGTCGTCCGGAAATCGACGAATCTGCACGGCAACCTTCTCTATGATGCCCAAATAGCCATTTTGATGAGGGAGCACGGGATAAAGCGCATCTATACGCGCGACACCGATTTCCACCGCTTCTCTTTCCTCGAGCCTATCGATCCGACAGCCTGAACGGCTAAACAATACCCATTTCCGGATTTTCTGCTTAATCGGCCTATAGGCTGACGATGTCAAGATTATTTGCCTATAGGCAAATATATTAGCTGTTTTATTCGCCTACAGGCAATATATCGCGCCAGGATTACTTCACGGCTAGGACTTTGGCGTCCCCAAGCCTGAGACCCAGCTTGCCGTCCGGGCCCGTCTCGAAATGAACGATCTTGGGCGGCCTTATCCCGCCGTCCCAGGTGAAGAAATCCCGCTCGCCCGAAGGGTAAAGGCGCAGGCGCACGGCAAGGCCGCGCACCGACATGCCGCGGAGCCGGCCCTCCTCCTTGAGGTCCCAGACATAGGTCTTATCGGCAGATCCCTTCTCGCAGTAGAAACGGACGACCGTCTCGTCCCTGTCCTGGGTCCTGGCCGTGCCGAGGATCTCGTGGCGCAGGATGCGGCCGCGGCCCTCCTCGATCTCCTTGGTGCGTTCACCCCAACTGGTTTTCAGGACCTCCATCGAATTGCGCCCGCGGTAGGCCTTGAAGAGCGGGGCGAAGTCGCCCTTTCTGTTTCCCGTGATGATCTGGTCCATGAGGCGATTGAGTTTATCGAAGCGGCCCGGCTCCGCATCCCGGACCGAGTTGAGAAGGGCGAACGCCTTGGGGCCCTCGGCCTCGATGAAGAGCGCTTTCCCATCCATCGTCAGGCGATACCCTCCCCCATCGCCGGGCAGGCGGTAGGTCCCGGCGAGCGCGGTCAGCGCGGCCTCGTCCATGTCCACGATCTCGGGGATCGAAGGATAGGGCTGGCCGGCGAGGAAACGCACCCCGACCTGTCCGAGCAGGGAATTCGCGACGCGCGACTCGGCGATGACGTTGGTCATGAGGAAGACGACGAGTCCCGCGTCCGGGACGATGGCGAAATCGGCGAAGAAGATGCCGTTGCCGCCGTTGTGGGTGATGATCTTCGTCCCGTCAGGAGCCTTGGCGATGGACCAGCCGTAGCCGTAGAAGGTGTCGCCGCCCTCGCTTACGTGGGGCGCCCAGAGTTTCTTCATGGATTCGGGAGAGAGAACACGCCCCCCGAGCAGGGCTTGGGCCCAGCGGAGCATGTCAAAGGCCGTCGAATGGATGCCCCCGTTGGCCCGGAGCGCCCAGTGGGGGCCGTCCGCGGCCATGGGGTGCCCCAGGACCGTGCCCCAGAGCTTCCCGGCCTGGTAGCCCTGGGCCATGCGGCCGTCTCCCCATTGCGGCAGGATATAGCCCGTTTCGTACATGCCGCTAGGGAGAAACAGGCGCTCCCGGACGAAGGCCTCGTAGCTCATGCCGGAGAGCTTCTCGATGATCGCGCCGAGGAGGCTGAAATTGGCGTTGGCGTAGGTGTATCCGGTCCCGGGAGCGAAGAGGAGGGGCTGAGCCAGGACCTGGCGCACGTAATCGGCGAGAGGGACCGGGTCGTAGTCGTCGATACCCTGTGGATCGTCGAGGCCCGAGGAATGGGACAGCAGTTGGTGGAGGGTGATTTTCGCTTTATCGGCCGGGACATCTTTGAAGTAAAGGGTGATCGGGTCGGTGACGTTCAGCTTTTTATCCTCTTCGAGCTTAAGGATGGCCGCGCCCGTGAATTGCTTCGTGATCGAGCCGGTGCAGGAGACCGTGGCCGGCGTCCAGCGCAGGCCGCGCTCGCGGTCGGCCAGGCCGAAACCCTCGGCGAAGAGGGGTGTCCCGCCCTTGGCGACGAGGACGACCCCGGCGAAGCCGAGCTTCTCCAGGCGCTGGAGGTAGGTTCGGGTATCGGCGATTGCGGCTTTATCTTTGTCGGTGTCCGAAGCAGGGCCCGAGGCCGGGGCGGCTTGTTGGGTGGGCTGCGGAACTGGGGATGCCGTTTGGGAGACGGCAAGGGATGCAAGGGCCGCCAAGGCCAACCCCGCAAGAAGGATGCACGTGCGTCGTTTCTTCATCGAATTGCCTCCCAAGAAAGGGGACATGTACCGGAGGTACATGTCCCCTATTATCTACTTCTTGACCTCGAGGCCGCGGTTGCGGAGGAGGCCGTCGATCTTAGGCTCGGCGCCGCGGAAGCGCACGTACTGGGCCATGGGCTCCTCGGTGCCGAACGGCTCGAGGACGTTCTTGCGGAACGATTCGGCCGTGGCCCGGTCGAAGATGCCCTTCTCCTTGAAGGCCTCGTAGGCGTCGCAGTCGAGGACCTCGGACCAGATGTAGGCGTAATACCCGGCCGAGTAGCCGCCGCTGAAGATGTGGCTGAAATAGGTCGACCGGTAGCGCGGCACGATCTCCGGGATGAGCCCGATGCGGCCCATGACCTCGTTCTCGAACTGCCGCGTGTCGACCGCGGCCGGGTCCGCGGCCGTGTGCCAGGCCATGTCGAGGATGGAGGCGGCCAGGTATTCGGCGGTGATGAAGCCCTGGTTGAAAAGACTGCTCTTCTCGAGCTTGTCGACGAGCGCCGCGGGGATCGTCTCGCCGGTCTTGTAGTGCTTGGCGTAGACGGACAGGAGCTCGGGCTCGAAGGCCCAGTGCTCCATGATCTGGGACGGCAGCTCGACCGAGTCGCGGGCCACGCTCCGGCCGCGGTAGCGGCCCTGCGAGAAGAGCGTCGCCAGGGAGTGGCCGAACTCGTGGAAGAAGGTCTCGACCTCGGTCGTCGAGAGGAGGGCCGGGGCGTCGGCCGTGGGCTTGGTGAAGTTGCAGGTGATCGTGGATATGGGGGGGATGCGCTCGCCCTTCTCGTAATAGGCGCGCCGGAAGCCGCCCGACCAGGCGCCGCTGCGCTTGCTCGGCCGCGGATGGAAGTCCATGTAGAGGATGCCCGTATGACGGCCGTCGGCCTCCTGGACCTCAAAGACCTGGACCTCGGGATGGTAGCGCGGCAGGTCGGGCTTCTCGATGAACTTCAGGCCGTAGAGCTTGCCGCACAGGGCGAAGATGCCGTCGCGGACGTTGTCGAGCTTGAAGTAGGGCCGGAGGGCGGAGTCGTCGAGGGCGTATTTCTCCTGGCGGAGCTTCTCGGTGTAATACCACCAATCCCACGAGGCCAGCTTGAACTTGCCGCCCTGGCGGTCGATGAGGGCCTGGAGCGCGGCCGCCTCCTCGCGGGCCTTGACCAGGGTCGGCTGCCAGAGCTCGTTGAGGAAGGCGTCGACCTTCTCGGGCGTCTTGGCCATGTTGTTCTCGAGGACGAAGGCGGCGTGGCTGGGGTAGCCCAACAGCGCGGCCCTCTGGCGGCGGAGGTCGGCGATCTTCCGAGCGATGTCCTTGTTGTCGAATTCGTTGTCATTGTCGCCCTTCATGAAATAGGCCCGATGGATCTTCTCGCGAAGCGGCCGACGGTCCGAATAAGTCAGGAAGGGGGTCATGCTCGGCATCTGGATGGTGAAGAGCCACTTCCCCTCGAGCCCGGCTTGGCGGGCCGATTCGGCGGCCATGTCGACGGCAGAGGGCGGCAGGCCGGCCAGGTCGGACTTGGCGTCGATGACCAGCTGGAAGGCGTTGGTCTCGGCCAGGACGTTCTCGCCGAACTTGACGCTGAGCAGGGAAAGCTCCTGGTTGAGCTCGCGGAAGCGGACTTTCTGTGTCTCGTCGAGAAGGGCGCCGCCACGGACGAAATCTTTATAGGCGTTCTCGAGGAGGAAAAGTTGCTCCCGGTCGAGCTTGAGCGTCGCGCGCTTGTCGTAGACCTCCTTGACCCGCTGGAAGAGATTCACGTTGAGCCCGATGTTGTCGCGGTGCGCGGCCAGCATGGGCGCGGTCTGACGGGCCAGGGCCTGGATCTCCTTGTTGGTGAGCGCGCCCTGGTAGGCGCCGAAGACGCCGTTGACCTCCGAGAGGAAGATCCCGGTGTGGTCGAGGGCGGCGATGGTGTTTTCGAAGGTCGGCCGCTTGCGATTGTTGACGATGGCGTCCACCTCGGCCTGTTCGCGGCGGATGCCCTCCTCGATGGCCGGCAGGAAGTGCTCGGTTTTGATGCGATCGAAGGGCGGGACGTTGAAGGGCGTCCCGTAGGGCTTGAAGAAGGGATTATCCGAGGCGGCGGATGCCGCGATCGTATCGGACGCGGCAGCCGGTCCGGCCGGCGGCTCCGACGATTGTGGCGCATCGCTCTTGCAGGATGCCTGGACAACGAAAAGAAGACCGAGGACGAGAATGAGACCGGCATTTCTATTCATGGTTCGTCGTACCTCCTGACGGGCTATAAAGCAGGCCCTATTATACACACAGAGCAATTCGGGGACATAATACCAATTTCTGAATTTCAGCCTACCCAGTCGATCTCCAGGGCCTGGCCCAGTTTCTTGAATTCCGAGTCTCCAGTGACAAGAGGCGCCTGCTCCCGGATGGCCGTTGCAGCGGCAAAGCAATCCGCGAAGGATAGCGCATGGACCGCCTTGAGGCGGGCCGCGGCGATGACGTCTTCGAGAGAATTGTCGAGTACGGCGACAGGCAAACTGGGCAGGATGACGTTCAGGAAATATTCGGCCGCCTGGATGCCGCGCTCCCGGGCGAAGATGTAGAACACTTCGCCGACGTTGATCGCATTAATGAAGAGGGATGTGTCCTCCGAAGCCAAAAGATCCCTGACCCTGGCGTGTCCGCTTTCCTTCTTAAGGAAAGCGAGGAGCGCGTAGGCGTCAAGAACACTTTTTTTCTTCACGCACTCGCTCCTTCCGGCGCTCTTCGATTAGGGACTTAGTCAACGACGGCCCGCCTTTGAAGAAGCCATGAAAGTGCTCGATGGGATTTTCGGGCAGGGGCCGGATCTCGATGTGATCGTCGACGGCCGTGACGACGACGCGCGTCCCGGGCTTGATGCCCAGCCGGTCCCGTTCTTTCTTGGGAATGACGACCTGACCTTTGGCCGAGGTCAAAACCGTGGGCATGGTTGAACTCCTGTCATTTTGGTTGAACGCTTCTCTAAGAAGTATAACCATGCCGCGGTCCTCCGTCAAGCCTTTTCGGGAGGCTCGTTGAATTCTCAAATATAGACGCCGGGAACGGCTTGGGAATCTCGCGGCCAGGGCGGCATTGGCGCGCTCGATCCAGTTATATTATCTTGAATTTTCAAATTCGTGTTTTACGGCGGAACTCGATGGAGCCGATGATTTGCTGGAAACGGGGAAGACCCCGGATATTGGACAACAACGGGTCGCGGCGAAACCAGGCGTCCCGCTCGTCGCCGTTTCGGACCGCCTTCTCGAGCCAGTCCAGGGATTTCTGCGAATCCCCCATGACGGCATAAAACTCCGCGACCACGGACGTCGACCAGGGCGCCAGGGCGCCGTACTTCAGGCTTTCCTCGTCCATTTTTTCCCGGGCATCCTTCGTTTTCCCCTCCAAAGCCAGCAGCAGGGCCCACGTCAGTTTGATCTCGAATCCTCGCTGATCGTCGGGCGAAAGATTTTCGAGACTCCGGCGCGCCTTGGGAAGGTCGTTCCTGTCGATATACGCCCGGGCCAGCTTTTGGGAGGCGTAGGGGTTCCGGGGGTCCTGTTCGAGGATCTTTCCCTGCTCACGGATCGCACCGTCGATATCGCCTTCCAGGCGCAGGATCTCGCCCAGGCACATGCGGGCCGGGAAAAAAAGCGGATCGCCCTCAAGGATCTGATTGACGAGCTCCTTGGCCGACATATACTCGCCGTTCTCCATGTAGTAATTAGACCACCAGATCTTGGCATCCACCTCGTTCGGATTGAGGTCGAGCGCCTTTTTGGCCTCCTCCGGGATCAGGTCTTTCCGGCCCTGGTAAAAATAAAGGGCCGCGAGACTGGCATGGGCGCGGGCTGAATCGGGGTCGTCCTGCAGAGCGCGGCGCAGCTCTTGCTCCGCCTTGTAAAGCCAGCTCGAATCGTTGGAGTAGCCGCCGTCGATCTCGAGGATGAACGTGAACCCATACCAACCCCGTGCTTCCGCGAACTTCGGGTCGATCTCCAGCGCCCGCTCGAGCATTTTCTTGGCGCTCGTCAGGTTGAACTGCGCCCTGAGGAAGAGCATTCCTCTTTCGAAATACTCGTTGGCCTCGGCGATTGGCGAAGGTCGCGCCCCGGTGCTGAGAACGGGCCCGGTCTTCGCCGTTTCAAGTTTTTCGCCGCCCCGGGGCACTAGCTTGAAGAAGAGCAACGCACCCGCGATGCACAGGGCGACTCCGGCCAAAATCAGGCGGCCGCGCCGATTCCGGACGATCGATGTCGGCCGGGGAGCTCCTGAACCCTTCACGAAGACGTCCGTCTCCAGTGCCGCGCGTACTTCGCTCACCGTTTGGAACCTCTTCTCCAAATCCTTCTCGAGGCATTTCTGGATAACGGCACGCAGGCCCGCCGGAGTTCCCGCGGGCAAGGGGGCCGGCGTATCTCTGAGGATCGCCGACGTCAGCTCGAACCCCGTCCGTCCCTCGAAAGGCCGCTTTCCGGCGGCCATCTCGAAAAGGACGACTCCCAGGGCCCAAATGTCGCTCCGGGCGTCGGCGGGAGTCCCTTGGAGCGTTTCGGGCGCCAGATAAGGCAGCGTGCCCGCGATCACCCCCTCATCGGTCAGCGATAATTGGGAACGCGTCGCCTCCCCGAGCTCCTCGGTGATCAGGCGTTTGGCCAATCCGAAGTCGAGGACCTTGACCCGCCCGGCCGGGGTTATGACCACGTTGGCGCTCTTGAGGTCCCTGTGGATAACGCCCCTCTCGTGAGCGTGCTCGAAGGCCTCGACGATCTGACTGCCAAAGCGCAGGACGTCATCCGGCGGCAACCCGCCGGGAGGGATCATCCGGTCGAGCGGCCGCCCATCCACGTATTCCATGGCGATGTAGGAATTCCCTTCCGCTTCTCCGACTTCATAGATCGTGCAGATATTGGGATGGTTCAGGGCCGAGGCGTTCTGAGCCTCCTGGGCGAACCGTTTCTCTCGCGACGGAATGGCTGTGGAATCGGGAGACAGGAACTTTAGGGCCACGGTCCGTTTGAGCTGGGTGTCTTCAGCCTTATAGACGACCCCCATCCCGCCCCGGCCGATCTCCTCGAGGATTTTGTATTTCCCCGAGAGAGTGGCACCCACGAAAGGCTGTCCGATCGGCGTTTGGACGGTCCTGGTGAGAGAAGCCCGGTCGGGGTTGTCAGTAAAGCCCTTGGGAAACTTGGCCGCCACGTAGATCCTTATATCCGCGAAGTGGCTAAAGAATATCACCCGGAAGGAGGCCCGTCAATGAAGGGACATGTCCCCGCCCCGGACCAATTCTCGCGCTTCTGATCAGCTGCGCGAGATGGGACCCAACTCGAGCTCAGCTAACGGGGACGGCGGACGATGATATCCGGGTCGTCAAATAGCAGTTCCTCCCCGTTGAAAACACCCACGCCGTAGGGATAAAGTCCCGGCGCAGCGTTCTTCCGCACCGTTGCGATAATCTCGTTGCCGGCGGCCGTCATTCTGTAGGACCAGTCGAGCGGAGAGACCAGCGCCTTGATGACGATGCCGTAGGGGAATCTGTTTTTAAGCTTCCACTTGATCATGTCGCCGGCATCGACGCAAAGGCACTCCTTGCCGTACTTGAACTTTTTGTCCGGGCCGATGCTGACGTTGACCTTGTGTTCCATCATGATGACCTCCTTCAATTCTGGATTTTATCGGGCTTCGCGCCGGCTAAGCCGGCCGATTTACCCTCGATGACATCCGCGTACCCCCGGTCCTGTCTCAGCCCGGCCAGGAACGGGTCCTTGGCGATCTCGTCCATCGGCCCCTTGAGCCGGGCGTAATCGCGGAGGGCCTCGATGGCCTGCTGTCGCGCGCCGCTGAGTTCGAAAACCAAGACCGACTTAAGAACGACCGAGATGTCGCCGGGTGTCAGGCGGAGAGCCTCGGCGATCTCGGTCCGGGCCCGGTCGGGGAAGCCCGACTTGGCCAGGAAGCCGGCCAGGCTGGAATGCAAGTGGGAGTCGCCGAGGGTAGCGGAGAGCTCTTTCTCGACGAGCTCGATCGCCTTGCGGTAGGCCTCGGCCGCCTTGGCCTCGTTCCCCGGCGTGAAATGATAGGCGTCGGCCAGGTTGCCCCAGTGGTCATAATATACCCCCAACCCGAACCCGATCGCGGCCTCGTTCATCGTCACGGCGTCAGCATACCGACCCCTGAAATAGTAGAGGAAGGCCAGGTTCGAGCAGGCGTCGGGATTTCGTTTGATCGCGTTTGAGCGTTCGAACACAGCCTCGGCCAAGGCGTTCTCGCCGAGCTTGAAATGAGCCGCACCTAGACCGTTCAGGCCGTCGATGTTGCCGGGACAGCGCCTCGTCACCATCTCGTACTGGTCGCGGGCCTTGTCGTAGGCGCCCTGGAAGAAGTAGAAGTAGCCGAGATAGTTCGCAGCGGCCCAGTAGCCCGGCCGCATCCGCTGGGCGGCGCGGTAGGCCGCCTCGGCCTTGGCCGGCTGTTGCGTGTCTTCGTAGACGTAGCCGAGTTTCATCTGGGTGTCGTAAAAAAGCGGGTCGAGAGCGAGCGCCCGCTCAAACTCGCGGGCCGCCTCGTCCATCCTGCCGAGCCCGCGGACGATATCGCCGAGGACCAAGTGGCCGAAGGCCAGCTTGTCGTTCGCTTTCAGGACGGCGCGGGCCTGGGATTCGGCTTTGAGGGCCAGCGATTGATCTTTGCCGAGCCTGTATTTGCTCCAATAGGCTTCGGCGAGGCCGATCCCGGCCGCGGCGAAAGAGGGGTCGCGTCCGACGGACTCCTCGAAGGCCAAAATCGCGGCGTCGGCGTTCTCGGGCGTCCCGGGACCCGCCATGTAGCCGAGGCCTTGGATGTAGGACTCGAACGCTCCGGGCACGGTCGTTCCGCCGGCGGCGAGGGCCGCCTTGTCGCCCGGCGCGGCAGCCAGGCCGATGACGGCGGCGGCTTCGACGACGAGGTCTTCCTGCCACGTGGCGATATTGGCGATGTTGTCGGACTTCGGGAGGGAGGCCAGACGGCGGTAGCGGGCCGGGTCGACGACGTCGAGCGTCAGGGCCAGGTTGTCGCCGGCGCGCTTGAGCGTCCCCGAGACGACAACGTTGGACCCGAGGATCCGCTGGGCGTCGGCCGCTTCGTGGACCTCGTATGTCTCGAGATGATCGACCGGAGTGACCCAGGAGCGGGTGCGGCGGGCGATCACGTCGAGGTTGCGCCGCAGGTATTCGGCCAGCCCGTCGGCGAGGGCCCGGTCCGCCACGCTGCCGCCGAGGACGCTCGGGGCGAAGATGGTGATGTGGCGCCCGTCAGGACGCCCGCCCAAACCGAGGAGCGCGGCGATTTTCCCGGGGACGCCGAGGGCAAGGACGGCGAAAATGGCGGCCGCGCCAAGGACGGCCGGGATGGCGATCCTCGTGAAGGCGGGACGAGGCCGAGGGCGAAACCCAGCGCCCGCCATCACGGAAGCCAGCGCCTCGGACATCTCCCTGGCCGAAGCGAACCTGCCGGAAGGATCCTTGGCTATGGCCTTGGCGATGATCGGGCCGCAGCCCTCCGGAGTGCCGGACGGAAGGTTCCCGAGGGGTTTCGGGTCGCCGTGGACGATGGCGTAGGCGAAGGAGTGCTCGTTCTCGCCGTGGAAAGGCAGGCTGCCGGTGAGCATCTCGTAGAGGACGACCCCCAGCGACCAGACGTCGGTCCGGGCGTCGACGTCTTCGCCGCGGATTTGTTCGGGCGACATGTAGGCCACGGTGCCGATCGAAGTGCCGGGCCGCGTCAGGCGCGCCTCGCCGGCGATCTTGGCCAGTCCGAAGTCGGCGACCCTGGCCGTCCCATCCTTCGAGACGAGAATGTTGCCGGGCTTGACGTCCCGGTGGACGATGCCGTTCTCGTGGGCGGCGGCCAGGCCGTCGGCGACCTGGGCGGCGATGGCCAAAGCCTCGGCGGGGGCGAGCGGGCCCCGCTTGACCTTGGCCCTCAGGCTTTCGCCGTGGCAGAGGGCCATGGCGATGAACATCTGACCGGAGCCGCTCTCCCCGATCTCGTAGATGGTGCAGATGTGCGGGTTGTCGAGGACCGAGGCCGCCTGGGCCTCGTGGACGAATCTCTCCCGGGCCTCGGTGTCGTGGGTCAGTTCGCCGGGGAGGAACTTGAGGGCGACAGTGCGCCGGAGCTTGAGGTCGTCCGCCTCGTAGACGACGCCCATGCCGCCCCGGCCGATCTCTCCGACGATGCGGTACTTGCCGGCGACCATCGTCCCGGCAGCGAGGCCGCGTAGGTGAGGCTCGACGGTCCTGGTAAGGGAAGGAGCGTCGGGCGCGGGTGATACGGGCTGAGGCGATGCGGGCGGGGAAGATGCGGAGGCGGGTGCCGGGGAGGCGCGCGGCGCGGGACCGGGCGGTTCAGCTGGGAGCGGGGACGCGCAAGCGCCGCAGAACCGGGAGGTATCCGGGTTTACGGCTCGGCACTTGGGGCAGTCCAATTCTCGTTCCCCTTCTCGACTGCCCTAACAATAAGCTTAATCGCGGGTTCGAGTCAACTTTCCTGCGGATCCTAGGGCCGCCCTCGCCTAATTCAACACCCTGATCCAGGCGAGGCCTTTATTGACCTGGGCCGCGTTTCCCCTGACGGTCACGACCGCATAGTTGTAGACCCAAATGACCTCGCCCGTCTTGGGATCGACCCCGTTCCTGGCGATGAGGGTATATGTTCCGGGGCTTATTTGTGTAGCACGGAACATGACCCGTCCGAGCAGTTCTTTGTAGAACTTGTACTTTTTCGCTGTTAAAAGCTGGGTGAGGGTGCCCTCATAATCGCTGCCGCCGATCCTCCTGAAGTCGACGACCATACCGCTTGTCGTGTCCCAGGACCCTTCGAGCTCCGTCGACTCCTCGATGGGAACAACGGGGTCCCGCTTGATCTCCGGCTGGATAGGCGGCCGGTCGTCCTTGGGCGGCGGATCCGTCCGGGCCGGTTGAGGCGGATCGGCCGGAGGATCGCCTCCTGGCCGCTCCTTGACGACCAGCACCTTGTTCGTGGCCAGGTTATAGTTGATGACGTTGGTGATCTTGCACGAGATCATGACCAGACCTGCGGCGACGGGCGTCAGCGTCACCTCGGGGCCGGCCGTGGACATCAGAACCACCTCGCCCGCCGGCCAGTCCTCCTTCTCCTGAGTGTCGAGCCTCCACTCGAATTGGGCCCGGTCGAGTGGGATCTTGAGCTCATTCGCGCCGTTGGGGGAATCATAGAAATTAACCGAGGCCCGGAGCTTGAGGCGTTGGTTGACCGTGATGTAAGGGTTTTGCGGCTCGATTTCGATATTGGCGTAGCAGTCGAGCGGCGCGAGGGGCGCCGGATAGGTGACGGGGCGATGGACGGCGACCTTGAAAGTGACTCCCGAGCCCGGAAGGACGAGTGTATCCGGCCGGGGAGCCTGTTCCATCGCGGTCCCCTCCGGGATGGAGTCATCGACCTGGACGTGCCAGAGGGGCTCCTTCACGGACAGTCCGGCGTCCTTGATCATTTTGACAGCCTGCTGCAGGAGGACGGCGGGCTGGGTGATATTGGGGACCTTGACTTTGAAGCTGCCCAGGAACGACACGGTGATGGTATCGTGGGCGGCGACGATGGCCCGCGGCAAAGGCAACTGTCCTTTGACAGTGTCCTCCTGTTCGGGCGTTTCGGCGACTCCGGCGTCTTCGCGGGCGTCGAGCTTGAATTCGTTGCTATTCAGGTAGTCCTCGACGTCGACCCGTTTCCAGCCGGTCATGTCCGGCAGGACCTTGCCTTCGATGCGGATGTCGCGGAGGTCGTATTCATGGATGGCCGACTCGGCGTCCGGGACGGGATACTTGCCGGCGATCTCGAGCTGGATCTTGCCAGTGCCTTTGTAGAAGATCTCGCCGCCCTTGACCTCCGTGTCGGTGATCCGGACCTTGCCCGAAAGCGGCAGCCACTGGCTCGCGGTGTGCCTGTCGATCTTGGCGATCTTTCCTTCGCCCTTCTGATCTCGTGTTCCCAGGATCCAGTAGGCCAGGGATACCTCCGTCGCTTCCGCCTCCGGCTCCATGTTCCGGATGACGGCCTGGACCTGATACATATCCTTGTCGTTAGGCAGCTTGACCAGCTTGAGGTCCTCCGCCAGGATGATCAAGGCGGTAAAAGTGGACCGGTAAAGCGTATAAGTCGCCTGGATGGCCTTCCACCAGTCGTCGTAGGGGACTTCCGGCGAGACGCCTTTGTTCTTTTTTTCCGGCGAGAAGAGATCGCGACCGGTGGTGAGATATTTCGACAGGGTCGCCGCGGCGACGCCCCGGGCGAGCTCTTCGGCCGACATGGAGTGCCGCCAGACGGGGCTGACGAGGCCGGTCGCGAGGAGAGCGTCCCAGCGGCTCGTGTGGTTCATGGCGTCAGTCTTGTAGGCGACCTCGACGGCCGCTTCGTATTGGAAGTGGCCGCTGTCTTTGACGGATGAGTACCCTCTTCCGTCGTAATAATTCGGGTCGAACCAGTCGGCCCTGTTGTCGTTGGCGAACGCTTCCGCGGCGTTCCCGACGACGGTGTCCCATTCCTCCGGCGTGAACGTCCGAAAGGGACCTCCGATCATGAGCTTCTTGACGGCGAAGTCCCTGTAGGCGCGGATGGGCCCGGGGTCGGGCAGGGGCGCGATCGGCATGCCGACGACATGGAAGGCGCAGGTCATGTCCTGGATGAAATGGGCCAGGTAAGCCGCTTCATGGGCGGCCTCGTGCGGGGCGCCAAACATGTTGGAAATGTCGCTTTGCGGGGTTGGGGGCGGGGGCTCGTTCAAGCCCCGGAACTTGAATATATTCTTTAGGTTCTGAAAATACTCATCCACCAGCTTCGGCGTCTTGCCGTTTTCCACGCCCTTCTCATACTGGAGGTTCGGATTATACCAATGCCAGGAATATTGGGAGTTATCCGGATTGTCGGGCCCCAGGCCGGTTTGGTCGAGGATGATGGACCCGTTGAGGGCAAGCTCTTCGGCCTCGGGAAAGCGGATGAAGCCCGCGCGCAGGACGGGGTGTTCGGCGAGCAGTTGGCGGGCGCGCTGGGTCAGGAACTGATGGGTGCCGAAAGCGCCCGTCGAGAAGGCGCGGAGGATCGGCATGTTTACGGCGCCGATCGCCGACGACCAACCATGCGCCGTCCCCCGGATGACCGTCAGCGAAGAGGCGATCAAGACGAGAGCGATACCGAACCGGGCTTTCGTCGACATCGGACTCCCTCCTCTTAATTGGCTCTTAATTGTTAATTGTTGTTTTTGTTTTGGGGTCGGACCTCAGTGAGTTATTTAAATACAGTGCTTTAGACACATAATCTACATCGGTTTAATCTGTTTCTTTCGCGTTTTTGGGGGCAAAAATGCATAAAACGGAACTTTCATTTTGGGGCCCAAAAACAACAATTTCAAACTGGACACCAGGCTAATAAATATGTCTATCCAATTAATAACATTAGAATTGCTGAGGTCCGACCCCAAATATATTCCAGTTGAGGATCGCGTTCCAGAGTAACCGGTAATCCGAACGGTTCAGGTCCCGGTGGATCGGATTAAAGAGGAAGGCGATGACGCGGCCCTTGCCGGCCGGCAGGTCGAGGATCGCCGGCCGTCCCTCGAGCTCGTCCTCGCCCTTGATGGCGCCGCTGACGAGCATCTTGACCTCGGCTTTCTTCGCCGTTTCTTTGGCCTCTTTCGCTTCCTTCGTCAACACTGCGTCCGGCTTCTCCTCTTCCCGATCCTCCGTCCTGAGCTTCGTGCCCCACTGCAGGACGACCCCGCGCCGGCCCGACATGGCGATATCGTAGACGGGAAGCCCGGTGCGGAAGACCGAGGTCACCTCCGGCGAGCCGTAAGCTAACGGGTGGTCGGGCCTAACGAATTTGACCATGAGCTCAGAGCCCGGCGTGTTGACGGCGCCCGACTTCCTATAGACGTCCCGGACAAGCCCTCCTTCGAGGGCGATGGCCGAGCCGTTGCCGAGCGTGATGAGCAGACCGCCGGCGTCGAGATATTTCTCGAGGTTGGCCATGCCCGACCAGCCGATACCTCCCGTGATGTCCTCGGAAGCGTCGGGGACCCCGAGGCTGGGGAAATCCTTGGTCTTGGTGTAGGCCATCGGCCCATACTTCTTGTCGATCCCCAGGATCTGATCCTGGAGGTTGAGATAGTTATGGCCGAAGATGATGACGTCATACCGGTCTCTGAGGCGCCCCGCCCGGATGTCCTCATCGCGGATATAGCCGTACGGAACTTTTTCCCGGTCGAGCACGTATCGGATCCAGCCGACGGCCTCCGTGTCGGCCCACGTGTGCCAGACAGCCAGGCGCGGCACCTTGGACTCGTGCCGCGCGACGTCCGGGAGTGAGGGCACGCTCTCGAAATCCACGGCCAGTTCGGCCGCGGCCCGCTTCAGCGCGTCCGTCAGTCCTTTTTGATCGGACAGGATCCAGGAGCCGGCCGGATAATCCTTATCGCCGGACTTGAACGCTTTCTCGGCGATCTCGACGCGGAAGGCGGCCAGACGGCTACGGAGGGCGAGCAGGCCCTCCTGGCCCGTGTCTTTGAGCAGGAAAACAGGCCCGGCGCCGTTGACCTTACCCTGAATATCCAAGCCGGCCGCGACCGGTGCGAGCGGCACATCCATGACCTTGGCGTCGTCGATACGCTTGGCTTCGATACCGTAGTGGACGGGCAGCGACCAAGACACGTCATCGTAAGGCTCGAAAGGGGCGTCGGGCGGGAAGACCTGGGGAGAGAGCAGGTCGACTGCATAGCCCCGATAGGGCTGGTCGAGCCGGACGACGTACGTCCCGGCCGGGAACTCCCCTTCCATCACTTTGAACGGCGCGGCCGCCCGCGAAACTTCGATGCGGTGTGCGAGCAAAAGCTCAACCATGTCGCCGACGCGGCGCCGGTCGCCCTGGTCAGCAGGGATGGCAAAAGCATAGGGCCCGCCCTTGACGCCCTTCTGCCAGGAGTTGTGGCCCTTGCGGTAGAAATCGCGGAGCATCTCCTTGGCGTTCTTGGCCGTGTAATCGAGAGCGGCCAGACAGCCGCTCTCCATGTAATTCGTGTTATTGCGGAGCGACCAGCGGAACTTGCGCGGCGGCGGCATGGGCCGGTACCATTCCTGGCTCGTCACCGGGCGCCCGACATATCGCTCTTCGTTCGGCCGGAGGACCCGTTCGACGGTCTCGGCGGTGCCGTTGCCGTAGGTCTCGTAGCCGCGGCCGATGCTGTTGTGGTTGACACCGATCGAGTCGAGAAAAACGTGCTCCCAGCCGTCGCTGAAGCCCCACGTCCAGACGCCGGGCATGCCGGCCGACGTCAGGGCGCCGACCTCTGCGAGCGACATGGCGAACCACTCGTTGAGGAGGATGGGATCGATGTTGATATTGAATGGCCCGGTGCCGTTCCAGGTCTGGAGAAGCGGGATGGACTCGTGCAGATCGTGGACGACCGTCGGATGGTAATCGAAAAACATCCTGCTGACGGCCTTGGAGAGCTGGAGCGCCTCCTGGTGCGAATCGCGGTTGTTGTCGTGAAAGACGTAATGTCCCCAGTAGGGCGGCGAGACCGGCGGCAGGTTGTCGAAATCGGTCTTGCCCTTGAGGTAGCGGTAGAACCAGTCCACCTGCTTGTCGCGGCCGTCGGGCTCGGAGACGGGGTTGATGATGACGACGACCTCGCTCCGGATCTTGCGGATCATCGGCTGTTCGGACACGGCCAGGCGGTAGGCCAGCTCCATGACCATCTCCGGGCTCCCGAGCTCGGTCGAGTGCAGCCCGGCGTTGAAATAATAGATGGGGCGAGCGGAGGCGATGAGGGCCTCGGCGGCCTCCGGCGTGGTCTTTCGAGGGTCGGCGAGCGAGGCGGTCGCCTCCTTGAGGCGGGCCAGGTCGCGGATACCCGCCTCGTCGGAGACGATCACGAGAAGGATATCCCTCCCCTCTTCGCTCCGGCCGATCGTCTCGACGCGGACGCGCGGCGATGTTTCGGCGAGCTTGCGGAAGTAGCCGTAGATCTTGGCCGTCGACGACAACTCCCCTTCGGCCCCTACGAGGTGGCCGAGATACTTGGTCGGCGAGGGCACGGTGTCCGACGCCGGCACATAGGCCACCCAGGGATTACCGAAGCGGGCCTCGGTCGTGAACTTGGCGATGGCCTCGACCGAACCCGGTTCGGGGGTATCGGGGGCGTAGGGGTTCTTGACTTGAGTCTGAGGGGCCCCGGCGGCGATGAGCGCGACGCAGAGAACCGGCAGGAACATCCAGGCGAAATGACGGGCTTTTTTCATGAGTTCAACTCCTGTCCATAACCGGCAGGATAATTGCGGCCGGGTTCCTAAGTCAAGCGGCGCAAGCTTCAAGAAGGGGTCAAACCTACGCAATGCCAGAAAAGACTGGCATTGCGTAGGTTTGACCCCTTCTTTGTTATAATGTTTGCAACGGCTGACGTAAAGGAGAATCGACCCATGAGACGGACTTCCCGCCTGCTAATCCTAACCCTGGCCATAAGCGCGCTCGCGTTCGCGGCGTTCGCACCGCCTGCGACCCTCGCCGCCGAGGAGAAAGTCATCCTCACGCCCAAGCCCGGCCCGGAGCCGCGCATCAACGGCGCCAGGGTCTTCGGTGTCAGGCCGGGGTCGCCCTTTCTCTTCACCATCCCGGCTACGGGCGAACGGCCGATGACCTTCGCCGTCGGAGGCCTGCCCGACGGCTTGGCGGTCGACGCCGCCACCGGGCAGATCTCGGGCGCGCTCGCCGCCCGCGGCGAATACGCCGTCACGTTCAAGGCGACGAACCGCCTCGGCACGATCGAACGCGGCTTCAAGATCGTCTGCGGCGACACCCTGGCCCTCACCCCGCACATGGGCTGGAACAGCTGGTATGTCTGGGAAAACCACGTCACCGACGGCATCATGCGCGCCGCCGCCGACGCCATGGTCTCGAGCGGCATGATCGACCACGGCTATCAGTACGTCAACATCGACGACTGCTGGGCGGTCCGGCCCGACGCGAAGGACCCGTCCCTCCTGGGCGAGGCGCGCGACGCCAAAGGCATGATCAACTCCAACGGACGCTTCCCCGACATGAAAGGCCTCACTGACTACATCCACGCCAAAGGCCTCAAGGCCGGGATCTACACCTCGCCCGGGCCCTTCACCTGCGCGGGGCACATCGCGGCCTGGCAGCACGAGGAGCAGGACGTCCGCCGCTTCGTCGAGTGGGGCTACGATTTCCTGAAGTACGACTGGTGCTCCTACAACGGCGTCGCCAAGGATAAAAGCGTCGAGGAACTGCAGAGACCCTACCGGCTCGTGAGCTCCATCCTGGCCAAAGAGCCGCGCGATATCGTCCTCAACCTCTGCCAGTACGGCATGGGCAACGTCTGGGAGTGGGGCGCCGCGGTCGGGGGCAATAGCTGGCGGACAGCCGGCGACCTGGGCGGCTCGTTCGAGGGCATCCCGGCCGCGCTCTTCCGCGACGGGTTCGACGTCTACTCCAAAAACGAGCTCCACCGCTACGGCGGCCCGGGCCGCTGGAACGACCCGGACTACCTTCTCCTCGGATACCTGAGCGACTGGAAAGGCGGGACAGCCGAGACGCCGCTCACGCCGAACGAGCAGTACGCCCACGTCTCACTCTGGGCGCTGGTAGCCGCGCCGCTCATCTTCAGCGGCGACATCACCCGCCTCGACGATTTCACGCTGGGCCTCCTCACGAACGACGAGGTCATCGACGTCGACCAGGACCCCCTGGGTAAGCCTGGGCGGCGCGTCGCGAAAAACGGCGACCTCGAAATCTGGGTCAGGGAGATAGCAGACGGGTCCAAGGCGGTCGGGCTCTTCAACCGGGGCGAAGGCCTGGCCGAAGTCACCGCCCTCTGGGCCGACGTCGGCGTCGAAGGCGGGCAGAGGGTCCGTGATCTCTGGCGTCAGAAAGACCTTGGCGTCCATAAAGACGCCTTCAAGGCTTTCGTCGCCCGCCACGGCGTCGTCATGGTCCGGATACAGCCGGAAGGCAAGTAATACCGGACGGGCCGTAGACCGGGCGTTTATCAGCGGCCGCTGCCGATCGGGTACTCTTTGCTGACCGTGACCGGGAGCCGGCCCGAGGGCTTGAGCTCGCCTTTGAGCGCCTTGATGAACGATTCGAAGTAGACAGCCTGATTCCCGAACCAGCCCCGCTCGCCGTAGCCTACGAGGAACGCCGGGACCGCCGGGATCTTGCGAACGAGCTGCGGATTGCCGTAGGCCATGGCCACGACGGCATTGGGCTTGGCGGCGATGACTTTCAGGAGAAAGGCCAGGTCGGCCTCGCGGAATGGCGCGGCATCGCCCATTCTGTTCCTCGGGACAAAGAGCGACAGGACGACCAGGTCGGCGCCGGCGACCGCCTTCCAGACGGATTCATAATAGGCCGGGTCCATGTCGGGCCGCAGGGTGAAACTCGGCGTCCCCGGGAAGGCGGCGGCGAGTTTCGCCGAGAGGGCCGCCGGCATGGGGTCGCCGTCGTACTTCTGAACGTTGATATTGACCATCTCCGCGGCGCGTCCCGGCGCGAGCGGCAGAACCTTATCGTTCTTGAGGAGGGTCAGCGACTTGTCGGCGACTTCCTGAACGATAGCTTGATGGGCCGCCGTGCCGACGAACTCGCCCACGCGCGTCTCTTCGACGAACCGGTTCTTGTGGAGGCCGAGCCGGGCTTTGAGCGTCAGGATCTTGCGGGCGGCCTCGTCCACCCGGCTTTCGGGGATGCGGCCCGAACGGACCGCGGCGGCGAGGGCGGCGATCGTCGCGGCCGGGTTTTTCGGCTTGAGGATGACGTCGTGGCCCGCCTCGAAGGCCTTGACGGCCACGTCCTCGGCGCCGAAGCGGTTGATGACGTTGTCATACCAGAGGTCGTCCGACGTCACGACGCCCTTGAAGCCGAGCTTACCCTTGAGCCAATCCGTGACCAGCTTTTTTTCGACGCTCGCCGGAAGTTCGGAGCCGCCGGTGACGGAGGGGACGGCGATGTGCTCGGTCATGACGAAATCGACGCCGGCGTCGATCGCATGCTTGAAGGCCCGGAATTCCTGGGCCTCGACGTCTTTCGCGGGCTTATTGATCCAGGCCCAGCCGGGGTTCGTCGGCATGTTCTCGACGTCGCCGCGGCCGGGGAAATGCTTGGCCGAGGTCAGCATGCCGTTGTCGTGATAGCCGCGGACGTAGGCCCGGACCATGCGCCCGAGCAGGGCCAGGTCGCCGCCGAAGGAGCGGACGCTCTCGGCCGGATTGTCGGGGCGCCAGGCGATATCGACGACGGGCGTGTAGGTCAAATGGATGCCCATGGCCCGGCCCTCGACGGCGGCGGCCGAAGCCGCCCGGTACATGAGGTCCTCGGAGCGGGCGGCAGCGAAGGCCATGTTGGCCGGGAATTCGCTCGCCCCCGTCACCTGCTGGCCCGGGCCGCCTTCGAAGTCGGCGGAGATGAGGAGCGGGATCTCGGCCTCTTTCTGGAGCCGGTTGAGAAGGTGGACGACGTCGCGCGGCGTCCCGCCGTAGAGGACGAACATGCCCAGGCCCTGGTCGCGGGCGAGAGCGAGCCAGGTGGCGAGGCGCGCGTCGTCTGCGGCGATGTAGCCGCCGGCGACGTCCGAACAGACGATCTGGCCAATCCTCTTTTCGAGGGACAGGCCGGCCAGGGTCTTATCGACCCAAGCGGCGGCCTCGGCGGAAAGGGTCGGGGCGAGAGAGGGACGGGAAACGGCCTGGGCTGATGCCGCGGTCGTCGACGGGGATTGCGACTTCGCGTCAACACCGAGAACGACGAAGGCGACGAGCAGAAGCACGATCGCGCCGATGTGTCTTTTCATGTCATTCCTCTCTCCCTCAAAAACCGGGCTAGCGCCCAATATGGGCCAAGTCCGGCCCATCAGTCAAGGCCGCCTTTATATTGAATGGGTCGGACCATATCCATGACAAATTGACAGAATCTTTACACCTTCTTGACAACTACCGGCCGCGCGGAGGAAGGAAAGGTCTTTTCAGTCGAGATGAACGCCGGGGCGGCGTTCGTCACCGAAAAGGGCTTCGGCCACGGCCTCCGTTACGACGGCGGCGCGGCGGTCAGCTTTGTGTTTTTAGGCCAAAAAAGCGCGAAATAAGGCTACCCCTAAACTGAACGAACAGCAGAAAATTATGTTATTCTACTGATTTAATTAGAGTTGCCGAGGTCCGACCCCATTTGGGTGTCTAGTCCTTAAAGCCCTTGACCTTCTTGTAGCCCGCCGGAATGTCGTAGTTGCCGGCCGGAGCGGCCTTTTCGGAGCATTCGAGGAGTTCGGTCGTCGATGTCATTTCTGTGCCCATGACGTTGGTCTTGGCCGTAGAGTAGACGATGACGCCCTTGACCTTCTGCATTTCCTTGACGATCTTATCGAAGCCGGGCTGGGTGGCCAGCATGGCGTTAGCACTGGTGAAGTAAAGACTGTAGTTGATCTTGAGGTCCTCGGTGGCCCAGGCTTCGGAATTGGTTTTGCCGGCCATGCCCATGTCCATCTCGATGAGGTACTTGCGGCAGTTCCAGGTGCCGATCTTTTTTGTCTCATCGGTTTCGGTCACCTTGGCCGACATGTTGCCCATGACCCCCTTCATCATGCCCTTCATGAAGCCGGGCATCTTCTTCATGGCCTCGGCCTTTTCCGGGTCCTCCGCGGCTTCCGACGCGGCCGCTGCTTCGAACATCTTATCGAAGTCCAGGGGCATTTCGGCATAGGTCTTCTTGTTGTGGTCGATCATGTAGAGGATCTTCTTGTCGCCGAGAAGGATGGAGGATGTCCCGGCCTCCTGGTCCGTTCTGGCCTTGTTCTCACCCATCCAGAACACCGAGATCGCGTCCTTCTCCGGCTGGCTCTGGCCCATTATCTTGAAGGCATCCGTGTGGACCTTCTGCTTCATGTAGATGTCGGCCCGGGCCTGGACGGTGGCAAAGACGAAGAAGGCGAGCGCCGCGATTATTGTGACATTGAGAATCCGTCGATTTTTCATGAGTCCTCCTTTGGGAATACGCCGGTCATGCTGAATATTTTTTATACCGCTCGCGGCCGCCAAAGTCAAGCCGCATGCTCGTCAAAACCGGTTGAAGTGGATGACGGATCCGAGGGCACGCTTGGGGACGTGGAGGCGGCCGTCGGCGGCCTTCCAGTAACGGCAGGACTCGCCCATGACCTCGGCCGTCGGCTCCTCCGCCGGGTAGCCTAGGGCCAGGACGCTGTCGACCCTGTAGTCCTCGGGCACGCCGAGCACGGCCCTCAGCTTGTCCCGGTCGATCGAAAGCAGCCAGCAGCTCCCGACGCCCTCGGCCAGAGCCGCGAGGAGCATGTTCTCCATGGCCGCGCCGATGTCGTACTCGAACATCTTCTCCCGGACTTTGGTGTTGGCCAGGGTGACGATGTAAGCGGCGGGCTCCTCCCCCGGCTTGGGGTCGCCGGCCGGGGCGATGTAGGCCGCCCACTTCAGGCAGGGAAAGACCTCCGCCTTGAGACCCGTCTCGTCGACGACGATAAACTCGAGCGGCTGGAGGTTGGCCGCCGACGGGGCCAGTCGGCCGACATCGACGAGCCGCTCGAGCAGTTCTCTGGTCACGGGCTCGGGCTTGAACCTGCGGATCGTCCGCCGCCCGGCGATCACGTCATAAAAGCTCTTGTCGTCCTGACACATCATGCGCCTCCTTGAAGTTTCCGGCCTTCGGTCGCCGGCGCCTTGAGCATGAAGACGGCGGTCGAGGCCAATAGAAATAACCCGGCGATGCGGTACATCCACCGGTATCCGGCGAGGTCGGACATCCAGCCGAAAAACGGCGAACCGATGCCCATCCCGACGTCGAAAAGCGACAGATAAAGGCTGATGGCCAAACCCTTGTTCTCCCGGCCCAGGAAATCGATGATGTAGGTGCTCAGGGCGGGAAAGATCAGGCCTTGGCCGAGCCCGCCGATGAATCCCGTCACGAGGAGCATGGGCAGGCTCCGGACCTGGGCGAGGAGAAAGAGGTTGCCGACGATGATGAGCGCCGCCGGGAGGATCACTTTTTTCCGGCCGTAGCGGTCCGCGAAGTCGCCCATGCCGAAGCGGGTCAGGATCGCGGCCAGCGAGAAGACGAGGAAGAACGGGCCGACCCGGCCGATGCCGATCGAGTTTCCGAAGACGGCGATGAAATAGATCATGGCCCCGCGGATGGCGCCGTGGAAAACGGGCATGGCCGAGATGATCACGGCCAGCGCCCAGGGCACGGCCTTGAGGACCCGCATACCCGAACCTTGGCCGTCGGAGCAGGGCTTCGCGGTTTCCCGCGTCGCCAGCAGGCAGAGGAGCGCGGCGACGAGGAAGAGGACGGCGGCGTTGAAGAGCCAGCCGTAGCCGAAGCGGTTGATGATCTCCTCGGCGAAATACGGCCCGAGGGCCTGGGCGACGAGGCTGGCGATGCCGATGATGCCCATCGAGAGGGCCATCCGATCGACCGGGGCCAGGTCGGAGCAGTAGGCGATCGTGGCCGTCATACCGATTCCCCAGCCGAGGCCGGTCAGGGCCCGGAGAGCGATCGGCAGCCAGCCCGCGTCGCGGACGAGATGGAAGAGCGGCGTCGAAAAGATCAGGAGGAGCAGGCCGAAGATGGCGATGCGCCGCCCGCCCCGGAGGTCGATCATCCGGCCGAAGACCGGCCGGATGGCGATGGCCATGACGCTGTGGATGCCCATGATCAGCCCGACCCGGCTCTGGCGCGGGCCGAACTGCTTGAGGAAGACGGGCAGGAGGTAGAAGAGCGCGACCGACGTGGCCAGGAAAAAATAGCCGGAGAGGGCCAGCAGGAAATCCCTGTTCCAGAAGGATCTCCGTTCCGCTCGCGGGACGGCGCCGATCTCGAAGCTGTTCATGGACGATGTCCGGACACCGATATATAAAGGACGCGGAGGCTGGATGTCAACTCAAGGGAGAGAAAGGCTGGCTGTAATTGGGGGGGATAACAAGTTTAAGGGGATATGAAGGAGGGTAACTTGTTGCTTTACACAGCCAGCGAAGCAAAGCGTTATTTTAAGTATAGCAGAAATATAAAATATATCAAGTTTCAGAGCCCGCGGAGCGATTCGACGAGCCGACGGGCCCTCGACGCGAGCGCCTCCCAATCGTCGGCATCGATCGTCTTCCTGTCGAGGAGGGCCGTCCCGATCCCGACACAGCAGGCGCCGGCGGCGATGAACTCCCGCGCGTTTTCGAGGGTGACGCCGCCCGTGGGCATGAGCCGGATATGCGGCAAGGGCCCGCGCAGGTCGCGGAAAAACGGAGGCCCGAGCGATGTCGCCGGAAAGACCTTGACGATGTCGGCCCCGGCCCGCCACGCGGCCACGATCTCGGTCGGCGTGAAGGCGCCCGGCACGACAAGGACCTCGGCTTCGCGGCACGTCCGAACCATGTCCGTGTCCATGACCGGAGAGACGACGAAATCGGCCCCGGCGGCGATGACGTCCGAAGCCGTCCTCGCGTCGAGGACGGTTCCCGCGCCGATGAGCACGCCCGGTTCCTTGTCGCGGGCCATGGTGCGAATGATCTCGACGGCGCCGGGCACGGTCATGGTGACCTCGAGCGCCGTGATCCCGCCCTTGCGGAGCGCGGCCGCGACTTCAGCGATTTTCGCGGCGTCGGTCATCCGGATGACGGCGACGGCCCTCGAAACAAGAAGGCTTTCGAGGACCTTGTCTTTCGTCATGGTCGACTCCCCCGCTTACCGCCGGACCCGGCCCGACCGGTCGCCCCGGACGACAGCCAGGATGTCCTTTTCCGTGGACAGGTTAAAATCCCCGGGGATCGAATGCTTGAGCGCGGCGGCGGTGACGGCGAAGTCGAGCGCTTCGGCGTCGGTCTTGAAGGTCGCCAGGCCGTGGATGAGGCCGGCGGCGAAGGCGTCGCCGGTGCCGATGCGGTCGACGATCGCCCGGATGTCGAACGACGGGCCGGAGAGGAACTCCGTCCGGTTCCTCAACACGGCCGACCAGCGGTTTCCGTCGGCGCTCACGCTCTCGCGGAGCGTGACGGCCACCCGGGCGAGCTTCGGGAATTCGGACATGACCTTGGCTGTCAGCTCTGCGTAAGCCATCGGGTCGAGCCGGCCGGCGGCGACATCGACCGCGGCCCCGACGCCGAGCGCCTTTTGGCAATCCTCCTCGTTCCCGACGAGAAGGTCGGCGTGCTTGACGACCTCCCGCATGACGTCGGGCGCGGGACGCCCGTATTTCCAGAGCTTGGCCCGGTAATTGAGGTCGACGGACGCGGTCATTTTCTTCGCCCGGGCGGCGGCGACCGCTTCGAGCGTGAGTTCGGCGGCCGAGGCGGAGAGCGCCGGCGTGATGCCGCTGACGTGGAACCAGTCCATTCCGGCAAAGGCCGCCTCCCAGTCGATGTCGCCCGGCTTGGCCTCGGCGATGCCGGATCCCTCGCGGTCGTAGATGACCTGGGACGGCCGGACGTCCGCGCCCGTCTCGGCGAAGTAGATCCCCAGCCGCCGCCCGCCGCGGACGACGGCGCTCACATCGACGCCGTACCGGCGGAGCTCGCGGACGGCCGCCTCGCCGACGGGATTCGACGGGACGACCGAGACCCAGCGCGACCGGTGGCCGAGGATGGCCAGGGACACGGCCACGTTGGCCTCTCCCCCGCCGAAAACGGCCTCGAGGCGCGGGGACTGGAAGAGGAGCTCTTTTCCCGGCGGAGAAAGCCGGAGCATGATCTCGCCGAATGTCGCGACGTTGGCCATTTTATCCTCTCCTTCGCCGCGGGCCGCCCGCCCGCCGGACCGAGGATAACCATAACACAGAAGCCAGCTACCGAAAAGAAGGGAGCGGCCGATGTTGATTTAAAGGACTAACGGAGTAGAATATAATGCGATTCCGGGCGCGGCCGCGATGCCGGCGCCCGGACCTTCCGCCGGAAAGGAGACCCCGTCGATGCCTCAGACAGTGAATGCCGGAAAAAGGCTTATCGCCTTTATCATCACGGCCGCCGTCGCGGCCGGTTGGGCCGCCGCTCAGGCTCAAACCCCCAGGGTCCTCGGCTTCAAGAAACAGTTCGTCATCGAGATCACGAACCCCTCCCCGCTCGTCCTCGAGAACCACGCCATCGTCATCGACGTCGCCGGGATCAGGGCCTCCGTCGCGGCCGATTTCAACACCTACAACTACGCGCTCTTCGAAGAAAAGGGCGGCGATTACACCCTTGTCGTCTCCCAGGCCGACGACCTCGACAAGGACCGCTACCACGACGAGATCGTCCTCGTCCGGACCCTGCCGCCGTCGTCGACGACGCGGCTCCTCTGTTATTATTCGCCCGACCGCAGCTTCCAGCTCATGCCGACGCCGAAAGCTTACGCCCGCTCCGCCTGGGAAACCGGCGGCGCCGAGGCCGGCTGGGAGTCGAACCTCGCCGCCTACAAGTTCGTCCACGGGCGGATCGAGTTCTACGGCAAGCTCACGGCCGGGCTTATCCTGAAAAAATTCCCGGCCCCGGAAAACCGTCTCCAGGACTGGGGCATGGACGTCATCGACGCCGGCGATTCGGCCGGGCTCGGCGGCCTGATCCTCTGGGACGGCGGCACCCGCGTTCCGCTGTTCGGCGCCGCCGCCCCGCAGGCCAAGCTGACCGTGCTCTCGCCGGGGCCGATCCGAGCCCTGGTCAAAGCGGAATACAGCGGCCTTCGCACGGCCGCGGGCGAAGTCGGGTTGACGGTCTTCATGTCCGCCTTCGCCGAAAGCGCCGTCTCGCGCCACGACGTCGTCGTCTCCGCCAAGGCGGCCGGCCCGGTCACGATCGGTCCCGGCATCCAGAAGCTCGCCGGCGAAACGTGGTCCCTCGACAAGGACAAGGGATTCCTCGCCGCCTGGGGCAAGGGTGCCGAGAACGCCGGAGAAGTCGGCCTGGCCGCTATTTTCCGGCCTTCCGATTTCGCCGGAACGGACGACACGGCCGTCGACCGGTCGATCAAGCTCGGCGGCCGGGGCGGCGGGAAGTTGACGTACTGGGTCGCCGGTTCCTGGGAGCGCGGCATCACCTCGCCGGGTGTCCCCGCGTCCAAGAACTGGGCCCGCCGGGTCGAAGAACTGGCCCAGCGTCTCCTCGTTCCCGTGAAAGTCGAGCTCAAGGCGAAATGACGCTTCGCCCCCCCTTCGACCCGGGCTTCCGGCCCATCGTCCTCGAGTGGCGCGCCTACCTCGAAAGGGCCCGGACGGCCGGCGACGCCCTGCTCCGTATCGCCGTCGAGCGCGAAGACGGCCTCGTCTCGGCATTCGTCACCCGCGTGCCCGAGAAGGACGGCGACCCGGCCGCTACGTACCGCATCGTCGAGAGGCTGGTCAAGTTCCTGCTCTGGTCGCGGGGCGGCTGGCGCGTCCACTTCCTCGGCCCCGCGGCGATCGGAAAGCGCCTCAAGGCCGACTATTCCGAGAAGGGCGCCCGGGCTTTCGACGTCCGGACCATGAGCCGGGTCTACGAACGCCCTTTCGAAGTCGTCCTGACAAGCCCGGCGACCTTTCCCGAAGTCCGGGAGGCGGTCCATTTCCCGGGCGGCCACCTCGACGGCTGCCGGATCGGCTTCGACCTCGGCGCGAGCGACTACAAGGTCGCCGCCGTGGTCGACGGCGAGCCCGTCTACAGCGAGGAGATCCCCTGGAACCCGGGCGAGCAGGCCGACCCCGACTACCACTACCGCCACATCCAGGCGGGCCTGAAAAAGGCGGCCGCGCATCTCCCCCGCGTGGACGCGATCGGCGGCAGTTCGGCCGGCATCCTCATCCGGAACCAGATTCGGATCGCCTCTCTCTTCCGTTCCGTGCCCGGGGACATCTTCGAGAAGAAGGTCAAGGATATCTTCGTCCGGCTGGCGGCGGAATGGGGCGTGCCCTTCGAGGTCATCAACGACGGAGAAGTCACGGCGTTGGCCGGCATGCTCTCCCTCGGTGAGACGGGTGTCCTCGGTATGGCCATGGGCTCGAGCGAAGCGGCCGGCTTCCTCGACACCGACGGCCACATCCCGGGCTGGCTCGACGAGCTCGCCTTCGTCCCCGTCGACCTCGATCCCGAAGCGGCCGTCGACGAGTGGTCCGGGGACCGGGGCGTCGGGGCCAACTATTTTTCCCAGCAGGCCGTGAACAAGCTCGCCCGGACGGCGCGTATCGCCTTCCCGGACGCGATGACCCTGCCCGAACGGCTCAAGCAAGTCCAGTCCCTCATGGACCGCGGCGACGAGCGGGCCGCGGCGATCTTCGAAACGATCGGCATCACCCTCGGCTTCACCATCCCCTGGTACGAAGTTTTCTACAAGTTCAGGAACCTGCTCGTCCTCGGCCGGGTCATGTCCGGGCCGGGCGGCAAGATCATCGTCGACAAGGCGGCCGAGGCCCTGAAAGCCGAGTTCCCGGAAACGGCGGCGCGGGTCCGCATCCATCTCCTCGACGAGAAGAGCCGGCGCGTGGGGCAGGCCGTCGCCGCGGCCAGCCTCCCCGAGATCGTCAAATCGGCGGCCGGCGCCGCCACTGGAGTTCGTTCATGAAGTTCTTCAAGCCCGACGCATCGGTCTTCATCCCCGACGGCCGGCCCGCCGACGAGGCCTTCCGCAGGATCACCCATCTCGGGATCGGCGCCCACCAGGACGACCTCGAGATCATGGCCTTCCATGGCATCCAGAAATGCTTCAACAGCCGCGACCTCTGGTTCGGGGCCGTGACCTGCACGAACGGCGGCGGCAGCCCCCGGGCCGGCGAGTACGCGTCCTACACGGACGAGGCTATGGCCGCGCTCCGGCGGCGCGAGCAGGAGAAGGCGGCCATCCTCGGCAACTACGGCGCCCTCGTCCAGCTCAACTACGCCAGCGCGGAGATCAAGGACGCCGCGACGGGCCGATTGAGATCCGACCTCGTCCAGGTCCTCAAGGCGGCGCGGCCCGAGGTCCTCTACACCCACAACCCGACCGACAAGCACGACACCCACCTGGCCACGGTCTTCGCCGCCCTGGCCGCCCTCCGGGAGCTCGCTCCAAGCGAACGGCCCCGGACGGTCTACGGCTGCGAGGTCTGGCGCGGGCTCGACTGGATGGACGACGGGGACAAGGTCCCGCTCGACGTCGGCAAGCGGGAAAACCTGTCCCTGGCCCTGATCGGCGTCTACGACTCCCAGGTCGAGGGCGGCAAACGCTACGACCTAGCGACGCTCGGGCGGCGCCGGGCCAACGCCAGCTATTTCCAGTCGCACGCGACCGACGAGGCCGAACAGCTTTGGTTCGCCATGGACCTGACCCCGCTCGTCGCCGACGATAAGATCGACGTCGCCGGCTTCGTCCTCGGCCACGTGGACAAGTTCCGGGCGAGCGTCGAAGAAAAGATCAAAAAATACTGGGTCGAGAAGCGCTGACCGCGCCCCGAAGGAGAACAACATGGAGATCATCATCCAGCCCGACAGCCAACACGGCAGCCAGATCGCGGCCCGCATCGTGGCCCGCCTCGTCCGTGAAAAACCCCACGCCGTCCTCGGCCTGGCCACCGGCAACACGCCGCTCCAGCTCTACCGGAACCTCGTCCTCATGCACCGGGAGTCGGGCCTCGACTTCGGCGGCGTGACCAGCTTCAACCTCGACGAGTACGTCGGCATCCCCCCGACCCATCCCTCCTCGTTCCACAGCTACATGTGGGCCCACCTCTTCAGCCACATCGACATGACCAAGGACCGGATCAACATCCCGGACGGCTTGGCCGCCGACATCCCCGCCTACTGCCGCTTTTACGAGCAGGCCATCCGTTCGGCCGGAGGCATCGACGTCCAGGTCCTGGGCATCGGCACGAACGGCCACATCGGCTTCAACGAGCCGTCCTCCTCCCTTTCTTCGAGGACCCGGATCAAAACGCTGACCGACGAGTCGCGCCTGGACACCGCGGCCGGGTTCGGCGGCCACGAGGGCGTCCCCACACATGTCATCACCATGGGGCTGGGCACGATCATGGACAGCAAGATGTGCCTGCTCCTGGCCTTCGGGAAAAAGAAGGCCAAAGCGATCGCCAAGGCGGTCGAGGGTCCGGTCACGGCCATGGTCCCGGCTTCCGTCCTCCAGATGCACCCGCGGGCCGTCCTCATCCTCGACAAGGACGCGGCCTCCGATCTGAAGATGGCCGACTACTACGCCTGGGTCTACGAGCACAAACCGGACTGGCAGAAGTATTGAGGGCAGCCCCTCTTCCCTTTTCGCCCAGTCCTGTGTAAACTGAGGATACCCCTTGGAACAAGGAGATTTTAGAATGACGCATTCCATCAAGAACGTTCTCTGGGCCACGGATTTTTCCGAAGAGTCGAAGGAGGCGCTGGCCTATGCCAAGTTCTTCGCCAAAACCTTCGGGGCCAAGCTGACGGCCCTTCACGTCGTACCCGATTTCTCACCCGCCCTCTATGAGATGTGGCCCCAAGCCCAGGCCGAACTGGCCGGCAAGATCGAGGCCACCAAGATCAGCGCCCAAGCCCAGCTCGACCACGTCTGCAAGACCGAAGGGGTCTGCGCCGACAAGGTCGTTATCCGCGAGGGCTCGGAGGCCAAGGTCATTCTCGAGACGGCCAAGCAGGAAGGCGCCGACCTCATCGTCGTCGGACGGAAGGGCATCGCCGGCCGCGAACAAAACCTCATCGGCAGCGTCACCCACCAGATCCTGAGGAGCGCCCACGTCCCGGTGCTCGTGACCAAGGGAACCAAGGCCCGGCCGGAGGCCATCAAGAAGATCCTCGTCCCGACGGACTTTGCGGTCGAAGAGGACATCGAACGCGACCACGCCTGGAAGCTGGCCAAGGGCCTGAAGGCGAGCCTCAAGTTCCTCTACGTCCTGGAGCTCTTCGGCCACGACTTCCGGCTGACCGACGAGATGTTCGCCTCCGTCCTCAAGAAACTCCAGGCCCGCAAGAAAAGGGAGCACGAGGACGTCGAGATCTCCGAGGACGTCACCAAGGCGATCCACGGCTACGAGGGGATCATCGACTACGCCGAAACCCACAAGTTCGACCTCATCGTCATGTCCACGACCGTGCACAAGCTGGCCCGGTTCTTCCTGGGCAGCACGACCGAGAAGGTCATCGCCCACAGCCGCGTTCCCGTCTTCGCTATTCCCCGGGAACAATAGTATTTACTCCTCTCCGGACTTCTGTTAAATAGGAGGTCCGGAGGGACATGAGAAAAGAATATCGGCCGATGGCCCTGGGTTTCTGGGGCATCGGCGTTCCCCTCGTTGTATTCGCCGTATTTTTCTGCAAGACACCGGCCCAACGGCTGACCGTGTCCCTCTCGGCGGCGGTCTTCTTCCTCGTCGGCACCCTCATCTACCGGGCTAAACAATGAAGCTGGCGGCGGTCGACTGGATCTTCATCGTCTGGTACTTCATCCTGTCCATCGGCATCGGGCTCTACTACTCGAAAAAAGCGGGGAAGAGCATCTCCGAGTATTTTCTGAGCGGGCGGAGCCTGCCCTGGTGGCTTCTCGGGACGTCGATGGTGGCGACGACTTTCTCCTCCGACACGCCGCTCGCCGTCACCGGCATCGTCATCAAGGACGGCGTTTCGGGGAACTGGTTCTGGTGGAACTTCATGCTCGGCAGCGCCTTGACCGTCCTGTTCTTCGCCCACCTCTGGCGGCGGGCCGAGGTCGTGACCGAGGTCGAATTCATCGACATCCGCTATTCGGGCCGGCCGGCGCGGTTCTTGCGGGGGTTCAAGGCCCTCTACCTCGGCATCCCCGTCTCCTGCATCACCTTCGGCTGGGTGACCCTGGCCATGGTCAAGATCATCCAGATCATCTTCGGGACGAGCGGCGTCGCCGCCCTGGCCATCTGCCTCGGCCTGACGGTTTTCTACACGACGTTGTCCGGGCTGTGGGGGGTCGTGGCCACGGACATGCTCCTCTTCGGCGTGGCCATGCTGGGCTCGATCATCCTCTCCGTCGTTTCCGTGGAGAAGGCCGGCGGCATCGGCGCAATGGTCGAAGCCGTAAAGGCGCTGGGCGCCGGGACGGGCAAAGATTATCTTTCGGTCTTTCCGCCGCTCGGGCAGGCCCTGCCCCTGGCCTTCTTCGTCGCCCTGTTCGTCCAGTGGTGGGCGGTCTATTACCCCGGCGCCGAGCCGGGCGGGGGCGGCTGGAGCGCCCAGAGGATGCTGGCCGGCAAGGACGCCAGGCACGCAGTCAAGGGGACGCTCTGGTTCACCATCGCCCACTACGTCATCCGGCCCTGGCCCTGGATCCTGACGGCCCTGGCGGCGCTCGTCCTCTTCCCCGCCATCACCGGGGCCGCCCCGGGCGAGATGGAGGCGGCCTATCCCCGGATGATCGCTTTCCTGCCCAAGGGGATCATGGGACTCGTCGTCGCCTCGCTCTTCGCCGCCTTCATGTCGACGATCGAATCCATCGTCAACCTCTCGGGCTCTTTCCTCCTCAACGATTTCTACCGGCCCTTCGTCAGGAAAAACGCCAGCGAAAAGCATTACGTGGCGGCTTCGCGCGTGCTGGTCATCTTCGTTTCGCTCCTCGGGGCCGGATTCTCCTATGTCCTCGGCAGCGTCAAGATGGGCTGGCAGCTCGTCATGGAGCTCTCGGCCGGGATCGGGCTCGTCCTTCTGCTCCGTTGGTACTGGTGGCGGGTCAACGCCTGGTCGGAGATCACGGCCCTGAGCGCATCGGCGGCGATGGCCGTCTATCTCAAGATATTTCCCGATAACGCGCTCGTCCGCGGGCTGGGGAGAGGGCTGGAGAAAGCCGGGTTCAGGGTCGACGCGTGGGGCGTCGGCATCCTGCTCATCGTGGCCGTCACGACGGTGGCCTGGATCGCCGTGACGTTCCTGACGAAACCCGACGAAGCGGAGAAGCTCCTGGCATTCTATCGGAAGGTCCGGCCGGGCGGTTTCTGGGGCCCCATCGCCCGCCTCAACGGAGGGGCTTACAAGCTTCAGGCCGCGCCTTTCCTCGGCTGGGGGCTGGCCGTGCTCATGATCCTCTTCTTGCTCCTCGGTCTGGGGAAGGTCATCTTCATGAGCTTCGGCGCGGGCGCGGCCTATCTCGCGGTGGGGGGCCTGGCGGCCTTCCTGTTATCAAAAGTCATCGCCAAGATCGATTGGGAGGGACGATGAAAAAGAACAAGGGAACGTCTCTGATGATCGCCGCGGTCCTTCTATTCGGGGCCATGACCATCGCGGCGGGGACGGCCCGGCTGGGAGCGGCCGAACCGGAATTCGGCTATCCCGTCGCCGGCGAACCGTGGTATTTCGTCAAGTGCGCCTTCGTCATCCCCTCGGTCCCGGCCGGGCTCGAGGGCTCGACCTGGAGCGTCGGCCGCGTCGCGGTCGACGGGGCACGGGCGAGAGACTTCATCGTCTACCAGGGCGGCCGCGAAGTGGACAAAAGCGGGCTCAAGGACGCGAGAGGACGGCTTGCGTTCGACATCAAGGTCCGGTTCGCCTGGCGTCCGAACACCAAGTCCGAGATGCGCCTCGAGCTCGTCGAAGCCAAGTCCGGGGAGAAGCTCGAAGCGATGGCAGCACTCCGGTCGCCCGCCGGCAAAGGCTACTGGGACCCGGCCTGGAAAAATTATCTCTCCCTCGCCCTCTCCGAGGAGCACGGCTTCGCAAGGACCGGCTACCCCGTCCATGCCACGGTCGGCGTCCTGGCCAACTACCTGCGCTCGCCGGACGAGATCCGTGTCGTGAGGGCCACGCGCAAGGGCGCCGATATCGTTTACAAAGAGATCCCCAGCCAGGTCTATGACGTGGCCACGTGGAACGACCCGAAGATCCTGGCCATCGAAGAGAAGGACGCGAAAACGGGCGAACGGGTCGTCCGCTACCATCCGACGACCTCGTTCAGCGTCGCTTTCCTGTCCGACCTCGAGGCGAACGAAAAGGCCA
>JBGOYY010000007.1:0-71316 GCA_041479905.1 Candidatus Aminicenantia bacterium
ATTCCTCCAGCCCGGCCGGAAATTGGTCGCCTCCGGCTACATCGCCTACGGGACGAGCACGATGTTCGTCTACACGGCTGGGCACGGCGTCCACGGTTTCACTCTTGACTCGCACGTCGGCGAGTTCCTCCTGTCCCATCCCGACATCAAGATCCCGCCGGCCAAGTATTTCAGCGTCAACCTCGGCTACCAGCTCTACTGGAGCAAGGGTGTCCAAGCCTACACGGAATACCTGCAGGGGCGCGGCGGCGAGATCAGGGGCCTCTCTTTGCGCTATATCGGGACGCTCGTCTCCGACTTCCACCGGAACCTCCTCGCGGGAGGCGTTTTCTATTACCCGGCCGACTCCAAGGACCCTCAGCTCCCGACCGGAAAGCTCCGCCTTCTCTACGAGGCCGCGCCGCTCGCCTTCATCGCCGAACAGGCCGGCGGCTACGCCTCCGACGGTCTTGGGCCGATCCTCGACGTCGAGCCCTCGTCCCTTCACCACCGAACGCCCCTCTACATTGGCAACAGGGACCTCGTCGAGAAAGTCGAGGAGCTCATCCGCGGCCTGGATCCATCAGGATCCCTCTGATCTTCTCCGCGTAAGCTTCGCTGGCCGCGTCCGGGGTATCGATGACGATGCCCGCCGCGGAGGAGATCCCCAGCCCGGCAAAGCTTCGTTTTCGTCACTCTGTGAGACGGATTCGCCCTCCATCGCGTCTATTGCTATCAGGGTATAAATGAGCATCCTCTTGACAAATACACTGTTATCGTGTACACGTTAATAGTGTATGATTGGAGGATCGTGAAATGCTCAAGAACATCACCCTGAGCGCGGAGGAAGGATTGATCGAGAAAGCCCGTGACAAGGCCCGGCGCGAGCGGACGACCCTCAACGCGACGTTTCGGCAATGGCTACATCAGTATGTGAGCCGCGGCGCCAAAACCGTGGATTTCGACTCTTTCATGGACTCTTTGAGCTATGCCCGGCCGGGAAAGAAATTTTCGAGGGACGAGTTGAATGAACGATAAATTTTTCCTCGATACGAACATCCTCGTCTACACGTTTGACGATGGAGATCCGGGAAAGAGAGACCGTGCGAGGGCGCTCGTCACCGAAGCCCTCGCCGAATCTAGCGGCGCCATTAGCTACCAGGTCATCCAGGAGTTCTTGAACGCCGCTCTCCGAAAGTTTTCGAAGCCGCTCACGGCCGCGGACGCCGAACGCTACCTCGCGGTCGTCCTCGAACCCTTGTGCTCTGTTTTCGCGAGCGTCGAGCTCTTCCACCAGGCCCTCGACATATCGGGCCGGTGGAAGTATACGTTCTACGACTCGCTCATCATCGCCTCGGCGCTCCAGGCCGGGTGTTCGGTCCTCTACTCCGAAGATCTCCAGCACGGCCAGAAGATCGGAAACCTCCGGATCCTCAACCCCTTCGTCGAATCCCCCCAAAGTTGACGCGCCGACGGTCTCGGCCGCCTATGCTTTTGGCCCGCGGCAGTCGCGGACGCAGATGCCGCAGATGAACTGGGTCGTGGTGCCTTTCTTGCGGAATTCCTTGAGCGTCTCGTAGCAGGCGATGTGGTCGAAGGTCTCGCGCGTATCCTTGATGGCCCCGGCCGGGCAGGCCGCGGCGCAGGCGCGGCAGGGGCCGCAGTCGCAGTCGAGCGGCGAGTTTGGTTCGAGCGGCATGTCCGTGAGCACTGTGACCAGCCGGAAGCGCGCTCCGAGCTCGGGGTTGACGAGAAGGTTGTTGCGGCCGAACCAGCCCAGCCCGGCGGCACGTCCGACGTGTTTGTGCGAGAGATGGGCCTTCTGCTTGTCCCAGTCGATGAGTTGGGAAGCGGCGATGGCCAACGACCCGAAGCCCTGTTTCTGGATGTCGTCGGCGATAAGGAGGGCGCCCCGGTCCAAAAAGAAGTTCATCTGCCGGTAGTGGTGGAAATAGATCTGGGTCGGGTGGTCGGCGATGTCGTCGAGCACGGCGTCGCTTAGCCGTTTTCCGAGCGAGACGGCCAGCCCAAATCGGTCGCGTGTCTCCGGCTCTAGGAGGAAATCCCCTCGCATCCCCATGACGTCGGCGACCCCAAACAAATCGAAGCCGAGATCGAGGGCAAAGGCCTTCAATTTCTGATAATTTGCCGCTTTCGCCGTCTTGTCCATGGCGAGGGTCATTTTATCGGCGCCCGCCCTTGGCTGTCAAACAGCCGGGCTTGACACCCCCCTCCGCCCCTGGCGTTTATCAGTCCGCGGCGCGCTCAAGCGTCAATCGGTCATCTTGACGGCCTCTTGACAGCCTTTTGACAAAATATTGACAACCCCATGTTCCTGTTGGAGTATTGTGACGGCGAGTGGAGGGGAATCAGATGAAAAACGTTTCCGGAAAACTCATCGCGTCGGCTCTTATCATCTCATGCCTCATTCTGCCGGCCGAGCTTTCGGCCAAACAGAAACGGGGAGCCAACCTCGTCGTCACCCGGCTCGATGGAAGTCAGGTCGCCGGCGAGCTCATCGCCGTCAAACCGGATTCGCTTCTTCTGTTGAGCTATGGGCGGGACGAATCCATCGACCTTGCCGACATCAAGACCGTGAGGATCGTCAGGAAATCCCGGGCCGGGCTGTTCGCCGGCCTCGCCGGGGCGGCCGGGGCCACGGCCGGGGCGTTCGTGGGCCTCTATACGGGGGGTGGTGACGATGAGTCCGGGCCAGCAAGTATCCGCGGGGGCGTAGTCTACGGAGCCCTCGGCGCTCTCGCCGGCTTGCTCGCGGGATCGCTGGTGGGGACGGATTCGCGCTTCATGGTCGCAGGGGAACGGCCGGAGGTCGTCGCCGCTTATTGGGACAGGCTGCGGGCGCACTCCCGGGAGGGACGCCTGCCGGGAGTTGCGGTGTCGCCGGAGAAGACGCCCGAGCCGGCCCCGCAAGTCGGAGCCATCGGCCCGGGCGCCTCGCCCGCGAGCCAATCCCGTCCGCCGCGGCGGCCGCGATTCAAACTCAGCCTGTCGGGGGTATTCCGCCCTGGGGAGGCCTCCACTATTTATGGGGACGGCTCGTTCAGTTTTCCGGAAGAAGCTCCCCCCGAAGCGGCTCCCTATCCCATGACTTTCAGCGAGTGGTCCAGCACGGGACCCAGTCGAATCGCGCTGGGGCCGGTCAGCCTTTCCTATGAGTTGACGGAGCATTTGTCGGCGGAGGTCGAATTTTTCACCCGCGGCGGCAGCTCGAGCAGCTGGACCGGCTGGATGGGGTTCACCTCGAGCGCCGACGGAAAAACTTACTGGGGCAATTTTTATCATGGCTATGAAGCCCGCTTCACTTCCTTTCTTCTTGGTCTGACCTGCCGTTCGGGCGCGCCCACGATCAACCGGCGCCATGTCGTGGAAATCGGGGCGGCGGTCGGGCCGGCCTGGGTCAGAGGCACGGCCTACAGTTCGTCCTTGCCAGATGAATTCCCGCTCCCCTCGGTCCGAAAGGTCGCTTTCGCCGGGCGGGTCCAAGCCGGCTATGACTATTACATCGTTCCGGCCTTATCCCTGGGGTTCTTCGTCGGCTACCGCTACATGGAGACAAACTTCACCGGAGTCGTCAGCTCGGGAATCGCACAATTCTGGGAGGACGGCGGCCAGACGACCGATCCGCCCAGCTTCGAACGGTTGACCGAAGTCTCGCTTCTCAGCCTTCCGGTGAACGGGAGTGGGGCGTTCTTCGGCCTGCGGACAGGATTCAGGATCTGACGACAGACGGGGGGATAAGATGAAAACCATGACCGCCAAGCTCATCGCATCGGCCCTCGTCGTCTTGTTCCTCGTCATCCCGGCTAACGTGTCGGCCAAAGAGAGGCGGGGCGCCAACCTCGTCGTCACCCGGCTCGACGGACGGCAGTTCGCGGGCGAGCTCATCGCCGTCAAGCCGGACTCGCTCCTCCTCTTGAGCGCCGGGACGGACCTCACGATCGCGCTGGCCGAAATCAAAAGCATCCGGATCGTCAGGAAATCCCGGGCCGGAAGAGGGGCATTTTTAGGTTTTCTGGGCGGCCTTTTGACAGGGGGAGTCTTGGGCGCTGCGTCAGGGGGGCTCGATGAATACACCAGCGGGGAAGCGGCGGTTGTTTTAGGGGCCGTCTTCGGGGTGATCGGCGGCCTTGGCGGTCTCGGCTTGGGAACGATCATGGGGGTCGACACGACCATAGCCGTGGCCGGCGAACCGGCGGAGGTCGTGGCTGATCAGTGGGACCGACTGCGGGCGTATTCCCGGGAAGGACGCTTGCCAGGGGTAAAGACGGGAGTGCAGAAAAGGTTGAGCCTCGAGCCGCGGCCGCCCGCCCCCACTCCGGTCGCTTCTGAAGCGGCGCCGTCCCGTCCCCGGCACACCCCCCGGTTCAGGCTACGCCTGCCGTTCACCATGGCCTTTTCGACCGATGTTAAATATGACGATTCGGATACTGCCCAGACTTCATTCAGGTTCCTGGGTGACGTCCCCTCCGGGGAGGCGGGGCCCTACCCGATGAGCCTGACTCGGCACCCTTCGAATGACAACGGCTCCGGTTTCGGCTCGGTGAGTCTGGCTTATGAGTGGTCGGAGCGTTGGTCGGCGGAGGTCGAGGTCCTTTTTTCGGGCTGGCGCGCCGGCGGCGGGGAAAGCGGGGCGCTGACGTTCACCTCGGTGGACGACGGCAAGATCTACGCGGTGAACTTTATCTCCTTCTCCTATCAAACGAATTTTTCGGCCGTGCTTCTCGGCCTGACCTATCGCCCGTTTGCGCCGTCGGAATTCCGGCGCCACATCATCGAAGCCGGGCTGGCTTTCGGGCCCGCCTGGGCCAAGATCACGGACACCGGCCTCTGGCAATCCGCGTCATCCGCCAGAAAGCTCACGTTCTCGGCGAGGGCGCACGCCGCCTACGATTTCTACGTCATCCCCACCCTGTCCCTCGGCGCCGTCGTCGGCTACAGGTATCTCCGGGCGAATTTCCCCGAATCGACCGCGACGGATACCCTGAACTTCTGGGATACGGCCGATCCCTACCCCGTCAACTACGTCGAACGTCTGACCGAGGTGACCATCCCCTCGCGAAAGGCCGACGCCAGCGGTTTCTACATCGGCCTGCGACTGGGATTGAGAATTTAAATGTAAAGGAGGGTAAGATGTCTCGGAAAACGGCAACCTATCTGGCTCTGCTCGCATCTCTCCATTTCACCATGGGATGCGCGGCCAATCGCGTTCAAGGCCCATGGGCGGGGGTGGCCCAGCTGCCCTCCGCATTGGTCGAGGCGAAGGCGCTCCCCGAGGTCCGCATCGAGGCGGGCGGGAACCCGGGCTTTGTCGGGAAAATCACCGGCCTGGAAAACAGAACGGTTCGCGTCCTGCCCGCCCCCTATTGGAACGTCGAAACCCTGAGGATCGACCTCTCGGAAATCTCTTCGATCGTTCTGCCGGGAAAAAAGCGCAGTGCGGGCCGCGCCGCCGCTTACGGACTGGGGATCGGTTTTCTCGTGGGCGGCGGGCTCATGGCCGTCGGCGCCGAGTACGATGAGGACTATGAAGCGGGGCTGATAGGCGGCGTCTTGGTCGGGGCCGTCTCGGGACTCGTGACGCTGGCCGTCGCGGCAATGATCGGCTCCAAGTCGGAAAAAACCTACGTTTTCGCGGGCATGACCGCCGAGGAGAAAGCCGCCGCGATCCTCGACCTCATGGGCGTCAAGCGGTAACGGCGGACAAGAACAAGGAGAATCGCCATGAAATCCTTTTGGTCGAAAGTCTTCACTTCCGTTTTCGTCGTCGTCTTCCTCGCCTCCTGCACAAAAACCGTCACCTACCTGTCCCCGAACGAGGCCGGGCGGATCAGCGCCGCGCCTCGCGTCGTCGTCGAAACCCAAGACGGCAAAACTCTCGAGTTCCGGAACCCCAAGGTCGAGAACCAGACGATCGCCGGCATCGCCAAAGGCCGGGGCCAGATCAGTCTGGATTATTCGTCCATCAAGTCCGTGAGAATTGAAAAGAAAGATTCGGGCCTGGCCTACGTCTATGGCGGGGCGGGCCTGGTCCTCGCTTGGCTCGTCATCGGCGCCTCGACCGCACCCGCGCCGCCGCCCAGCGATAGCTGTCCGCTCATCTACTCCTTCGACGGGGAGAGCTACCACCTCGATGCCGAGCCCTACGGCGCCTCGCTCTGCGAAGGATTGAAGAGGGCGGAGTGGTCCCCGATGGAGCACCTGGCGGAAGTCGACGGCGCCTACCGCATCCTCGTCGCGAACGAGCTCGCGGAGACCGAGTATACGGACGAGATCAGGCTTCTCGTCGTCGACCATCCGGCCGGCCTCAACGTCGTCCCGGACGCGGCGGGCGGCCTCCACGCCGTCGCCTCCCCTCAGGATCTCCGGTCGGCCCGGGACTCGCGCGGGACCGACATCACCGGCGCGCTGTCGCGCAAGGACCGCGTTCTCTGGCAGACGGACCTCGACCGGGTCGATCCGCAGGTCCGGGAAAGTCTGAGGGACGAGCTCACCCTCGAGTTCCCCAAGCCGGCGGGCGCGAAAACGGCCAAGCTCCTGGTCAACGCCACGACCTCCGCCTGGGGGGCCCAGATGGGGAAGCGGTTCCTCGGCCTCCACGGCGACGTTTTGCAGGATTATTACGCCGAGGTCGACAGGCACGGCCCCGCCTATTTTCAAACGATGTCCTGGCATATCAGCGAAGAGATGTACCTCCTCCAGGTCCGTGTCCTGACGCCGAACGGATGGAAAACGAGAGGGACGATCTACGGCGGAGGGCCCTTCGTCTCCGCCGACAAGGCCTATGTCGTGGACGTCGCCGATGTCCCCGGCGATACGCTCACCATCCGGCTCACGCCGCCGGCGAACTTCTGGGCGATCGACTATCTGGCCGTGGATTATTCCGCCGACGTCCCCCTGTCCGTCACCGAGGTCGAGCCGATCGACGGTGCCGGCCGGGAGGGCCAGGACGCCGCGGCCCGGCTGAGGGCGACGGACGGTTCCTATCTCGTCATGCCGGAGGGAAGCGATCCGGTCGTGGTGACTTTCGGCGCCCCGCCCCGCCCATCGGGGACCGAACGGACCGTCATCCTCAAGGCCAGCGGCTATTACGACGTTCACGTCGAGACCGCGGGCGTCCAGCCGAGGCTGGACGTTCTCCGGAGATTCGCCGTCGAGCCCGGGTCGACGATCCGGTTCGCCATGGAAGAATACCTCGAGTGGAAAGCCGCGAGCGATGCGAACGCGCGACCTGTCAAGACATGCGGGAATTAGGGCGCTCCGGTATCCCCTCGGCGGCGTCCCGCACGCCACCCTGGAGATCAACCGGACCTGCAACATCCGATGCCGCTCCTGCTACACGCTCGATAGGACGCACGTCAAGTCTCTGGGCACGGTCAAGCAGGAACTCGACCTCCTCCTCGAGAAGAGGAAACTCAGCGTCATCACGATCCTCGGCGGAGAGCCGACTCTTCATCCGGACCTGGCGGAGATCGTCACCGCCGTGAAAAGCCGGGGTCTCCTCTGTCAGCTCCTGACGAACGGAGTGGCCTTCCTCGAAGACGGGTCGGACAGGCTCCTGGACAGCCTGATCCGGGCCGGCGTGGACAGGTTCATCGTCCACATCGACAGCGGCCAGGCCCACGTGCACGGGGACATCGAAAAGGCCCGCGAGACGCTTTTTTCCAAGCTCGAAAGTAAGCGGGTCAATTTCGCCCTGTCCGTCACCGTTTACAGCGAGGACTCCGGTTGTCTCGCCGGCCTGGCGAGGAAGTATTCGCGGTTCAGGTATTTCGACAGCATCCTGGCCGTCCTCGCCCGGGACCCGCTTCTCCCGCGAACGGAGAGAGCGGAGCTGGCAGGCGAATACCGGCACATCCGCTCGGAGCTCGGCATCGAGCCCGCCGCCTACATTCCCTCGAACGTAGACGCGGCAGCCGTCCATTGGCTGCTTTATTCCTATTTCGTTAACGCCCGGACGGGAAAGGCCTTCGCCGTCTCACCCGCCCTCAACCGGACCGTCCGGAAGATCTACCGGACGGCGCGCGGGCGTCACCTCTTCGTGCCCAACCTGAAGCCGGCCGTCGCGACGCTTCTGTTTTTCCTGGCGGGCCTCGCCGACTCGTGTCTCCGCCCGAAGAGGGCCCGGTCTTTCCTAAGCATGCTGGCCTCGGGAGTCGGCGGGATCCGGTTCCACTTCATCGTCATCCAGACGCCGCCGGAGGTCGATGAAGCCGGACGGCTGATCGGCTTCTGTTACCATTGCCCCGACGCGACGGTGCGCAACGGCAGGCTGATGCCCGTCTGTCTCGCGGATCACATCAGCCCCTTGGACGGGTCGCCGGCCGAACCCTTCGCCAAGGATCTGGCCGAAGCCGTCTGCTCCTACATGGGCGAGACCCGGCGGATGGAGGCGGAGCTTAGCGCTTGACGAAGGGCTCCGGATCCGCGCCGCCGGACCCAATGACCGCGACTGAACCCGCGTTGTAAGGCGGCCACTATTTCTTTAGCGATTTCTGCCCGATATGGGTAAATCCTACTATTTTTATAGGATTTTGGAACCTTTTGCTCCGACCCGACGTCTAAAGAGATGTAAGGAAAGAAAAAAGATATCAACGAACAGAGGAGAATATCATGAAACTCAGAACAAAATTCGCCATTTTCGTGCTCGCCACGTTCCTGACGTTGACAGGCTTAAACCTGCTCGCCAACGCCTTCTCGATGAAAGGGGTTATCACGGCCCAAAGCCCCGGAACGTCGGTCACCGTCCAGGTCACGAGCTATAGAATCCTGTCCTGACGCCGACGATCCTGATCAGCCGGCCCCGGGATGCCAACGCCGGCGACCTCGGCTACATCCTCTCCTGTTACGCGGATTACGCGTCGGCTGAAGCGTTCAATCCCAAGATGCGCATGATCCGGACGAAGACCCTCATGCAGGGGAACGACTGCTGCAACAACCGGTATGTCATCGAGGGATAGGAAGATTTAGCGGCTGTCACGAATCGTCCTGACTTGAAAACACCCTGCCTTAGGAAGTACATTGGGGCCATGAAAAACGCGAAAAGGCAGACAGCCGCCCTCGTTTCGCTTTTCCTCGCCCTGGCCGCGCTCGCGCCGGCCAGCGAACGCCCGGACGGCGAGTGCTTCACCGTCCTCGTCGGCAGGAAGGCCAGCGCGGACGGCTCGGTCATGGTCGCCCACAACGAGGACGACCAGGGCGAGATCATCGTCAACCTCCGGAAGATTCGGGCCCGCGACTACGGCGCGCCCCAAAAAATCAGCCTCGGCAAGGGGGCCTTTTTCGAGACCGACGGCAAGACGGCGGGCTTTCTGTGGATCGAAGCAACGACCCAGGAATTCGCCGACAGCTTCATCAACGAGCACGGCGTCCTCATCACCTCCGACAGCTGTCCGTCGAGAGTGAAGGCGGAGGACTACACCGACGGCGGTATCGGCTATATGCTCCGCAGGCTCATGGCCGAGAAGGCGACCTCCGCGCGGGAGGCCGTACGGATCGCGGGCGAGCTCGTCGAAAAATACGGCTACCGGGCCTCCGGAAGGACCTACTCGATCGCCGACAAGAACGAGGCCTGGATGCTGGCCGTCCTCAGGGGACGTCACTGGTTCGCCCAGCGGGTCCCCGACGACGAGGTGGCTGTCATCCCCAACCACTACACGATCCGGCAAGTCCGCCCGGACGACACGGACCACTTCATGGGCAGCCGGGACATCGTGGAATACGCCGTGAAAAACGGCTGGTACGATGAAACGAAAGACGGCCCGTTCGACTTCAAGAAGGCCTTCGAGAGGCCCTCGAACCGGGACCTCGTCTCCGACGGCAACACCCTCCGCCACTGGCGAGGCCTCGTCCTGCTCAGTGGGAAGGACTGGGAGCTCGGCCGCGATTATCCGTTCTCATCAAAGCCCGGAAAAAAAGTGGCCGCGGAAGCCCTGATGACGATCCTCCGCGACCACTATGAAGGGACCGAATACGACGCCACGGACGGCTATAAGACGGGCACTCCGAACCGGACGAAGTTCCGGACGATCTGCACCTCCTCGACGATCAATTCCTTCGTCGTCTCTCTCGACCCAAAGCTCCCGGAGCCGCTCTCGGTCTCGATCTGGCTGGCCATGGGCAAGCCCGACACGACAGCGTTCCTGCCCCTTTACTACGGGGTCGAGAACCTGCCGCCCGGCGCGGGCCTCGGAACAACCACGCACGACTACGAGGTTTTCTATAAACAGCATTTTGACGACGTGGAGTTCAAGGCCGCGAAGGGCGGGCTCCTCCACACCAAGGTCCTCGAGCTCGAAAAGGCCGCCGAAGCGGACTACGGCCCGATGTACGAAACGCTCAAGAGGGAGCTTTTCCCCGCGGAAAAAGCGTTCATCGAAGGCCGGCGGAATTTCGAAGCGGACTTCAGGGCCCTTTACACCAAGAACAAGAAGAAAGCCATAAAAAAGCTCGATGCGTATGTCGCCGCCGCGTTCGAGAAAATCTCGGGCCTCACCCAATTCCTGAAGTCCGCGCTGGAGCCGATTCCGCCTGGTTCCAAGTTGAACTGAGATCAAACGGCGGGCAACGCCCAGTCAGGGCCGTTTCGGGCCGCTAGCGCCTGGGCTTGCCATAGACGTGGTCGCCGATGCGGCGCATCCGAGCGAGCTCGTCTTCGCTCATGGGCCCGGCATCGAGGACGGCCAGGTTCTCGCGCATCTGCTCGGCCGTCTTCGGCCCCGACATACACACGTCGACCGCGGGGTGGGAGAGAACGAAGCGATAGCAGTCGGCGGCCGTCGGCGGCTTTTCGCCCGGCGGCATCTTCTTCGGGTTGAGGAGCTTCCCCCATCGAGTGGCGGTGAAGACCACGGTTCCGGGCCGTTTTTCCCCGCTCATAAATGGAAAAATGTCCGTCTCCGCGCCGCTGTGGGCGGCGTTGTAGCGGAGGTGAAGAACGTCGAACTCCCCGTCCCGCCCCAGCTCCCCGAGGAACTTCCGGTTGTGGCCGGAGAGACCGATGAAGCGGACGAGCCCCTTCTCTTTCATCCGCAGGGCCCCGTCGATGAGGCGCCGCGTCGGACGGCGGGAGAAGTAGCCCAGGATGAGGACATCGGCGTGGTCCAGCCCGGCGCTTTCGAGGCCCCGCACAAGTAGCCGTTCGGTGAGGAAATTGTTGTGGGCGTAGGTGAACATGGCCAGGACCAGCCGGTCCCGCTGTCCCTTGGCGACAATATTCTTCAGCGCCTGGCGCATGTGCGGCGCAAAACCCTTGATGACCGTGCCCCAGGTGAAATAGTTACAGCCCCGTTCGAAGGCCTCTTCGATGGCCGCCGTGGGCACCCCGTACCCCGAGGCGACGCCCAGGCGTCCGACCTTGAGACCTGTCCGGCCCAAAACGGCGGGTTCATGAAAGTTCATGGTTCTGGCGCTCCTTTGGGTTCGATCCGGACTTCGCCGGGCCGGGACTCGAGGTCGTCCAGCCATTCCTCCATGGCCCGGAGGTGGAGGGCGATCGCTTCGTCGATCTCCGCCGGCACCGCCAATCCCTTCGCGGCGCAGTATTCGGCGAGCGATGCGTCGATGTCCTGCCAGGAGGATAAGGGCGCGCGGTCCGGCTCTTGGCCTGATCCCGCGGATCCACTGACCGCAGCGGCGTCGACCTTGCCCACGACGTCGAGCCGTTCGAGAATTCCCACCATGCGCCGGTAGAGTTCGCCGTAGCGGCGCGACCAGCCCAGGTAGGGCGCGACGCCCTGCGACCCCAGGAAGGTCTCGACCGTCCCGTCGCGCCCCACGACAGCCTCGCAATCGGGTTGGGCGGGAAAGACGGCGAATCGCTCTTCTCCCCGCTCGTTGGTCGTCCTGCCCAGGGGATAAAGACGGCAGACCAGGGGCCGGCGGGGATGGACCCGGCACCCGGACGGCGTCAAGAAAACACAGCGGCCGTCCTCCTCGGAGCGGAGCGTCGTCCCCCCGTTATCGCCATAGAGGGAGAGGAACTCGGTTGTGCCTATCCCAAGGACGCGCGCCATCCCCAGGACCTCGTGGGGGCCGGCCATAATGACCTTGCCCGAGCAGCAACGGCCGCACACACGGCAGGCAAACGAAAAGGGGGCTTCGCGGTCGAGGCAAAAATCCAAAGGCGCGGCTTCAGTGTTTGGCTTCGAGCGTCCCCAGGTTCTTGAACATCTGGCCGGCCCGGAACAGCTTGATCTCGACGGCCGCCGTCTCGTCGGACTGGAGGTGCTTCAGGACCTTCGCGGGGAACGGCGCGGAGTACAGCAGCTCGCTGCCCTTGTACCACTTGATCTCGGCCTGCTGCCACCTGGCCTGGAGATGCTTGTCCTGCTGGATATGCTTGTCCTGGACGACCCCGCCGGTCTGGCTCCCGTGAAGAAAGCCGAAGGATGTGCAGAAGGCCGCGGCTGTCCCGGCGAGCTTGAGGACGTCCCGCCGGGTGACGGTTTTCCGATCTTCTTCTTTTCCCATGGTTTTATGTTAATTCTGGAGGGAACGTTTGTCAACCCCTAGACTTCCCGGTCCTGCCCGGGCTTGTTCGGGGTTAACCCTGAGCCACGCTTCTCATCCCTGCATTGAAAGCCGGGGTCAGCGTCGGCGAACGGGTCAAGGTCGGTCGTCTATCGCGCACCTCCGGACTAACGCCCGGATTGACTCCCTGCCTGAAGATGCGTAATATCGGAGGCGAATTCCCCCGAAGGAGCGCCCCATGGATAAGACCCTGGCCATCATCAAGCCCGACGCCACCAAGAAGAGGATCATCGGCAAGATCATCGGGCGCATCGAGGAGGAGGGCTTCACGATCTCCAAGATGAAGCTCGTCCACCTGACCAAGGACGAGGCCAGAGGGTTCTACATCGTCCACAAGGAGAAGGGCTTCTACGACAGCCTGACCGAGTTCATGTCCTCGGGCCCGGTCGTGATCATGGTCCTCGAGGCGGAAAACGCCGTCCGCCTCTGGCGGGACGCCATGGGCGCCACCGACCCGGCCCTGGCCAAGCCCGGCACCATCCGCCACGCCCACGGCTTTTCCATCGAGCGGAACGCGACCCACGGCTCGGACGCGCGCGAGACCGCCGAGTGGGAGATCGATTACTTCTTCAAGAAATAGGCCGCATGTGCGGCGTTCTTGACATGCCCTGAGCCTTGATCTATGCTCCCTAACAGTCGCTGGGCGTAAAAATTAATGCAAAACCCCGTTCGGGGGAAAACTCTCTAAAATCGCGCATATCCACACGAGCCGCACAACGGTGGGCAAGCAGCGCCGATGCCGGCCGCGTGGTCGAAAGGAGAATATCGCATGAACTGGAAAAGTATCGGGATTCTGGCGGCGATCCTGACGTTGGTGGCCGGGTGCGCACCAAAGGCCGACGCCCCTGCGGACGTTGCCGCGATCAAGGCGCTGGCGGTGGCCTGGAGCCAGGCAGAAACCGCGGGCGACGCGGCGGCATTGTCTGAACAATTCGCTGACGGCGCGGTCCGGCTGGCTCCGAACGGACCGATTCAGGTCGGCAAGGAGGCGATCCATTCGTCATTGCGGACGTACTTCGATCAGTACAGCGACGAGGCGATGGATGTCGCCGAGGACGTGCGGATTGTCGGCGATCTCGCGTTCGCGCGCGGGACTTACACAACTAAGATGACGCCCAAGGTCCCTGGCGCGGCGGTTGTCGATGACAAAGGGAAGTGGCTCACCGCTTACCGTCGCCAACCAGGAGGCTCGTGGAAGATCGTCGTCGACATATGGAACACCGATATGCCCGTGGTCCAGGTGCTGTCCCCCGGGAGCACCGACGAGCAGGCGCTGCTGCAGATCGAACGCGACTGGACGGCGGCGTGGTGGAAGCAGGACCCGGAAGCTTTGGACGGCATCCTAGCAGACGGCTACTTGGAGAACCTCCAGGGCCAAATCACGACGAAGGCGCAATTAATCCGAGACATGAAGGCCGGGATCTACAAGGTGGAGTCACTCGAGGCCAGTGACATGCGGGTGGTCGTCTTCGGAGATCATGCGGTCGTGAACGGCCTCACCACATCGAAAGGCACGATACGCGGCAAGGACGCCAGCGACAAGAGGCGGTGGACGGACGTTTACGAGAAACGGGATGGGCGTTGGCGTGCCGTTTTCACCCACTATATCAATGTAGAGTGACGTTCGCACGTCGCGCTGTTCGAAAATTCCCGGAAAAGGGGGAAACGAGCCCTAGCGGTTTCTCGCCGGCTCGGCGGTCCACTCCGAGCCGTTCCAATAGCGGATGCCCTTGAGCAGGGCGTCCCCATAGACCTCGTCGAGAACGCTGGCGATCCTCCCGGCCTTGACCATTTCCTCGTGGCTAACTATGTAGCCATGGCCCCAACTGACCTGGACGCACTTGAGGTCGAAGCCGAACTCGTAATACAGGCCTGTAATGCCCGTGACCCGGATCCAATTGTTCTCGGTGATGCCGATATACCTGAGCCCGTCGACATGGTTGCCCATGGCCTCGGAGACATCGGTATAGGGCACGGTCGCGTAATAGAGTTCCGAGCCCGGCCCGAGGCCCTCGCAGGCGAATTCCCCGGTCTGGGGGGAGCTCCCGCTGATCTTGTCGGTGTCGAAAACGATCAGACATCCGCCGCGGTATTCGTTGGTGACGCCACAGACGATGAGCTCCTCCCGGCCGTCGCCGTTGATGTCGTGATACGTGAGGTCTCTCAAGTAGCCGGCGTTCCAGAACTCCCCGACCATCTTGCCGGAGGAATCCAGCACGGCCAGCTGGCACGGCCAATCGGGCGCCTGGAACGATTCGACGACGGTCTCCAACCGGCCGTCGCCGTCGAGGTCGTGGACATGAAAGCCGGCGATGCGGTAGTCCGGAGAAAAGACCTTCCCTCCGCACACGAGCTCCTTCCCGGCGTGGAAGCTCCAAAGCTCTACGCCCTTGCGGTCATAGCAGTATATGAAACCCTCCCCCGTCTGGTCGCGGACCCTCTTCGGGGCGAAGAGGACCTCCGTGTCGCCGTCGCCGTTGATGTCCCGGATGACGAGGGAGGGGAGCATGTTCGCCTCGTCCTTGTGTATCACCTGGAAGTTCCTGCGATAGAAGTCCTCCAGCAGGAGGTCTTCCATCTTGGTGTCCTTCCGCCAGAGCCCCCGCTTGTCCTTGTCGCGGACGATGAGCGTGGACCCGTCGATCGAGAAATCGGCGGGCTGGCGCCGGACCCGGCTCGCCTTGACGATGAAGAACGCCCCGGCTAGAAGCACGACGGCCGCTGCGCCCGCGGCCCAGATCAGGTAGCGCCGGCCGAGCTTGGCCTTCACCCTCGCGGAGCGCGAATTCTTGAACGTGTGCTGGAACCAGCGGTCGAGCTCGTCCTTGTAGGCGAAGACGTGCGACTTCGCCTCTCCCCCCTCGGCCCGGTGGACGGGCATGCCGTGCTGCTTCTCCCAGCGGTAGCAGGTCCGGACGTCACACCCAAGATAGGCGGCGATGTCCTTCCAGGAGCGGAGAAGGTTGTCCTTCGATATCTCGAGCATGGCTTCACCGGGAATTTCTTATTATATGAAATTGCCCCAATCATTCAAGGCGAGGCCAGCGCGGCGCCGGCCATCCCTCCCCCGTTTTAAGCGAATATTATCGGGGACACCGGCAAGCCGTTCCCGCCCCCTAGCCGCCCCACCCTGAGGCTTGTAGAAAAGCCGGGGAACGGCCTGGGAGTCGAGCCTACAAGGCTCACCAACAGGGAGAAGACGCCGCTGCGGCCAAAGAGAATAGCGGGGATGGCGATGGGGTCGATGTTGGTTCGGGGTTTGGGAAGACAGGGATGTTCACGCATTTTTCCTGATTGACCAGAGCCACGCGTCCTTGCTGGGAGAGTAACGAGGAGAGTCCCCGGGAGGCCAACGAGAGCGAGGGCCGGGGGTCAAACCTACCTGGTTCTCTTCCATCTTGTGTGGGTTGACGTGATTTAAAAAGGCCTGGCGGCCGTGATAAGATTCGAGGCGTACCCCACTTTGAAAGGATACGCCTTGATGGACGAACTCGGTTTGTTTACTCTGGCCCTCGGACTTTCCAAACCCTGGCAGGTCGTTGATCTCAAGTTCTCCAAGGAGGACGGTCGGCTCGACCTCTGGCTCGACTTCGTCAAGGGATCCAAGTTCCCCTGTTCCTGCGGGAAAACCGCTGAAGCGGACGTCCACGACACCCTGGAGCGGACTTGGCGGCATCTCAACTTCTTTCAGTACGAGACGTATCTCCATGCCCGAGTGCCACGGATCCAGTGCGGCTCCTGTGGGGTGAAGCAAGTTGAAGTGCCGTGGGCCCGGCCCGGCAGCGGATTTACGCTGCTGTTCGAGCTTCTGGCCCTGTCGCTGAGCCGGGAGATGTCGGTGGCCGCGGTCGCGGAGATGACGGCGGTGCATGCCAATCGGCTGTGGCGGATCCTGGACCATTATGTCGAACGGGCCCGCCGGTCGGTCGACCTGAACGGCTTCCATCAACTGGGAATCGACGAGTTCTCGCTCTGCAAGGGTCACGTCTACATGACCTCGTTCGCGAATCTCGAAGCCTCTCGAATCGTTTTCCTGGGGGAAGGGCGGAAAAGGGGCGTGATCGAGACCTTTACCCAAGATCTCGAGTCGCGGGGTGTTGATCCGGACCAGATCGAGGTCATCTGCTGCGATATGTGGGATCCTTATCTGAGCGGGATCGGGAAGTTCTTGAAGAAGGCCCGGGTCGTTTTCGACCGCTTCCACGTCATGAATCAGCTCAACAAGGCGATCGAACGGGTCCGTTGGGAGGAGCACCGGGAGGACAAGGCTCTGACGAGGAGCCGGTTCCTGTGGTTGAAGAACCCGAAGAACCTGACGGCCGAACAGGAAGCCCGGCTTCAGGCGCTGAAGAGGTCGGACCTGCGGACGGCGCGGGCTTATCAGATCAAGCCGGCGTTGGCGCGCTTTTGGGAGATCGCCGATCCGGCGGAAGCAATATCCTACCTGAAACGCTGGTACTTTTGGGCGACGCACAGCCGGCTTCAGCCCGTGATCCACGCGGCCCGGACGATCAAAAACTATTGGCAGGGTGTCGTCAACTTCCTCGACGCCCGGGTGATGAACGGGATGGGGGAAGGCTTGAACTCAAAGATCAAGACGGCTATGAAGCGAGCCTACGGGTTCAAACAAGTCGGTTATCTCCGGACCATCATTTATCTCGTCACCGGACGATTAACCTTCGGCTACCCACAGTAAATGGAAGAGAACCAAGTAAATATTATCGGTTTCTTAGGTTATTGTCGCAAGATTGCTAAACACCACTATCCACTCATGCAAAAAAGGAGTATAAAAAATTCAACAATGAGAAATATTGAGCTCTATTTCCATCTATATTATTACAATAGTTAATCAAGCTACAGCTTACGGCGTATTTTCCAATGGATTCAATCAATAGTAAAGAGAAAGAATTCAAAGATATTATAGATAATTTCGCACAATTTATCAGAATCCAAGTCCATAAATATAATCTCTATAGATATGGCCTGGATCCGGAAGACATTATGCAAGATGTTAAGATTAGGATTTGGAAACTCATCCGTGATGAGAAAATCATCTCCAATTACGCGTCCTATATTAAGAAGATTGTGAATTCTTCCGTTATCGATCAACTCCGCAAATACCGCCGTGAAGAAGATCTTTTCAAACACGAAAAGCGAATGCGTATCTCAGAAATGGAACTGGTCTATAGTAAAGAAGCTATCCGTAAGAAATATTTAGAAGAAATTGTTGGCAAGGCCGTAGAAATGCTAATTGATTCAAGACGTCAGGTAATAAAACTCTATCTATTAAACTTAAGCATTCAAGAGATAGCTGGCTATTTAAATTGGAGTCAAGACAAAACGAGGAATCTACTTTATCGGGGCCTGGCTGATTTGAAAGATCTTCTAATAGACAAGGACGCTAAGCATGAAGACAGAATATGATGACCTAAAGAAGCTTTATCAAGGATACATCACTTCGAAGATCCCGGGCAATCGGAATAAATGCCCTTCTCCCATGGCCTTATTTACTTCCTTCAAGTCTTCAACATCCCTTCGAAACAAGAAGAAGATTATTGGTCATATAACGGATTGTTCATTTTGCAGAGAAGAGTTTGATCTGTTGCTAGAGCTTCAAAGATATCAGGCTTCCTCAATTACAGTAACTAACGAGACTTCTTCAACGGCCTCTTCAGCTGATAAGCTGGAGGCCGGAAACATCGGTAGACGCCTTATCTGGAGATATGCTTACTTTCTTTTTGGTCTCGCGCTTATTATTTCCGCTTATTATCTAATCGTACAAAAAAACGATCTTGCAGAGGTCAAGCGCGCGAGTGAACTAGGAATCTTATTAATTTCCCCTATGCATGTGCATACTCTCCCGAAACCCTTGCTGTTTCAGTGGCAAGATCAATCTGCTTCTCAGTATTATATTCTTGAACTTTTTGATAATTCTCTACTCCCAGTTTGGACTAGCCAGAAAATACTTGATGTGCAAATTCAGCTTCCTGATGAGGTATTATCGCGCCTTCATTCTGGCAACTACTATTTCTGGATGATCACGGCCTTTTCCAGCATCCAGAAAATATCGGAATCCGAACTAATGTGCTTCTTGGTTCTTAATAAATAAAAAGTCTCTTCCCCTCACCTACTCATGCTGACTACAGCCGGATCACCATTCAGAATAAAGCCAGCCCAATAAAACGGATGCGACCAGGCAGAATTAAGCATCCTAATTTTTGTTAATTGGAGGGCTTTCCCAGAAGCGTACCCTTCGACAATATTTCGATAAAATTCCTTCATAAAGAAAACGGTTGTTTTGTCATTGATAGACCATAGAGAAGCAATCACAGAACGCGCTCCCGCATAGAAAAATGGCCGCGCCAGCCCCATCGGTCCTTCTGCTCTTTCCAATATCCCATTGCCTGTCTGACAGGCAGACAATACGACTAGATCAGCATCCATAGTAAGGCCATATATTTCTCTCATCTGAAGGTATCCATCATCCTCTTGTTGGGCATTTAAGGACAGAACTAACGCGGATCGAAGAGGAATTCTCTCATCTAATAATCCATGGCAAGCAAAATGAATAAGCCGATACTCAATTAGAGGAAGCTTCTTTATGGCCTCTTCGCTGGCTTTTTCTCCGACCAGAATAGTTCTATCGCTTTTAGCGAAGAGCTTTCCAATCTCTAATACTTCCCTTTTGCTGAATGGAAGCGAGGAAAACCTGAATCCCGGATAATTATACAACTGGCTAAGTACATCTTTCTTTGTTATCTCATGTTCACTTGTCGGGGGGATTCCATAATTAGGTCCGCCTACGGCTAATAGCGCCCTTTGCCTCACGTTGCTTTTCTTTTGCTGTTTTAGAACAAATAAGGATGATGCTGATGGACAATAAGAAATTACTAACTTTTCAACCAAATAACCAGAACCGTGGCCAATACTCGCTTTTAACGTCTCAAATGGAAGATAGTAGAGAATTCCGTCCGGTATGACAATTAGGGCCTTAGCAGCCTCTAGTAATCCTCCTTTCTCAAGAGGGATCAGTTCGTTGCCAATTCTTTTTGCTGCCTCAACCCCAACCCTTTTGTCGTTAGAACGAAACGATAATAATTTTATATAGGCCCGGAGGGTTTTTTCTAAGTCATCCCTCCCTGCCAAAAAGTATAATTTCGCAGTTTTTCGAGTAATAATAATTAGGTAAGATTCTTTCTCTTCAATAAAATACTCCAATACTACGGTTTGGTCATCGATGATTTGATTTTGTATTTGTGAGATACTGTAAACTTCCTTAGTAATTTTTAGGCCCTTATTGCGCGCTTCAGTTTTCGTTTCGGAGACGAGGCAGATGTATTTTTCTTCTTCGCTTTCCAATTCAATATTAATTTGCTTTTTTGACTCGGCAGACAGGTCATAGCTTATCAATTTTCCATATAACAAAGATATGTTCTTAGAGATTTTCTGCTGCCGTTCATTGAAACTAGTATTAGTTCCCTTATTGCCATCTTCCCATGTTTCTCTAATGTTCTCTAAAAAAGCGCGCGCCTTGGCTCTCTCTATGAAATTGAATATTTCTTCGAGGGACGCCATGTGCGGATTAGCAGAATGTAGGCTAACCAGGATTTTTATAATTCTCTGATAAGCATGCATTTTATTGCGCGCAAACCCTATCTTAAAGAATTCAGATGGAATTCGATCCCCAACATTCTCCATTGCTTCAATAGATCTCTTGTAAAATGAGATAGAAGAAGAATATTCTCCTTTTATCTCGTAGCATTGGCCAAGACCCAAGCACGATTCCATCAAGATGTTTTCAAGCGAATGCTCGGATCCTATCTCAAGTGCTTTGCTGTAATATTCAATTGCATCATCAATTTTATTTTCATAAACAAAAGATGTGGCAATATTATTAATAATCTGGCATTTTTCACTCAGATAATTGCCTTTTTCGACAATCTTCATGGCCGAAGAAAAATTGCCCCTAGCATTTGGATAATCTTTCAATTCGCTCTGAATAATCCCGATATTATTGAGTGCCGTAATTTTAATAAGCGAGTTTGTTTCCTCTATTCCACGTAATGAGAGGCAGCTACGGAACACGTCCAGTGCTTGGAGCAGGTCATGCGTATTTTGACCATCAATGCCCTTGCGCAAGTAAACGGAGCCGATATTATCCATATCTTTTGAAATTGAATCAATATCACCAACTTTTTTATCAAGTTCCAAAGCGCTTGATAAATACTGTTGCGCTTTTGTTAGGTTCCCTAGGTCTCGATATAGAATCCCGATATTACTCAAGCATTCAGCCTCTGTCGGCTGATCACCCATTGCTTTAATAAAGGATAATGCATTTCCATAATAAATAAATGCGAGTGAATAATCATTTTGTTTTTGGTAGTAAACTCCGATATTATTTAATAATCTGCCTTTTTCTATTTTGTGATTAATCCTATTAGAAATCTCCAGTCCCTTTTTATTGCTCTCCAGAAAAAGATTGAGCCTGCCCATCTGCCAATAGGTTTCTCCCATTTGACGCAAGCATTTAAGCTCAAAATCTGGGAATCCCGTCTCTCTTCCCAAGAAAATCGCTTGTTCAAATTTCTCCAGAGAAAGGTAATTCGCGTTTGTATCTCGAGTTGCCTTGCCCTGATTATAAAGTTGGATTATCTTGAGGCATTTTAAGCAATATTCTTCAGCTCGTCGATCATTGGCATTCATAAAGGCAGTTCGCGCTTCATTGAAATATTCGAATGATTCGGCGATATGGCCGAGATTCCATTTATTAATAGCCAGTCGAAGAAGGCATTTACTTTGACCATAAGAAAAATTGAGTTGGCGAGATATTGAGAGGGCTTTTAATAAGGCCACGGAAGCTTGTTCGAACTCTCCCTGAGAACCGAAGGAAACCGCGCTTTGAAATGACCGTTGAAACAATAAATAATTCTGCTTGGATCCCGCCACCCGATATTCAGTTTGAAACAGGAGAAACCATAACGAAAAGACAATTGATAAACTCAAATCTTTTATCCCTCCTCGACCCGAGGAATCTGACCGCCTTTAATTTAATTATATGCGGCCACTGAAATGGAGTCAACAATGGATCCCGGGGCTTGCATGCACGATGTTAGAACCATCGCCTTGTCCCCCTTCCATTGCCTTTTCCCCCTCCCCCCTTTATACTTCTCCCATCCCAATCCCCAGGAGGCAGCATGGCAAAAGACGACATTATGACCCTTACAGGAGAAAAGGACGCTTGTCCGTCGGATAAATTCTCACGCCGGAAGTTCTTCGCCTCCGCGGCCATGGTCGCGGCCGGGGCGGCCCTGGCCCCGCGCCTGATCCCCCAGGAAAAGGTCCAGGAGGAGAAGCCCACGCCTCCCCCGCCGGCGGAGATCAAGACCAATATCGACGAGGTCCGCAAGATCCCCAGGGTCGAGGGCTCGCTTCCCGGGAAATACCCCGGGAAGGTGGTCAGGGTCAAGACCGGGGCCAATCCCGTCGGGCAGAAGATCGACGGGGCCCGGGTGCGGAAGGAAATGAGCGCCGGCATGGCCGAGCTCACCGGGGAAAAGAACCTGGGCAAGGCCTGGGGGAAGTTCGTCGGGCCGAAGGACGTCGTCGGCATCAAGGTCAACCCCATCGGGGAGGCCATCCTCTCGACCAAGCCCGAGGTCGTGGACGCCATTATCGAGGGGCTCCTCGCCGCGGGCGTCCTGAAGGCGAACATCGTCATCTGGGACAGGCGGCTCTTCGAGCTCGAGGCGGCCGGGTTCACGGCCGCACGCTTCCCCGGGGTCCGCATCCTGGGCACGGAGTTGAAAGGCCCCAACGGGGAATTCTACGACGACAAGGGCGAGCTCTGGGCCAAGGACAACATCGACCGCGAGGCCCTGCCCTACGTCGCCGACGTCGAGCAGAAGTACGACAAGGAGACCCTGGGCTACATGATCAACGAGGGCAAGAGCTCCTATTTCACGAAGATCGTCACGGGGACGGTGACCAAGATCGTCAACGTCCCCATCCTCAAGAACGCCGGGGCGACCGCCACCTGCTGTCTCAAGAACCTGTCCTACGGCTCGCTCAGCAACACCGGGCGCCTGCATAAGCTCTGGATGAAGTCGGTGGCCGAGCCGTGCGCCTTCCCGGTCCTGCGGGACAAGGTCGTCCTCAACATCGTCGACGGGCTCCAGGCCTGCTACGACGGCGGCCCCGGGGCTAACCCCAAGTTCATCTACGACGCGTCGGTCCTCCTCTTCGGGACGGACCCGGTGGCCGTGGACGCCGTGGCCCATGACATCATCGTCAAGGAGCGGATGGCCCGGGGGACCCAGCAGGTCGACGCCCGCGCCAAGAGCGCCGCCTTCCTGGACATCGCCGAGGGACTGGGGCTGGGTGTGGCGGCGTGGGAGAAGATCAAGATTTCGGACGTGAAGCTGGGGTGAGGACACGGCAAGCGGGGTGAAGCCTCGCCGTGCAGACGAGGCTGATGTCATGTCCTCGATCCGGATGGAACCTAATGGAATTGAAAGATTACGGATGGGACGCAGAGACGGCTGCGCAATTCGAGGCTTGCGCCGGCCCCGGGCTCGTTCCGGGCCGGGTTGTCAGGCAGTCCCGCGACCGCTCGACGCTCGTCACTCCGCTCGGCGAATTGGCCGGCGAAGTCTCGGGCCGGTTCCGGCATGGGGCGGCGGGCTCCGCCGACTATCCGGTCGTCGGAGATTGGGTGGTAGTCGAGCCGTTCGGCGGGGGCCCGGCTCTCATCCATTCCCTCCTGCCGCGCCGGAGCTCGTTTGTGCGCAAGGTCGCCGGTGAGGCCGTCAAGGCTCAAGTCGCGGCGGCCAATGTGGACACCGTTTTTCTTGTCAGCGGGCTCGACGGCGATTTCAACCTCCGCCGCATCGAGCGGTACCTGACGACGGCCTGGGCCGGCGGGGCCGCGCCGGTCATCGTGCTCAACAAGGCCGATCTCCGCACGGACATAGGCGCCGTCATCGCCGAAGTGAGAGCGATAGCGCCCGGCGTGCCGATCGTGGCCGTCAGCGCTCTCGCCGAGGCCGGACTGGAAAGCCTTGAACCCTACCTTGTCCCGGGGAAAACGGTGGCTCTTCTCGGCTCCTCGGGGGTCGGTAAGTCGACGCTGATCAACCGCCTGCTCGGCGAGGAGCGTTTTCCCACGGCCCCGATGAGCGATCCCGCGGCGGGCCGCGGCCGGCACACGACGACGGCCCGAGAACTGGTCCGGCTTCCCGGGGGGGCCCTGTTGATCGATTCGCCCGGAATGCGCGAATTGCAGCTCTGGGCCGAGGAAGAAAGCCTGGACAGGGCTTTCACGGATATCGAGAGGCTCGCGGCAGGCTGCCGGTTCGTCGATTGCCGCCATGAGAACGAACCCGGCTGCGCCGTGCGGGCCGCGGCCGGGGACGGCCGGCTCGACGTCCGGCGGCTGGAAAGCTACCTGAAGCTTCGCCGCGAGGTGCGGTTCATGGAATTGAAAAAGGATGAAAAGGCGCGCAAGCAACAGGAGAAGGCGGCGGGAAAACGGTTCGCGGCCCGCCTCAAGGAAGTGATAAGAAATAAGCCCCGATATCAGTGATCGTCATGCCTCGGGTCTTATTGCAGGTTGGCTGACGGATCTGCTTGTTATTCATAAGTTCAGCAACTATTCGGCATGTTGAAGCCAAGCGCCTTCCTGGACATCGCCGAGGGGCTGGGGCTGGGTGTCACAGCGCAGGGCTTTCGCCCCCTCCGGCCGGTTGACTATTCCCGCCGATAAACGTTATCCTAGGCCCACGCTCAAAGAAGGGGAATCGGCTATGAAGTGCCCGAAATGCCAGTCTGAGAACCCTCCGGAGTCCACATACTGCGGCAAGTGCGCCACGCGAATCCGGGGACACGTACCGGCTCCCGGAAAATCCGGTACATGTCCCCAGGATTCGCCCCGACCCGCCGTCACCGAAACCATGGGGACAACACGCGAAGAACTGACGACCGGCTCCACGTTCGCCGGCCGTTACCAGGTCATCGAGGAGCTCGGCCAGGGCGGCATGGGCAAGGTCTACAAAGTCCACGACACCAAGATCGGCGAGAAGATCGCCCTCAAGCTCATCCGGCCCGAAGCCGGCCTGGATAAGAGCTCGCTCGAGCGGTTCTCGAACGAGCTCAAGCTGGCCCGAAAGATCCGTCACAAGAACGTCTGCCAGATGTTCGACCTGGGAGAGGACCAGGGCGTCCGCTACATCACCATGGAGTATGTCCACGGCGAGGACCTCAAGCAGCTCATCCGCAAGGTCGGGCGGCTGAGCCCCGGCCAAGCCATCGCGATAGCCCGGCAGGTCTGCGACGGCCTCGAGGAAGCCCACAAGCTGAGCGTCGTCCATCGCGACCTCAAGCCCCAGAACATCATGCTCGACGACGACGGCAACGCCCGGATCATGGACTTCGGGATCGCGCGGTCGCTCACCGGGAAGAGCATCACGGGGGCCGGGGTGCTCATCGGGACGCCCGAGTACATGAGCCCGGAGCAGGTGGAGGGGAAGGACGTCGATCAAAGGTCGGACATCTATTCGCTGGGGGTCATCCTCTATGAGATGGTCGCGGGACGGCGGCCCTTCGACGGCGAGACGGCGCTCAGCATCGCCCATAAGCAAAAATACGAGGCGCCCGAGGACCCGAGGAAGATCAATCCCCAAATCCCTGAGGATCTCTCCCGGATCATCCTCAAATGCCTGGAGAAGGACAAGGCGGCGCGCTACGAGAGCGCCCGCGCTCTTGACGCGGACCTGGCCGGGATCGAGGAAGGCCTGCCGACGACGGAGAAAATCATCCCGAAAAGAAAAGGCCTCGCGACACGGGACATTACGGTCAAGTTCAATGTCAGGAAAATATTGATCCCGGCGATCCTCGTCACAACGGCCATCGCCGCCGCGGTCTTTTTCCTCCTGATCCGTAAGCCCGGCCCCGCCCTGAACCCGAAGCTCGCCCTGGTCAGCATCTTCGTCAACCAGACGGGCGATGCGACCCTGGACCCTTTGGGCAAGGTGGCCGCCTACGAGATCGCCCAAGGCCTGTCTCAATCGGGGATCATGGACGTCGTCCCGAGCATGTCGGTCCTGGAGACCTCCCGAGTCATCAATGCCGAGTCCGGAGTCCCCAAGGATCAGGACGAGCTCCGCGCCCTGGCCAAGAGCACGGGAGCCGGAACGCTCGTTTCCGGAGATTATTATTTGATCGACCACGAGCTCCAATTCCACGCCACGATCACCGATGCCGTCCATCGCAAGCTCATACAGTCTCTCGAGCCACTTAAGGGGAGCCTCGACGACAAGATGGGGCTGATCACGGAATTGAGCAAGAGGCTCATGGGGGCCCTGGCTATGCATTTCACGAATGTGACCATGAGCGAAATGGCCCAGAAGGCCCGCCGGCCTCCGGTTTATGAAGCCTATCTGGAATTCCTCCAGGGATTTGATCTTTGGGGTGTGGATTACGAACAGTCGGTCCGCCATTTCACCCGGGCCGTCGAGTTAGACCCCTCGTTTTTCGTAGCGAAGTTTTATATTGTTAGCGCCACCTCTGGAAATCCAGATCAATACGAGAAAGCGGACGCTTTACTCCAATCTCTTATTCAAAATCGGGACGAACTCTCTCCGCTCGAAAATAGCCTTATCGACTATCATATTGCAGCGCTCAAAGGTCGAAATGACGAGGCTCTCCGGTTTATCCGGGAAGCCGAGAAATTGGCGCCGAACAACATGGTCATCAACCGCATCGCCGGGGCCTGCGCATTGGGCATCAATCATCCTCGAGAAACGGTCGAAACCTACGCCAAGTTGGATTTCATGGACCCGAAAGTCCTCTACGGATATGCCGCAGGCGCCTGGACCCTCGGCTTCCGGGCCGAGGCCCATCATATGCTCGGAAGCTATAAAAAAGAGCTGGAGGTTATAAAGACGGGGGAGAAATACTATCCTAGGTTGCTGTCTTTCCGGCGCTATGAAGCCCGCGCTCTGGCCGCTCTCGGAAGAACGAATGAGGTCAGGAAAGTCATTGAAGAATGCTTGGGAGTGGAGTCGACCGGTGGAACTCAGGGCGACGTCATGATGGAAGCGGCCAGGGAGCTCTATGCCCATGGGCATAGGGATGCTTCTCGGGAGATCGCCGCCAAGGCCATCGAATGGGCCGAGAGCCGGCCCGAAGCCGAGAGAAAAACGGAAGCGGGTCAGGGGTTCTTCGCTAACGCCCTTTATTTTGCCGGGCGCTGGGATGAGGCCGGAGGGATATACGGTTCCCTGGCCGCCGGACATCCGGAGGATATCGACTATCAAGGATACTTGGGGACATTGGCCGCCCGGCGGGGGGACCGCGAAGGGGCGATGAAGATCTCCAATGAATTGGCCACGATCGACAGGCGTTTTCTTTTCGGCAGTCATACCTATTGGCGTGCCTGCATCGCCTCGCTCCTCGGCGAAAAAGAGCGGGCCGTCGCGCTTCTCAGGGAGTCTTTCAGCCAGGGCAGGGGCTACCGCGTCGGCCTCCACCGCGACATCAACCTCGAACCCCTGTGGGATTACCAGCCGTTCAAAGAACTCCTTCGGCCGAAGGGCTGAAAACGACGATATCGAGCTCGCGGATGTGCGCCTGGTCGAGCGGGGCGCCGGCTTGACAAACGGCCGGTCCAAACCCATATTGATCGTATAGCGATCATATCATCGGCCCAAGAAAGAAGGAGGGACTATGAAAAGGTTATCTTTCCTGCCCTTATTTCTGGGGTTTCTTCTCTTCCTGTCCCTCGCGGGGACGGCCGCGGCCCAAGGCAAGACCGTGACCATCCCCAAGGGGACGAAAGTCGTGAAGCTGGGGCCGGGCCACTTCAAGCTTATTACCCCCGACGGCCCCGTCTTCGAGATCACGTCCTTTAAGAAAACCGTGAAAGGCCAGGGGACGCCGGGGGCCGTGGGCATCCTCGGCGACTGCGGGATCCGCGACGCGAAGGGGAAGGTCATCGCCTCCGGAGCCAATGGCGTTCTGAAGAGCGGCCTCCGGGCGATCATCGGCGACTCGGGAAAGGCGATGAAGGATATCCCGCCGGCCGACTACATCCAGATCGACGATGAGGTGACCTGGCTTCCCGCCACCATTCAGTTCCCATCCCTTCGCGTTTTCAACCGGCTGGCCCTTCAGAAGCTGTCGCCACAGCCCGATCCGCCCGGCAAGCGCTGAGCAGAAACGGCCGGCCGGACCCGCGATCCATCGCGCCGCCTGCATAGCACAGTAGGTCGCCAGAGGACCAGAGCGCCTTCCGGAAATCACCGATGGGCTAAGGCCGAGTGAGCAAATTCACTCTCTCCCATCGTCTATCTCATTAGGCAAACCGCCAAGGGATACAAAAAATCATGGGCGTGTCATTCGGACTGCCGGGTGTGCCGGGCTTGACTCACCGTACGCAATATGGTACGTTTCAATCAGAGGTCACCGCGATGACGACACTGACAGCGAGCCAAGCCCGGGCCCACCTATTTAAGCTCCTTGACCAGGCGGCTTCTTCGCACGAGCCCATCCAGATCACCGGAAAGAGGGCCAACGCCGTCCTCGTCTCCGAAGAAGATTGGCGAGCCATCCAGGAAACGCTCTATCTGCTCTCCATCCCGGGGATGCGCGAGTCTATTCGCAAGGGGATGAAAGAGCCCGTCGAGAAATGCGGCGGCAGACTCAAGTGGTGAGCTGGCGGCTCGTTTACACGCGCCAAGCGCAACGGGACGCCAAAAAGTTGGCCGCTTCGGGTCTGCGCCCGAAAGCCGAAACCTTACTCGAAATCCTGGCCAGGAATCCTTTCGAGGACCCTCCCACCTTTGAAAAGCTGCTGGGAGACCTTTCAGGCGCCTATTCCCGGCGTATCAATATCCACCATCGACTCGTCTATCAAGTGCTTTCCGAAATCAAAACGGTCAAGATCCTGCGTATGTGGACTCATTACGAGTGACGGGCTATTTTTTCTCCGGGTAGAGCGTGACCTGGACGTAGCGTTTCGTGTTGAAGTAGGTCCGGGCCGCCTCTTTGACCGCGTTCGTCGTCAGAAGCTTGAGCGATTCCGCAAAGCGCGGTATCGCGGCGGGGTCGTCCCCGATCCGATAGCGCTCGGTGAGCTGGGCCAGCCACCAATCGTTCTGCCGGCTGTTCGTCTCGAAGTCGCGGGACTCGGCCAGCCGGACCTCATCGACCTCTTTTTCGGTCGGCCCCTTTTTCTTCAGATTCTTGATCTCCCGGAAAATGGCCCGGGTCATATCGTCCATGCGCGCGGGGTCGGCGCCGAGGTCGATCGTCACCCGGTATTCCTCGCGGGGGATCTTGCTGTAGGACGGCTGGACGGCGACGTCGTAGGTCCCGCTCAACTTCTCGCGGAGGAGCTTCCGCAGACGGGTTTCGAGCACCTGTCCGGCCGCGCGAATGGCGATGCGGTGTCCGGGGTCGCTCTTGAACGGTCCGGAGAAGACGATGGCCGTCAGACTCTTGGGCTCGACCCCTTTCTCGACCGTCCTTTTCACCACGCCCTCGGGCGGAGGGACCCTCCAGTCCCGCCAGGTCTCCTTGCGGCCCCGAGAAGGCAGGGAGGCCAGGTAGCGGCAGACCAGGGGCTTGATCTTCTCCAGGTCCAGGTTGCCGACGAAGACGAAGGTGAAGTCGCCCGCGTCGGCGAACCGGTCCCTGTAGAAAGCCAGGGATTTCTCGAGGCTCATCCGCGGGATCTCCTCGACCGTCATGGGCCGGAACCTCGGCTGGTCCCTCTGCATGGTCTTGCGCAGAGTGTCCGAGAAGACAGTTTCCGGGCTCTGGTCGCGGTTCTCCAGGAAGGTCTTCAGCTGGCTCTTGAGGACGTCGAAAACGACGGGGTCGGGGCGCGGCGCGGTGAAGGTCAAATAGATCAGCTGGAAGAGGGTCTCGGCGTCCCTGGGAGAGGCGTTCCCCGAAAGCCCCTCCTCGAGCTCGCCGATCATCGGCCTGATGAAGACGGCTTTGCCGGCCAGCTTTTTCTGGAGGTTGATGGCGCTGAATTCACCCAGGCCGCCCGAGGCCACGACCTGGTCGGCGGTGTTGGCCGGGATGAGGTTTTCGTCCTCGGCGAGCGAGACGCCGCCCGCGCTCGTGGCCCGGAGGAGGATCTCGTCCTCCTTGAAATCCGTCGGCTTGAGGACGACGCGCGCGCCGTTGGAGAGCGTCCATTCCGTGATCCCGGCCTCGGCGATCGTCCGGCTCGACACGACCTTTCCGGGCTCCGGCATTCCGGGAAGGAGCGGCGCGTCGGTCGTGGTGTCCTTGTAGGGGGCGATCTCTTCCCGCTTGACCTCTTCGAGGACGGCCAGGAGCTCTTTTTCGCTGGGGACGCCGGCGCCCTCTTTTTCCGGGGCGTTGGCCATGATGACGCGGTTTCTCTCGGTCATCCACTCTTTGGCCAGCCGGTTCGTTTCGTCGAGGGTGATCCCGGGCAGGAATTGGACGTGCAGGTCGTATTCATACTGGATGCCGGGCGTCGCCTCTCCCTGTAGAAAGCTCCGGCTGAACTCCTGGGCGTACGTGCCGGAATCCTCCGTCTCCTTCTCCGCCAGGGCGTTTTCGAAAACGCGCATCATTTCGCTCTTCTGCCGTTCGAGCTCCGTCGCGGTGAAGCCGAAGCGGGCTACCCGCTCCCCTTCGGTGTACAGGGCCCGGAGCCCCCTGGCGATGCCTCCCGCCTCGACGAGCGCCGACAGGACGTAGACCTCTTTCGACCCGATGAAGCGCCCCTGGCTCGAGACGGCTCCCAGGAACGGCGCGCCGGGTTTCTGCGTGATCTCGAGGAGACGCTCATTGAGCATGCTGTTGAAAAGCCGTTCGACGAGCATCTGACGGTAGGAGCCGACCGTGCTCTGGTCCCTGAGGGGCAGTTTGTGGTAGACGGCCACGACGCTCTCGGAGGTTTCCTTGTCCGTGGCGATGGCGAACAGCGTCTCGTCGTGGTCGGGGACGGGATAGGACGGCCGCGGCGGCGCGCCCGGCGGAACGGGGATCGAGGCGAAATGCTTCCTGACGAGCTCCTCGATGCGGGCCCGGTCGAAGTCGCCCACGGCGACGACGGCCATCAGGTCCGGACGGTACCAGGTTCGGTAGTACCGCTTCAGAGTTTCGTACTTGAAACTTTCGATGACCTCTTTTTTCCCGACGGGCATGCGCTCGGCGTAGCGCGAGCCCCGGAAAAGGACCGGGAATTGCCTGTCGCGCATCCTCGCGTCCGCGCCCTGACCCAAGCGCCACTCCTCGACGATGATCCCCCGCTCCTTGTCGATCGCCTTGGGGTCGAAGGTCAGACCGTGGGCCCAATCCTCGAGGATCAGGAAGGAGGTCTCGAGGATTTCAGGGGAATCCGTGGGGACCTTCAGCATGTAGATCGTTTCGTCGAAACCGGTGAAGGCGTTGAGGTCGGGCCCGAAGCGCATGCCGATCGATTCCATGAAATCGACGAGCTTCTGCTTGGGGAAATGCGTGGACCCGTTGAAGGCCATGTGCTCGACCACGTGGGCCAGGCCCAGCTGGTCCTCGTCCTCAAGGACCGAGCCGGCGTTGACGACCAGGCGCAGCTCGGCCCGGTTCTCCGGCTTCCGGTTTTCGCGAATGTAATAACGGAGGCCGTTCCCGAGCTCGCCGACCGTGATCTTGGGGTCGACGGGGATCTTTTGGTCGAGGGGATACTTGTCGGCCTGGGCGACGAGCGGGGCGACGACAAGGAAGGCCGAAAGGGCGATGAGAAGGATTCTGCGCTGGTGTTTCATCCCTTCTATCATAGACGATTCGGGAAATTATAACATATGCTCTCGAGCGCCGCTCTTCATGGCTCTTCGTGACCATTGACACCGCCATGCGGCCGGCCATAAACTTCCGGCATGGATAGGCATCGTCCAAGCGTCCTGAACGGCATCCTCGCACGGTTTGGACAAATGGCGATTCTCATCATCATTCAAGCGGCTATCCTTTTCCTCGCCGCAGGCCGTCTCGACTGGGCATGGGCTTGGGTTTTCTTGGGAATCTATTTTGTGAGCGTATTGGTCAACAGTGTGTTTATGATCCGCTCCCATCCCGAGACCCTCGCCGAGCGTGGCCACGCTCAGAAAACCAAGGATTGGGATAAGCTCGTGGGAGGTCTCTGGAGCCTAGCTCAATTCTTGATCCTTCCCGTCGTCGCTGGCTTGGATTTGCGGTTCGGCTGGACTCGAGACATCAGCACATGGTGGCATGTTGTTGGTGCCATAATTTTTGCACTTGGACTCGCTCTTTTCGGGTGGGCGATCATTACCAACGCATACTTCTCGACCGCAGTACGCATTCAGAGTGACCAGGGGCAGACAGTGTGTCGTTCGGGACCGTATCGCTATATAAGACATCCTGGCTATGCCGGGACGACGCTCCAGTCAATGGCGATAGTTTTTTTGCTCGGATCTTGGTGGTCGTTGATCCCCGCGGTTGTAGCGTCTGGCCTCATGATTCTTAGAACCCACCTCGAGGATCGCACGTTGCAGGCCGAGTTACCGGGCTATCAAGCTTTCATGCAAGAAGTCCGATATCGCCTCATCCCAGGTATCTGGTAAGACGCATCTCATTTCTGCCCAACACCGGCTGCATCTGACCGCCTTCGGCGTGGGTCCGGAGTGCGAAATCCGCGGGCATCGATTTTCGCGGTAATTGACATGGCCGCGCGGCCGGTGATATGGTGTCGGCATGGTTAGGAGGGGGGGGTCAGGTCGCTCGGAAAAAGCAAATTATTTATTTTCTAGAGCACTCCTATGGATAAAGACGTGAACGCGTTGAAGGCGACACCGCTATCGATTGACTGCGGTCTGACGGTCCAGGTTCTCCTGGACGCACTACCCTTCTTCGCCATGCTGGTGGACGCGGAGCACACCATATTGCAGGCAAACGCTGTGGTCGCGAAAAATTTCGGGGTGGCCCAGGCATCCCTGGCCGGCAAGTACTGCCCCGACGCGATCCATGGGTTGGACCATCCCTTCCCGGGATGTCCCTTGGAGGAAGCTCGCGGTTCCGGTTGTTCCAATGAAAGCGTGTTGTTTGATGCGGAACACGGCACATGGTTGAAATCCTCCGTGTACTCCACCACGACGTCCACGCCCGAGGGGCATCGCATTTTCGTCCACCTGGCGGAGGATGTGACCGAAATGCATGCGGTCAAGGAGGAGTTGGTACGAAACGCCAACATCCAGACCGCTCTTAATGACCTGCTGCGCTTGTCCGGTACCAACGCACCCATAGATGACCTCCTGCAGCAGGTGTTGGAGCGCATCATCACGCTGCCGTGGCTGGCGGTGGAGCGAAAGGGAGCCATCTTCCTGGCCGATGAGAAATCCGGGACGCTGTCCATGCGCGCCCAAACATCCCTCCATCAGGCTCTGCTGACCGCGTGTCGCGAAGTACCCTTCGGATGGTGCATGTGCGGGCGGGCGGCGGCCACACGCACGATACAGTTTGCGGACTCCTTGGATGAACGCCATGACGTCCGATACGATGGGATCAAACCACACGGTCATTATTGCGTACCGTTGTTAAAGGGCGACCACGTGTTGGGCGTCCTGAACGTCTACTTAGTGCCGGGGCACGTGTGTGACGCGCATGAGGAGACGTTCCTCCGCGCAGCGGCAGAAGTCCTGGTGGGATTGATCGAGAAGCAGCGGGCGCTTGATACCTTGGTCGAGACCCTGGCACGGGTGCGAAAGATCCTGGGCGGCATCATTGACCTGATGGCGTCCGTTGTGGAATCCAGAGATCCCTACACCGCGGGCCACCAGCGCCGCGTATCGGACTTGGCGCGGTCCATCGCAACCGAGATGGGGTTGGCGAGTGACGTCGTGGAGGGGATCCGCACGGCCGGGCTGATCCATGATCTGGGCAAGATCGCGATCCCGGCGGAAATCCTCAGCAAACCAGGGCGCCTGACCGCATTGGAATACCAGATGATCCAGACCCATGTGAGCGTGGCGTATGAACTCCTGAAGCCCATCCAGTTTCCGTGGCCCATCGCCAATGCCGTGGCCCAGCACCATGAACGCCTGGACGGCTCCGGGTACCCGGCTCGCTTGGCGGGCGACGCAATCGGGGTGCATGGACGGGTCCTGGCCGTGGCGGACGTGGTGGAGTCCATGGCGTCCCATCGCCCGTACCGCCCGGCGCTGGGCATGGATCGCGCGTTGGAAGAAATCCAGCGCGGACGCGGAACTCAATACGACCCGAACGCGGTGGACGCGTGCTTGCGGTTGTTCCGGGAGAAAGCTTACAGTCTGAGAGGGTCCATTAACGAGCCGAGCGTCGTGTAAGATCTTGGTTAAGATGACCTTCGGGGCGTCTGGGACGTCCACTCCGGTTGATATTTTCTCACCCTGATTCACCCTTAGAGGTGATTGACATAGCCGCGCGGCTGAACATACACTTCCAGCATGGAAAGGCAGGGAGATCCATCGTCCGGAAGGGCTTGACCGGAAAGAGGAGTCGAGCAATGACATCATCTTGTTTCAAGAGAACCCTCCGGCGGACGGTGGCGGGATTGGCGATCCTGGCGGCGTTCCCCGCCCCGTTTTTCGCCCAGCAACCGCAGGCCATGTGCCGCGCCAGCCTCGAAACATACGTCTTAGACACGAGCCTGAATGCCCATTGGGAGGGCAACACCGTGGTCATGAAGAGCGGCGGCGTCGAGTACGTCTGCCGATGCGTGTCGGAGACCCAGCCGCCCGAGTGCAAGCCCAGAAATTCTTCCGGCACGAGCGGGTTGAGCGGCGTCGATATCAGCCGATTCAAGCCGGGACAACAGCTGGCCCTGATGGCGACACAGTCCCTGCTCCAGGGACTCTTCAATAACATTTTTGGCGCGGGCAAGCCTGCCGGCGCGGCCGGAGACGCTCTCGCGCAGCAGCAGGCCATGCTCAGAGAGCAGGAAGAAGCGAGAGAGCAGGCCCTCAATGACTGGAACATTTTTCAGATACAGGAAAAGAAGAGGCTGCAGGCGGAGCAGGACGAAGCCAAGACGATCGGGCAGGCGCTTTTCGACAAGATGGGCGGGACGGGCGGACAAGGATTGGGTTACCAGTCCATAGCCGGGGGAAAGCTCGAATTCAACGAATGGGTGGCGCGGAAGCCGGAGGCCAGCCCCCTGCCGTCGGGCAAGTACCCCGCGCCGAAGACGGCCTTCGAGCAGGCGCGATGCGCCGCGTACTTCTCCGACAAGGCCCTCGAGCTTTCCAAGCTGGGGAAGAACGAGGAAGCCCAATTCATGAATCTCCAGTCCCAGAAGGCCATGACCGGAGAGACTCTCGATGTTCCCTGCCAGGCCGCGGCAACCGTGGCGGGAGCGGATCCGGGCACTGACCCGCAAAAGGCCGGTTCCCAGGCCATGGCCATGGGGATCAACGAAATTCTCAACCAATATAACGCCAAGATCAAGGAGCTCCTCGAGATCTCCCAGAAGCTGGGTGAGGTCAGGAAACAAAAACTCGCGGCGGAATTCGACGTCCGGGAGATGGATGCCAGGATCATGGATATCAAGAGCCGGGCCGCGGCGGCTATCCAGCCGGAAGAAAAGCAGAAATGCGACGACCTGCTCAACGAGGCCCTGGCCTTGCGGGGTCAATCGGAGAACCTCCTGAAGGTCGCCGGGGAGAATGAAGACGCCTGCCTGACGAGCGCTCGGCTGGCGGAAAGCCAGGTGCAGGAGCTGAGTTCCAAGCTTCAGGAAGGCAAGGACAAGAAGTGAGCTACAGGGAGAAGAAAAGCATGGCCAGATCGAGGTTGTTAGTGGCGGTCGTTCTGTTGGGCGTTATTTGGGCGAGCACGGACCTGGCGGCGCAGTGGAAACAACAGGCAAAAGGACTTGCCGTGATCAAAAGCGGCGATTATGAACAAGCTATCGCCATCTTTAAGGAATTGGCCCTCAACGGGAAGGCCAAGGAACAATTCTATAATTATTATCAATTGGGGAATTCCTATTACCTGAATGGACAGTATCCTGAAGCCATTGCCGCTATCAATGAGTCCTTGAAGCACACGGCGACGGCGCCTAGCGGAATCGTTAATTCGATGTTGCACAGGTGCTACGACTGGCTCGGGGCTGCTTACTACCAAAACGGGTCCTACCCGGAAGCCGTAACCTCATACAAAAAAGCGATAGAACTCGACCCGAAGAATGGGCAATATTACTCATGGCTGGGCCGGTCTCTTATTCATGTCAAACAATATGGCGATGCGCTGGCCGCCGCCAAGAGAGGGAACGAGCTCCAGCCGGGCTTTTACGCCGACATGGTGCTGGGCGAGCTCCACGCGGCGCGGAAGCAGTTCGACGAGGCCATCGCTGCCTACCGCAGGGCCATCGAGAACAACCCCAAGAGGCTGGACCTTCACTTGCAATTGGGTCAGGCGTTCTTGGCCAAAAATGATTACGATGGTGCCATCGGAGCGTACACAAAGGCGGCGGAATTGGCTCCGAACGACCCCGGCCTTCCCTATGGGCTCGGGGTTATCTATTCCCGAGCGGGGAAATTCGACGAAGCGGTCGCGGCCCTCGACAAGGCCGTCGGCATGGTGACCTTCGTCGGCATCGGCATTGAAACTGGGATCGAAAACGGTCAACTCGTCTTGAAGAGACTCATCGAGGGGCCCGCCAAAGAGGCCGGCCTCGAGGCCGGCGATAGGCTGGTCAAGATCGACGGCCAGTCGACGAAAGGCTGGGATCTCAAAAAGACCTCCCAGAGCTTGCGCGGCGAAGAAAACACGCAGGTCGTCTTGAGGATCCAAAGACAGGGAGAGGCCAAGCCGTTTGAAAAAACGATCACCAGAAAATTGATCATTCCGAAGGCCGCCGCCCTGTATTACGGATTTAGGAGCCTTTGTGCCAGGGAAAAAGGGAACCGCGAAGGCGCCGTCAAAGACGCCGGGCTGGCCTATTCGCTCGATCCCGATAATGTTGATGCCCGCGAAGCCCTGGCCGCCGTCAGCCTCGACGGAGGGAAATACGAAGAGGCGATCAAGCTTCTCTCGCCCCTGAAAGATAATCCCTTCGCCCGCATCCTCGAAGCGACGGCCTTCGCCAAGCAGGGCGATGTCAAGCGGGCCGTCGAGATCTACGCGGACATCCCCGAAGAGGAACTGCTGGCGGATCGCGTTATGAGGCAGAACGCCAGGAAGGCCCTCCTCCAGACGCTGGGAGGCTATGTTCAGGAGAGACTGGACCAGGCCCGGGCCTCGGAGTCGGCCGGACGATTCCTGGAAGCGCTGGCCGAGTATGCCGAGGCGCTAAAGATCGCCGACGATACGACCGCCGGGCTCATCCGGCAGAGGGTCGCCATCACACTTAAGAGCAATCCCTACCTGACCGAACTGCCCGAGGAAGCCCGGAAGTACGCCCTGCGCGGCGACGTCCTCATCAAGGAGGGCGGGTTCGCGGGCGCGCTCGCAGAATACCGGACGGCCCTCAAGATCGCGCCGTTCAACGCCCAGCTCCATTTCAACGAAGCCCTGATCCACGGACAGCTCAAGGATTACCGGGAGGCCATCAAGTCCATGAACGTCTATCTCCAGCTGAATCCCGACGCTCCGAACGCCCGGGCGGCGAAAGACGAGATCTACAAATGGGAGTTTTCCTTGGAGAAAGAAGGGAAGAAGTAAATGAGCCTTCTTAAGCGTTCTTGTCTCGTCGGACTGGCGCTGGCGATCCTTTTTCCCGGCGGCTGGACCTCCGCCGCCCAGGAAGCGAGCCAAAACGACGGTTTCCTGCTCGGCGCTCTCTTCAAGACGCGGGACCTGATCGACAGGACGGCGGCGGATCTCCAAAAGATCGACCGGGAGATCCAGGAGAACGACCGGGTCATCAAGAAGGCCGAGGAGATCATCGTCCTCGCCGGGCAAAGGAACAACAAACAGGCGGAGTCGGTCGCCCGGGACGCGCTGCTCAAAGCCCGGGAGGCCAGGAAGAAGAACGAGGATACCAAGGCCCGCTTGGAGCTGGTCAGAAAAAGGGCCGCGGCCTCCTATGGAGCCCTAAAGAACAGGCTCGCCGCGAGCCTGGGAGGCGGGGCGAACTCTCCGATCAAGGGGATGGTGTCGGCTTACTCCGGAAGAGTGCAAGTATCCAAGAAAAACGGCGAGCACTTCGAACTGCGAGACGATGACCCCGGATTGCTCGAGCCGGGCGATACGATATTGACCTATGGCTCGAGCAGCGCCGAGATCCAGACCCTCGATGGACGTGGAGCAGTCCAATTGGGCGAATATTCCGAGCTCCGACTCCAAGAGGACACTCCGGAGAAACAGGTCCTGGAGCTCGCGCGGGGGAAAATATATTCCGCTGTCGATAAGGCCGACGATTTCGCGAATATGCTCCAGGAAAAGGCGAAGCAGTTCGGCAGCGATTTTCTGACCGTCGCCAACGTCAGCGAGAAGGAATACGAGGCCGTCATCAAGGCTTTGAGAGCGCGAGCCCAGAAAAAATTCGAAGTCCGCACACCCTCTGCCGTCACGTCCGTGAGGGGAACGAGATTCAGCGTCGAGCTCAAGAACGGCGAAACAACGGAAATTGCCGTCTTTGAAGGGTCGGTCGAGGCCGGCGACTTGAAGGGCGAAAAGCGGGTCCTCGTTGAAGAAGGCTTCAAGGTTATCGTGACGAAGGACGGGATTTCAGGGCCGCAAAAAATCACCGACGTCGAAAAGTGGTGGGATAAATAGGCCGGCGAAAAAGCCCTCAGTTCCCGCCCAAGCCGGCCAGGCGCTTCTTCGCGTCCGCAAGCTCCGGCAAGCCCACATCGGCGTCTTTCCACAGGTCGAGGAAGGTCCTGTACTGCTCGGCCGCCTCGCTCTTGAAGCCCTTCTCCTCATACAGCCGCCCCAACCGGTAGTGATAGACGGGGATGCGGATGCGGCGATCCTGGCTCGCCGGATCGAACGTGAGAAGCTGCCGATACATCTCGATGGCCTTGTCCGGGTTTCCGGCCTTCACATAAGCGCGGGCCAGCACATCCTGCTCGAAAGGCATGTTGTGCAGCATGAGTTGGGGAGGATCCGTGCTGGGGACCGTCAGGGCCGACCCTTTTTCGAAAGAAGCAAGGACTTCCCCGGTCTTCCCTTCGGCAAGCGCGATCTCGGCCTGAACGATCCTGTCGAGTTTCCGACCTTGGGCCGTCCAGCTCGGACGCTCGCTGGGCTCTTGGGTCAAAAGCAGGGTTGCCTTTTTAGCCCTTTCTTCCGCCGATCCGATCCGCCCTTGTTTCAGGTCCGACAGGGCCAGATAGTATTCGAGCAACGATGTGTTTATCCGGATCGCCGATGGGTCATAGCCCTTATTGAAATCGAAGTAGTCCTGCATGAGCCGGCGCCCTTTTTCGTGTTCCCCCCGGTCATAGCAGAACCAGGATTCGAGCATCTTGATCACGGCGACGCCGTAGGGATTGACGGAGGCCCAGGCTTCGATAGCTTCGTTTGCCTCCTTCATGGCCAAGTCGCGCCGGCCAATGATATGATTGTAATACGCCCTCCACATCTTGCCCCGCGCCTGAAGTCCCCTGGACGGGTTGTTGAGGATGTATTCCTCTATTGAACGCAGGGTTTCGCGATATTCCCCCTTGATCGCATGAACGTAGGCGGTCATTTCCGCAGAGCCAAAGCCCGGTTTTATTTTCAACGCCTGCTTGAAATTGGCCAGCGCCCCATCGAGATCTCCCATCCGGAAATCGAGTTCGCCCAGGGAATCGTAAGGGTTTGGGTCTCCCGGGAACAGCTCGGCGTATTTCCGGAAATTCCGGACCGCCTTCTCAAACTCGCCCATGTCCAAGTAGGTGTAAGCCAGGGAATTGACGGCCGGGCCGTAGTCCGGGTCGAGGTCGAGGGCCTTGGTGAACTCTCCGACCGACTCCGGGAACTTACCTTGGGTCCAGAAATACATGCCCAAGTTATCGTGGGCGAGTTTTTCCTTGGGGTATTTTTTCGTCAGCTCTTGGAGGATCCGGAACCTTTTCTCGGGGTTTTTTTCGACCGCGTTGGCGTAGGCGGCTTCGATGTAGAGCCGCTCTTTTTCGCTGGCCTTGCCGGAGAGGGCCTTAGCTTTCTCGTAAAACTCAGTCTGTAGTGTCTCGTTTCTCAGTTTGTTGTAGACATAGGCCAGGTAAAGATGAGCGGAGGCGAACCCGGGATCCAGGTCGACCGCTTTCTGGAGCGCCTGTCGCGCGTCCTCATAATAGAATCTATCGTAAAGGTCGCGGCCTTTCAGAAAGTCGTTGTAGGCCTCCATCGACGCCGTCGTGAACTCCGCGACTGGCGGCGCGGCCCCGGCCTTGGCCAGGGTCCAGTCAAGCTTCTGATAGACGCGGGCGGCAAGGTCGTCGATCTGGGTAAGTAGGATGCTCTCCTCGCCCTGGCCCTGGGACGAGGCGCTGGCCAGCGAGCGCTTCGTGCCGGCGTCGAGGGCCTTGATGTTGGTGACGAAAACGTTGCCCGCCTTGGTCACTTCGCCCGTGACGAGAACGGTGATCCCTTCGCGCCGGCAGATCTCGAACCCGGTTTCCTTGTCGATGGGGGCGTCCGGGTCCTTGCCCATCTGCTTGAGGAGGTCCCGGAGGCGCTCCCAGGAGGCCACATAAGGGATGCCCATAGCCTCGAACTTCGTGATCATCAGGTTGGGGACGGCCCGGATCAGGCCGTCTTCCCGGGGGTCCCCGGTCAGGTTCTCGAACGAGATCACGGCGATGGAGTTCTCGACTTTGGGGACCAAGGCGGCTTTCGGGGCAGTCCACGGATGCCAGAGGAAGATCGCGGCGAGGACGAGCGCTGCGAGCACGATCGCCGGGACGATGAGCTTTTTCGGCGTGAACTCGACCGTGATCCTTTTCGAAGTCGTCGGCTTGCGCGGCGGAGCGGCGCGTTCGGTCGTCGGCAGGGCCTCGTCGATCGCGACGAGGTCGGTCAGAAACTCTTCGCTCGTCTGGTAGCGCTTGTCGCGGTCTTTTTCGAGCGAACGCAGGATGACGCGGCCGAGCTCGGCCGGGATCTGAGGCGCGAGCACGCGCGGATCGGGCGGCGGGTCCGTTTTGTGTTTGACGGCGACGGCGAGCGGCGTCTCGCCTTCGAAAGGCGGGCGGCCGGTGACCATCTCGAAGAGGATGACGCCTAGGGCGTAGAGGTCCGCCCTCTGATCCGCCGGCTTCCCTTCGACCTGCTCCGGGGCCATGTACTCGGGCGTGCCGATGATCGCCCCCTCCCCCGTTCCGCCCTTGGTCCCGGAGACGCGGGCGATGCCGAAGTCGATGATCCGGGCGCTCCCCTCCCGGTCGACGATGATGTTCGAGGGTTTGAGGTCGCGGTGGACGACCCCGAGGCGGTGGGCCTCGGCGAGGCCCCCGAGGACCTGCGTCGCGACCGAAATCGCCTTGCGGGCGGTCAGCTGGCCGGTCTGCCGAATGAGGCCGCGCAGGTCCTGGCCGGCCACGTATTCCATGGTGATGAAGTGGACGCCCTTCTCCTCCATGAGCTCGTACATCCGGCCGACGTGCCGGTGGCTGATCTTGCGGGCGATCTTGAGCTCGTTCTGGAAGCGCTCCAGGATGCGCTCGTCGCGGGCGATCTCGGGCCGGATGAGCTTGAGGGCGACTTCCTCGTTGAGTTTCCTGTCGATGGCCCGGTAGACCCGGCCCATCCCCCCTTTCCCGAGCTCTTCGACGATGTGGTAGCGGCCGGCGAAGGTGGAGCCGGCGGCGAGCTCTTCGGGCAGGGTTTCCAGGGTCTCTGTGAACAATGGGATCTTTTCGGCCACTCGTCGCCCTCCTGGCTGTTGAGCGAAGGATATCACCGGTCCGGGGTGCCGGTCAATTTGTAAGATGCGGGGTGCGGAGCTATACTAGAAATACCCATGGAAAAGGAGACACGCCGATGAAACGCACGCGTCCAATGCTTTGGGTCTTTCCACTGGCCCTGGTCCTTCTGGCCGGCGGCTGCGCCACGAACGATCATACGCCGAACCCGGGTCTCGTCGTTAATTCCCTGGAGGACAACGCCACTCCGCCGAGCGGCACGATGACCCTCAGGTCGGCCATCGAGGCGGCCGGTGCGGGTGACACGATCACCTTCGACGAGTCGCTCGATGGAGAAACGATCCTGTTGACCATCGTGGCCGAGGAACACTCGGTGCTCAAAGGCGAAGTTTACTCCGGCATGACGTTTTCGGGCTATCAAGAGCGGGACTACGGCAAATCGGCCCTCTATGCCGACAAGAACCTGACCATCGACGCCTCGGCGCTGCCGAACGGGATCACCGTCAAATGGAACGGGGGTGACGTGAGCCACGCCAGGGTCCTGGCCGTCTACGGCGACCTGACCATGAGGAACGTGACCATATCTTCCGGTTATTCCGTCGCCGAGGCGATCACGGGCGGGACCCAGCCCTACACTCTGGCCAGGGGAGGCGGTCTCGCGGTCTGGGGGACCGCTCAGCTCTATGACTGCACGGTCGCCGGCAACACCTGCTTCGGCGAATCCGGGTCCGCCAGGGACCGCGGCACCTACGGCGGCGGCATCTACGCCAACGGCCTGGACCTCAACGACTGCGTCATCAGCGGCAATTCGGTCATCGCCTACGGGGCCGGGGGCGGCGGCATCTATTCGGTCGGCGGCGGCGACAACACGGGCCGCCTCGGGAACGACGCGTCGCTGAGGGGGTGCACGGTCAGCGGCAACCGGGTCACCGCCCAGCACGCCTACGGCGGCGGCATATTCACCTTGTCCGGCGGGCCGAACAACCTGGCGACGATGTTCCTGACGAACTGCACCATCGCCCGGAACCTCGTCCAGGACCACCCAGACCTCCCCAATGTGGGACAGTGGTATGATCGCGGCGGCGGCGTCTACATGGGCGGCGGATCGCTCTGGATGTCCAGCTGTACCATCGCCGAAAACGCGGTCACGGGCGAATTGGCGATCTTCAGCGGCAAGCCCAACCAGGGTGGCGGGGGCGGATGTGCCACCGTCGGCAACGCCCATACCGTGGAGACCGTCTGGCTCCAGAATTCGGTCGTCGTCGGCAACACCCTGAACGGCGCGCCCGAGGACTGGTACGCGGGCTCCATCCTCGATTTCTTCAGCCAGGGCTACAACCTCGTCGGCGTCGTCGACTTCAGCTGGATCCTCGTGCCCGTTCCCGACTGGATGATGACCAGCCGCAAGCGCTGGCCGAAGGTCGGCGACCATGACGGGGTCGCCCTCCTCGACGCCCTGAACGTGAGCGGCGCCCACTATCACGGCTCCGTCCTCTCGGCGGGGACGGACGCGGGCCAGCCGGCCATCCTCTGGTATCCCCCGGCCGACCTGGCGGCCGACAAGATCCCCAATCAGGAATACAGCGTCACCTACGTCAACGCCGGGTACTCGGGCTTCGGCGGGCCCACGGATGATTTCCTGAACTACGTCATCCTCCAACTGAGGTCCCAATACGGCGCGATCCTAGGAGCGGATTTCGGCTCGAGCTTCGGCGACATGACCGGGACGACCTGGTACGGCCCGGCCGTGACCTGGCCGTCGAACGCGCAGAACGCCGCCTGGATCACGTTCTGGCACAACCTGGACACCGCCATCGGGAACCGGCTCGGCATGGCCATCCTCGGGGACGACTTCTGGGGGACGTTCACGACCGGGCCGCTCAGCAATCACGTTAGCATCACGGTCACGAGGAACACGAAGCCATTCAGGATGGAAACGACCGACCAGCGCGGCAACGCCCGGCCGAACGGCACGATGGGCGACATCGGGGCGATCGAACGGTAAATCGGCGCCGCTCCATCACTTCAGCCGGGGCGCTATTTCGTAGCAGCTGACCGTCCTCAGAAAGAGCGTCCGCTCCATCCCTTCTTTGGGCGGCGGCACCGCGAAGGTCAGCACGGACTGCGAGCCGGGATTCACGAGAAAGAGGGCCGACCCGTCCTCGACGGTCAGCGCCCGGAGGACTTCGGCGGCGTCCGGGCTGTCCACGTCTTCCGCATCGACCAGGACTTCGTCAACGGGCGTGTCCTCCCCGAAGTCCAGCGCCAGACAGTCGATCATCCAGTAGCCGACAGGGGGCTCGAGCTTGAGCCTGACCGTCGTTCCCTTGACGTCGCCGAGGTCCAGCCAATAAATCGCGTCTTCGGCCGGGAGCGGCCCTCCGGTGAATATCACCTGGCCGGTCTGCCATCCGAAGACGGTTTCCAGCCGGACACCGAGCCCGGTGAGCTCCCCTTCCCGATAAAGCGGCTTCGCGCCGGAGCGCGGAGCCGCGCCGCCGGCCCGCCCGAGGACTTCCCGGGCGAACTGGGCTCGCCACATGGTGTTCGTGGCGTTGACGATGAGCTTGGCCTTGCGCGCGCCGGCGGGCCTCCGGAACTCAAACGTGAGCTCGTCGCGCGGATTCGCCGCAGCGACCGGCGCGGAATCTCCGCCGGGGCTCCGCCAGAAAATATCGTCCTTTTTGCCGACAAGCGGCGCGATGTCCCCCCCTGTCCGGTCGACGGCCCTGGCCGGAGCGACGGGGCCGGAAAAGGCACGAATGATCCCCAGGCTATCCGGCGCGACGCCGACGCCAACGGGGTGGTCGACGACGACGAGCTTGGCTTCGTCGACGCCTCGCGACACGCTCGACAAGTTGTCGAGCCGGACGCGGAGCTTCCCGTTCTCATCGGGCGCGGCGTCGACCGGCGTCCATTCCATGACCCAGAACTCGGTCTCCTCGGCGACGTTCGGCGACTCCTTCAGGGCGAGGAGTGCATTGACCGATCTGGGGGGAGCCGGCTCGCCGTTCGGCTCGAGCGCGGCTTCGATCGCGGAGTCGATCACGGAGTAGACGATATCTTCCGCGAGATCGTGGCCGAGGCCCTCATCGTCGTCCAAGGCCTCCACGAAAAGGATGGGCAAGAGAACGACTCCGCCAATCGTGTTCAGGGCCGTCATGGCGCCGTTCACTACCCTGACCTTGGCCTGGAGGACCTCGTCGAGCGGGATGCAGGCCGGAATAAGAACCTCGCAATCGAGGCGGTCCCGGGTGAGCCGGCTCGAAAGGACCTCGTAGCGGGCCCCGTCCTTCATGACGATGTTGGCCCGCTTCTTGACCCGGGTGGCCTCGGCGATCCCGTAGGGGTCGATCTCGACGGCGACGTGGACCTTGCCGACGACCACTCCGTCGACGACGCGGGCCGGTTCCTCCGCCCGGAACTCGAATTGGCCGGTTTTCGTCAGAATCCCGATGATCTCGGCTTTCCCGCCTCTGGCGGCCACGGCCTTGGGGCCCATCTCCTTGATCTTGTACGCGACACAGGATGTCGAAAGAACGGCCAGTGTCAGCCAGGCGATGGCCGGGGCATGATTTTTCACCATCGTCTCCTTTCCTGCGTCGCCTTTCATCCCGTTGGCTTCCTCTTTCGTCCCGTCGATATCAAGATAGGCTCCCAAAGAAAGGAAGGTGTCAACGTTAAGTTAAGAATCCGTCAATAGTTTGTCAAGAAGGGGGGGGGCCGTTCGGCATGGAGCTCGAGCCCAAGGCCCCCGCGAAGTAACAACCCTAAATGGGCTAGAACGACGGCCTAGCGAGAAAGCTGACTAGAGCCTTTGGACGTTTTTATCTTTAATCGCGCTACGTTGATCGAACAATAGGATTTCGATAGAGCGCGATAAGGGGATTATCCGGAAATACACCCTGAACCTGCCGGACCTCCGCCGATAAATATCCTTTTTCCCCTTTATCCTCTTTACGTCTCCCAAGAAGGGATTCGCCTGAAGACCTTCGAGCTCGGTCAGGATCCTTTCCTGAGTTTCCAGGTCGAGTGATCCGATGGCCCGACGCGCCTCGTTAGCGATCTTGCTTATGCGCCAGCTTTCTTCGGGCGAGGTCACGCTTCATCTCCTCGAGTGTAGCGTAACGGCCTCTTTCGATCTCGCGGATCCCCTCGCGGACCTTCTCCCACTCGCCGGCACTCAGTTCGACCTCATCGATCTCCGTTTTGACCATGTCCCTGATGAACTCCCTGATCTTGCCGGTCTTGCTGTAGCCTTTTTCGTTGCAGACCGCCGTAAACGCCACATATTCCATTTCAGGAAGACGAAGCGTAATGCTTTTTTGTCTCATGATGCCCTCGCGTAATAAGCCCAATATGCATTATTTATAATGCTTTTTAATGTGCTTGTCAACAACCGTGGCGCTGAAATATACTTAATTTCGCGAGAACGGATGAGAATACGGAAATTGGTCGTCTTAGCCTCGATCGTAATCGCCGCGGCCTGCTCGGGAGGAGACGCCGCGCGGCCGGACGACAACGCCCTCTCCCCCACCGCTCAAGATAAGCCCGCCATCATGCGGGCCGTAAATGGGATCCCCGGCTGGACGCCGACGGGCGACGTCGAGACCTACACGAAAGACGGCCTCTACGGCTACATCGACGGCGGGGCCGAGATCGTCCTCCAGTACGGCTTCCGCGAGCTCGCGGTTTTCAAGTTCAAGCCGGCTGCAGCCGCGGCCTTGCCCGCGCAAAAAGAACTCGTCCTCGAGATCTACCGGATGGAATCACCCGAGGCGGCCTTCGGCATCTACTCGACCAAGCTCGAAGGCGAGGAAGAGATCTGGCCCGGGATCAAGTCGGACCACTGGGTCAGCTCCGGACAGGGCGGGCTCGCCAAGGGCGAATACATGGTCAACATCCTGGCCCCGGAATGCAAAGACCGGGAGATCGGGGAATTCGCCGCGGCCCTCGAGCCAAAGATCCCCGGAAGCAGGATGGCCCGGCCGAAGGGCATGGCGTGGCTCCCGCGCGACGGCATGGTTGCCCGAAGCGGGCGATACATCAAGGGCCCGCTCGCGGCCCAGGGCGAATCGCCATTCCTCGAAGCCGCGTTTTGGGGGTTCGGCACTACGGACGGCGGGACCGAGGCCTATTCGGCCAAGTACGGCGTCGCTCCCGCCGTTTCCAAGCTGGTCATCGTCGAATTCAGAAAAGCGCCCGAGGCCGGGGCCCTCGATGACGCCGTCCTGGCCGTCTTCAGAGAGTATCTCAAGGACGTCCGGCGCGAAGGCGAAACGCTCGAAGGCAAGAACGAAGCGGGCCGCTGGTTCCTTTTCGGGCGAAGCGGCCGGTTCGCAGCCCTCGTCCTCGGTGAGGCGGACCGTAACTTAGCCCGCGCCCGCCTTGACCTGGCCCTCGACCATGCCCTCGGCACGGCCGGCGCAGCCCCTCAGGAAAAGCCGAAAACGTTCCTCGTCGTCACGTTCGACACCGAAGATTACATTACGCCCGAGGCCGAGCACATCGACGACATTCCCAAGTGGCTGGCGGAGATCATGACCGAGGAGGGCGTCACCGGGACGTTCTTCGTTATCGGCGAGAAGGGCCGCTCGCTCGAAAAGCGGGGGCGCCGCGACGTTATCGCGGCCATGGCCAGGCACGACATCGGGAGTCATACCAACTTCGGCTCGATCCACCCGACGGTTACGGAGGAGCTGGAGAAGGCCGGATGGGACGACGGCGTGCGGCGGATGCAGGAACAGGAATCCGCCGGCATCGAAGAGCTGGAGCGTATCTTCGGTGTCCGCGTGACCACGCTAGCCCGGCACGGCGGCTCCTACGGGCCCCAGCTCGTCTACGCCCTGGGCCGGATCGGGGCGGGCTATCAGGGCTCCCCGGCGAGCCTTCCCGGACACGACGTCGTCTGGTTCTGTAACGCTTTGAACTTCAGCGCTCAATACGCCGGGTTCGACGACGCCTATTACCGGGACGACCTGTTCGAGCCGGTCTTCGACAAGCTCAAGGCGGAATTGCCCGAGCAAGTGCAGACGGCCAACGTCCTCGCCCTCTTCGCCGGCCACCCGACCAAGATCCGGGCCGAGGAGTTCTGGGACCTGAACTTCTATAACGGCAAGAACACCGCTCCGGCCGAATGGAAAACGCCGCGCCTGCGGCAGCAGGAGACCATGGTCACGGCGCAGAAGAATTTCCGCCGCATGATGCGTTATCTCATGAGCCGGGACGACATCGAGATCACGACCTATCGCGCGCTGATGGACCTCTACGCGGGCCAAAAGGAAAGCCTGACGCGGAAAGACCTCCGGGCTATTGCCGCCGGAACCCTGGAAACGAGGGTTCTTGCCCCGAGCGAGGGCTTCTCGCCGGCGGAGGCCTTCGCCAGCCTGGCCCTCGCGATCGTGGGACATCAGAATAGCGGGGCGCTTCCGGCGAGCCTGGAGACAGTCCACTCTCTCGGTCCTTTGGAGATGCCTCTGGCGCAGCCGGAAATCGCGCGCCTGAAAACCAAAGACGTCTATCGATTGGCGCGCGAAGCGAGCGAGCATATCAGGCGGACGGACACCCTGCCCGCGACGCTACAGGTCGGAAACGCGCGCCTCGGGGCCGGTTCGTTATTCGCCCTGTTCAGTGCCGTCTACCTCGACATGGACTCGGGCAAGCCGCGTCCGGAATACAACGTCCCCGCGTTCGAACCCTATCCCCGAACGAACGAAGCGAGAATCATCGGCGAAGTCGAAGGCTACAAGAGCTGGCCTGTCCACCGCCCCGACCTCGACATGTCGAATATCATCGAATTCACGAAGCTCCAACTCTGGACGCTCAAGCCCGCCCATCGCCGCTGAAACGGCCCTCAAACCTGCCGCGGTTCGAGGAGGAGCGTTAGGCCCGTGAATATTTCCGCGACTCGATCCTGAGACAGCGCACCGATTTTTTCTACCAGGGCGGATTTATCGACGGTATAAATTTGAGAGACGTTGACGACGCTGGCCCGCTCCAAGCCACCCTCGCCTTTTCGAAGAAGAACATTCCCCGGAGCTTCGGCCCTCTGAAGATTGGTCGTGAGTTCGCAGACGACGACCGTCCGGATCCGGCTGACGTTGAAAAGATCGCTCTGGACGACGACATAGGGATGAAGGAATCCCGGGCCAGAGCCGCCCGGCTCGCCGAAGTCGAGCCAATACACCTCCCCTTGTCGTATCGTCAACGCGTTTTCCCCGTCAGCCGCTTTCGCTGGTATTCGCCCATGGTCTTCCGCCGCGCCGTCACGTCCGGCGTATCAGGCTGGGCATAGGCCTCATCGAGCTTTTCGATGAGGCGCCGGGTTTCGTTTCTCTGGATGAATTCACGGGCCGCCGAGACGAAGACTTGGCTTCTCGATTTCTTCTGCTCTTTGGCGATCTTCTCGACTTCCTGGAACACGTCGTCGGGGATCGATATAGCGATTTTCATACCATTAGTATGCACGTATATCATACCCATTGTCAAGAGAGTCTTCCCTCGCCATTGACGGAACATTCGAGGGTCTCTCTAATCAAGAAGACGCTTGAGTCGCAGCCTTTTTCTCGGCCGATTAAGGAGAGAACTGGTCAGCCCGGGCGCTTGGCGAGCGTCACGAGGCCGACGTTCGGGACGGCCTGATACATGACGTACGCGCCCCGCCTGTCCCGGGCCGGCCTTGCGCTTGTCGTCCGGCTTCCCTGTTTCACTTCGACGGAGGGCCATCGGGCCGGGACGTAGGTTTTCAAGGTTAACGGAAGATCATAAATCTCTCCCGGCAAGTCGTGGCGGAGGTCGACTTCGATCGTCCCGCCCCTCCGTGAGGTCGTCACCTGGCCGCGCATCCGCTCCCGCATGTACTTCGTCACATCCTGGAATGTCGCCACCCAGAGCCGGGCTTCTAACGACTTGATATAGCCAAAATACTCCTCGAGCTCCGCGCCGGTCTTCGGCTCCCAGCCGATGCCGTCGACGCCGTGGAAGACGAGGACCAGCCAGATGTTTTCGCGGCCGGCGATCGTATCGACCCAACCCTTCATCTGGCTCATGGGCGTCGCCGTCAGAACGCCCCGCTGCCACTGGACATACTCTTTGGCGGACGCGGCGGGGCCCCTGTCGTTCCAACGGTTGAGCTCTTCGAGGAACGGCTCGGGCAGGCGATTGCGCGACGCCGGATAGCGGGCCAAGGCGTACCGGACCACCCGTTCGTCCTCGGTGCCGAAGGGACACTCGATCGTGAACGTGTGCTTGGGGCCGAGGTGGTCGAGGATGTCCTCACGGCTCTTCTCCAGCTCGTAGACCAGGTTGGCCTCGTCGAGGACCGCCAGCCGGGGATGCGTGACCGTATGGCTCGAGAATTCGTACCCCTCGCCGGCCAGGACTTTCAGGTCGTCCCAGGTCAGTGCGTTTTTGCCGCCGTCGGCGGGCGACACGGCCTCCGGTTTAAGCGCGTCCCGGCGGACCTTGGCGTAGGCCTCGTCGATCAGCCGGCATGCGGCGTCTATCTTGCCATCCTCAAACAGTTCGCCGGCGCGGAGGTGATAGTCGAAGCCCCCCTGGAGGCCGAGGCGGCCGATCGCGGAAACCCGTACGAAAAAGTTGTCCGGTCCGGTCGGGACGCCGGCCGTTTCCCGGACGATGGCATCGGTGGGACGGCCGATGAACGCGCCGTGATATCGCGACCCGCTAATCTCGCCCGTTATGATATGAAACGTGGCCGGGAAGCCGAAGCCCTTCATCAGAGGCACGGCGACGCGGAACTGATTGATGCTGCCGTCGTCATAAGTCAGCGAAACCGCCGCCGCTTTGCCGTCCTGCCACTTGGCGATCTCGGTTCGGATATCTTGCCGGCCACAGCCGGCCAGCGCGGCCAGGATCATCAACCCGGCCAAGGCGACCAGAGCGCCAACCGTTTTCTTCATGCGAGCCTCAAGGGACGGTCATCGCCTCGGACACGTACGTCTCCGGGCCGGCGCCCTTGCCGCAAAAAAGCAGTGATGAAAATTCTTCTCTAGAACCCGACTCCGACCATGAACATCAGGGCCCTGGTTTTCAGGGTATCGGGATTCGGCATGTCGGACTTATCGATATTGGCCAACCCCAGATCGTAGCGGACGTCGAGGACGAGCATGAGCTTATCCAGCTTGTATTCCACGCCGCCGCCGAAAACGAGGCTGAAGTTCGTGCTCTTGAACCACGTCTTGACGTTTTTATCCCATTCTTCAACGCCGTCCACGTGATACTTTTCATGGGCAGACAGGAGGACACCCACGGCCGGCCCCGCGAATACGATGGGTGTCAGTTTCTTGTCCGGCATGAGGCGGAGCTTGGCCAGGACGGGGATATGGAGATAATTATATGCATCGATATACTTGTAGACTATTGCCTCGGGTTCGTATGTATAGATTCCGCCCTGCGTCAGGTAGTAGATCTCCGGCTGGATGGCGAACGACTTGTTGAGGTTAAAGGCGAAAAAGACGCCGAAGACGGGTTTGCCCAGGAGCTTCGACGCCGAGCTATCATCACTCCATTTTTCGCTGGCCAGAGACAGGCCGCCCTTGACGCCAAAGTCGATCGCCGCCGCGACGGGCCGCGGGACAAACGCCGCGAACAACAGGGCCACCGTAAAAACCAAAATGCCTTTCTTCATGGATCCCTCTCCTTAAAATAGTTTTTCGCGATCCCGGATTCGAGATCATGAGGGCGGAACGGTATCATGGACTGTATCCTTGGGTCAATACCCTCCACGGGCCTTGATCTGAAGCGGGATCGCGGCACGCGTACTCGGGCAAATCGCTACGGAAGACCGGGCGATCGCGCCCCTAAAACGGTCCGAGGCGGATGGCGTTGGCCAGGATGACCGCGCCGCAGCCGATTGCCAGCCAGATGGCGAGGAGAGGCAGGAGCCAGCGGACCCAGGTCGTCCAGGGGATCTTCAGGATGCCCAGCGCGGCCATGAAATAACCCTGGGTCGGGATGAAGACGTTGGTCAGGCCGTTGCCGAGCTGGTAGGCCAGGACGTTGGTTTGGCGGGTGACACCGACGAGGTCGCCGAGCGGCGCGAGGATGGGCATGGAGACGGCTGCTTGGCCGCTTCCCGAGGGCACGATGAAATGGAGCAGGTTCTGCATGAGGTAGATGCCCACGGCGCTCAGCCAGGACGACCAGCCCTGGGTGGTCACGACCAGGGCATGGGTGATGGTGTCGATGACCCGGGCGTCCCGTAAAACCACGAGCGTCGCCCGGGCCAGGCCGACGATAAGGGCGGCGTAGGTGATGTCGGCGGCGCCTTGGATGAAAGCCCTGACCGTATCGTCGAGCGACAGCCCTCCGATGGGGCCGGCAACGAGGGCCAGTCCGAAAAAGAGACCGGAGAGCTCGAGGATGCCCCAGTGCCAGCGGATCGCTCCGACCACGAGCAGGACGAGCGCTCCCAGCAAGGCGGCCAGGACGAGCGGCTGCTTCCTGGTGAAAGGCTCGGCCTTGTCCGCGTCCGGCAGGGGTTCGCGCGTCTTGTCGAATTCATACATTCGGCTGATGTCGGGTTTGGCCCCGACGCGCCGCGCATAACGCGTCATGAAAACGACGGTCACGGCCGTCATCACCGCCCAGAGCCCGAGCCGGAAGCCCATCCCGGAGAAGAGCGGCAGGCCGACGATGCCCTGGGCGACGCCGACGGTGAACGGATTCATGAAAGCGGCGGCGAAACCGGCGTTGGCCCCGACCAGGGCGATGCCTCCGGCGACGAGCGAATCGTAGCCGAGCGACCGGGCGAGAAGAAGGAGCGCCGGCAGGAAGACGAGCGTTTCCTCGGCGATGCCGATCGTGCCTCCGCCGACGGCGAAGACGACGGTAAGGAGCGGCACGATGAGCGCCTTGTTCTGTCCGAACCGCCGGACCAGCGTGCTGACGCCGGCCTGGATGACTCCGGTCCTGTTCAGGACCCCGAACGCGCCGCCGAGGATGAAAATGTAGAAGACGATCTCGGCGATCTCCCGGAGGCCCCGGGGGAAAGCGAGGATGAACGCGCCGAACCCGGCCGGGCGGGCCTCGACGGGATGATAGGACAGGGGGTCGACCACTTCCCTGCCCTGTTCGACGACGCGGGTGTAGCTTCCGGCGGGGATGATCCAGGTCGTGACGGAGGCCAGCGCGAGCAGACCGATGAGCAGGACGTAGGTATGCGGGACGCGGCTCTTCATCGCGATCAAGCCGCCGTGAAGCGCCGGGCCGCGGCGGCGTAGAGGCGCGCGGCGAGATAAACGTCCTCGAGAAGGATGCTCTCCTCCGCGGAATGAGCCAGGGCGAGCGCCCCCGGTCCCCAGACGATGGTCGGTATGCCGGCCTCGCGGGAGATGAGGGCTCCGTCGGTCCACGCCGGGAAGACGGCCGTCGGAGGAGCGGGCCGGCCCAGATCTCCGAACGCTTGAAGCGCGGAACGCACGAGAGCATGATCGGGATCGATGACGAGCGGACCGTGGAGCATCGTGGCCATGCCGCCGGGCATCCGAGAGAGCTTCGTCTTGAGGCCGGGGAGCCCCTCCCGGACCCGCGCGAGCAGAGTTTCGATGTCCCCGAAAACCTGATCGATCGTTTCGGTCGAGACCCAGCGCCTGTCGAGCTGGAGCCGGCAGTTGGCGGCGACCATGCTCGGCTGTTGTCCGCCCGAAATCGTGCCCATGTTGATCGCGGGAAGGCCCAGGACCGGGTCGCGCCTCCGTTCGAACCCGGGGACGAGGTCCTTCTCGACGAGCGAGACGAAACGGGCCGCGGCGACGATGGCGCTGATCCCCGCCTCGGGCGTACTGCCGTGGGCGGCCTGGCCTTCGAATTCGACCTCGAGCCATTCTAATCCCTTGTGGCCGATGGCCACCCTGTTCTCGGTGGGCTCACCGATGACCGCCCCGTCGGCCTTGAAGCCGGAGGCGATGAGGGCTTCGGCGCCCAGGCTCTCCATCTCCTCGTCGATGACCGCGGCCAGTGTGACCGATCCCGAAGCGGGGCCGCCTGACTCCTTCAGCAGGACGAGGGCCCCGGCCATGGCTGCCAGCGCGCCCTTCATGTCGACGCTCCCCCGCCCGAAGAGGCGGCCGTTCTCGACCGTGGCCGCGAAGAGGTCCACCGATGCCCCGGCATTCGGCGGCACGGTGTCCATGTGCCCGCAGAAGAGGAGGTGCGGTCCGGGTTTCTCGCCGGCGACCGTCGCCAGCAAGTTCGGCCGGCCCTCCCGGACCTCGACGAGTGTCGAGGGGATGCCGTGCTTTCGGAGATAGGCTTCGAGCACGCGGACGGCGGCCTCTTCCTGCCGAGCTACCCCGGGGTAGCTCGGAGCCCTGACCATCGCCTGCAGAAGTTCACGGATTTCGCGGTCGTCCATCGCTCCTCCTTCCGGCGCGCCTTCGCCGACACTATATATATTGCATTCCCACCTCGCATTCAAATTCAGATCGCTCATTTTTTTCTTGACTCCATCCTTGTGGCGGTCTATGCTTTTTCCAGGCAGATCACTAGGGGGTGAACAATGCGCGTGAGAGTCAAATCGTTGGGAGTCCTGGTTTCCATTTTGTTGTTCACGTGTTTATTCAGCTGGCCGGAGGAAGCCAAGAAAGGGCCCGATAAGGCCATGGTGACAAACCCGGAAATCAATGGGACCGACCTGCTGTTCCCGCCGGGCTTTGATGGGCTCTATGATAAAATCTATTATGAAACCAGGGGCGCGACAGGCGAGCCGACGAAGAAGTCCTCGGCCCTTTCTCTCAGGCTCTACGGCGGATTCAGCCGTCTGGCGGCGGGGGATTTGAATGAGGGCTTCGATGGCTACTTCGAGTTACTCGAGCTCTATGAGGCCATGGGGGCCGGGTCCATCACGACAGGCGGTTACAGTCCTCTTCACGCCGGGTACAACTACGGAGCCGACCTCGTTTTCCAGCTCAGCCCCAACATCGGCGTGGGTATCGGCGCCGGTTACCTGCAGAGCTCCAAGAGCTCCCTCATGACGTTTTCCATTGACGACGGAGAGCTCACGTTGATGGGTACGCCGAAGCTGAGCGCCATGCCCATCCGGCTTGCGGTGTTCTTGACCCTTCCCCTCGGCGGAAATTTGAGTGTAACAGCCGACGCCGGCGCGACCTATTACTCCGCGCTCAAGCTCGACGCCACGCAACGATTTGAATTTGATGCGGATAATTGGCAAGAGACATCACTCAGCGCCAGCCGGAGCAGCCTGTCCGACAATTTGGGCTTCCAGGGCAGTTTGGGATTCGAGTACAAGATCTCCCAAAAAATGGGCTTTTTCATCGAAGCCGTCGGCCGCTGCGCCCGCTTCAAGAACTTCGACATGGCCACGGGAACGTCCCAGAACAGCGGCGGAGCTCCGGAGACCGACGAGGGCAAAATCTATCTGTTGACTTACGATTATCCGGAAGGAACGTATAGCGCGTTCACGATCTCGGCAGAACCCCTCATCACCATCCCCGAGGTCACGGTCCGTGAGCCGAAAATCGACCTCAGCGGCTATAGCCTTCAGGCGGGGATCCGCATCCGCCTTTAGGAGGTGCGCGCTTGACTCTTGGGGGCAGGTCGTCTCTAATAGAGGCATCCCCGAAGAGGAGACCCGCACAATGATCAATAAGAAAAAAGCCACCATCCTGGTCGCGGCCCTGGTTGTCCTGGCCGTAGCAGCCATCATCATCCTGTTCCAGGGCCAAGCCGCAGCCGAGCCCCCGCAGGCCGTGCCGGCCCAGCCGGCCCAGACGACCCCGCAGGCCGAGGTCCGGCCCAATCCGGCGATCGTCGGCCAACCCATGCCCGACTTCACCCTGCCCGTCTACCAGGGCGGTTCGTTGAGCCTTTCGTCCCTCCGCGGCAAGAACGTCCTCATCCTCTTCCCGCGCGGCTACGCGGCCGAGAACTACTGGTGCACGATCTGCAACTACCGCTACGTCGAACTCGCCGAGATCGAGAAGGCGCAGAAAATCCAGGCGAAGTACAACGTCGAAGTCCTGGTCGTCTTCCCCTACCCCCAGGACATCGTCAAGGCCTGGCTCGAGGCCCTGCCCGGCCAGCTCGAGTCGGTCAGGAACACGAAAAATCCAGCCGACCCGTCCAAGCTCGACGAAAAGGCAAAGGTCCGGATGGCGCGCTTCCGCCAGCTCTTCCCCGCCGATTACTCGCTCGAGAAGGGCACGATCCTGGCCCCTTTCCCCATCCTCGTCGATGGCGAGCGGAAGCTTTCCAAGAGCCTGGGTCTCTTCCAGACGGAATGGAATGGCAGCAAGGTCGACCAGAACATCCCGAGCGTCTATATCATCGACGCCAACGGGGTGCTCCAGTTCAAGTACCTCGGCCAGAACACTGTCGACCGCCCAGCCTACGACTACCTCTTCAAGGTCCTCGAGGTCATCAACGGGCAAAAGTAGGCCGTTTCCACCAAGCTTTTCCGTCCTCCTTCGACTAAACGGGTGGAGGAACCGATGAAAAAGACCGCCTTAGCCATATTGGCCGCCTTTTTCCTGACAATCGTGTCCGGCTACGCGGCTACGAAACCGCGGATCGCTCCTCCCCCGCTCCGGGTCGAGGTCATCACCGTCAGGCCAAGCCCCAATCACGTCTGGGTGGCGGGCACCTGGAAGTGGGCCGGCGTCAACTATGTTTGGGTCGAAAGCCGTTGGGTCAAGGTGAAGCCGAATAAGGCCTGGGTCCCGGGGAATTGGAAGCAGGTAGGCAGTTATTGGGCCTGGACGCCCGGGCGCTGGGAAAAGATCAATAAAAAGAAGTAACCGCCTCTTCGTTCTTGACATCCTTCTGCCGCCGGTCCTATAGTCGGTTCAGTGCGGCCTCGCGCTCCGATGAAGGAGGTCAATTCGATGGAAAGTGAACCGATCAAGATCTATCGTTATCGCTGGCTCGTGCTCCTCGCTTTCGTTCTCGTTGGCCTCATGACCCAGGTGCTCTGGATCACATTCGCCCCGATCACGAGCGCCGCCGCCGTTTTTTACGGAAAGTCCGACCTCATGATCGGGCTTCTGTCCATGGTCTTCATGATCGTCTATATCCTCGTCGTCCTGCCCGCGGCTTGGGCCATCGACACCTGGGGCTTTAAGGCCGCCGTCGGGCTCGGCGCCGTCCTGACCGCCGTCTTCGCGCTCCTGCGCGGCCTCTTCGCTTCGAACTACACGGTCGTTTTCATCTCCCAGGTCGGGATCGCCGTCGGACAGCCGCTGGTGATCGGCGCCATCACCAAGATCGCGGCCCGCTGGTTCCCGGTCAAGGAACGGGCGACGGCCTCCGGAGTGGGCACGTTGGCGCTTTACCTCGGCCCTCTGGCGGCCATGTTGCTCACTCCCTACTTATACCTGCGCATCGGCATGAGCCGGATGCTCCTTCTCTACGGCGTCGCCTCGGCCGTCGCGGCGGGCTTTTTCCTTCTCGTCGCCCGCGAGCACCCGCCCACGCCGGCCGGCCGCGACGAGCGCGCCTTGATGCTCGACGGCCTCAAATCGATGCTCCGCCGGCGCGACTTCCTCTTCCTCCTGATCATGTTCTTCATCGGATTGGGCATGTTCAACAGCATATCGACCTGGGTCGAGGACATCGTCCGGCCGCGCGGCTTCTCCATCTCCCAGGCCGGGGCGCTCGGCGGCCTGATGCTCGTCGGCGGCATCGTCGGCGCGGTCGTCATCCCGCTCGTTTCCGACAGGTCTCGCCGCAGGAAGCCGTTCATCTTCATGGCCTTCGCCGGGCTCATCCCCGGGCTCATCGGCATGACCTACGCCACGAGCTACGGCCTGCTCCTCCTGTCGGGTTTCGTCTTCGGATTCTTCCTGCTGAGCGCCGGACCTATCGGCTTCCAGTACGCGGCCGAGATCACCCATCCCGCTCCGGAAGGCACGTCCAACAGCCTGCTCTTGCTGATGGGCCAGATCTCGGGCATCGTTTTTATCATGGGCATGGACGCCATGAAGGACCGGGCGACCGGGGCCATGACGACTTCGCTCCTCGTTCTCGCCGCTCTCGCCGTCGCCGGCGCCGTCCTCGCCACCTTCGTCCGGGAATCGCCCGTGTTCAGCGAGCACCGCCCGCCGTCGGGAAGGGAGTGACGAGAAGGCCGGCCGCCGGTCAGTCCGGCGACGTCAGCGCCGCGTAGCAGAACCTACGGTAGTGTTCGATGATGTCGTGGATGACGTCGTCCTTGTCCATCTTGAGGACTTCGAGGGGGAACAGCCCGGGCATAAAGTCCTCGTCCGTCGTCAGATAATCCGCCGTCGGCGTCCGCCGCGCCTTGACCTGGAGCTTGAGGCGAAGCTCCACGGCGTTCTTGGGCAGGGAGATCCGGTAATGGAGCTGGTCGTCCTTCGTGCCCGGAAAGCAGACGCTGAAACGGATGTCCCGGTCCGTGTTCTTTTTCTGGCGGGACTTGATCCGGAAGAGGGCCAGCTCGTCGGCCAGGCTCTCGAAGGCGGGCTCGGCGATAAACTCGCAGAATTGGTTGAAATAGCCGATGGTCTCCGTCTGGCAGCGCTCGATGACCCGGAGGCTGTCGAAGTGGTGGGTGAGTTCCGTCTTCCAGTCGATCTTGCCCATCGTGGACTCCGCGCTCGGGGATTTTTCGTATGATAGCACAATCGGCGGGTCGTTGGAACAGGAAAGTGGGGCCGGGCGCGGCACCAACCCCTCCCTCGGGAGGGGGGGTGAGTGCCGGCTGAGGTCAGCAAAAGGGGGGTGATGATAAGTTTTTTGAGGGAGCCCTCTTCAGCCGGCGAAAGAGAGCCGATATCATTATAGCCGGTCCCGAAAATAAATCAAGAATGAAATTCTGAATTCCCAAACTCCCGCGATTGGCATAAGATGGAGGGAGCGAGGAGGCGATCGACATGAGAAAATCCCCCGTACTCCCGGCATCGATCTTCCTGGCTGTCCTGCTGGCGGCGGCGGCGTTCGCACAGACAGCCGACCCGGCCAAGAACGCGGCGAAACCGCCGACGACGCGCGAGATGAACCTGATGTGCTGGCAGGAGTTCGGCGAGCTCGTCCCGGCACGGGTCAGGACGGTCCTCGTCCCGTTCGGCTCCCTGGAACCCCACGGCGTCATCCCCAACGGCACCGACAACCTCGCCCCGGAGGCCATGGCCCGGGATATCGCGGCGAGGGTCGACGCCCTGATCGCCCCGACCCTGAACTATGGCGTAACCGACGCAATGAAGGCCTTCCCGGGAGCCGTCTCCATCCCGCCCGAGGTCTACTCGCCCTTCGCCGAGACCGTCCTCGACAACCTGGCCGCGAACGGCTTCAAGAACATCATCGTCCTCAACGGGCACGGCGGCAACACGGCGGCGTTGAACGCGGCCGCGACTCGCGTCGCCAACGCCCGCCGCGTCCGGGTCCTCGTCGTCAACTGGTGGACCCTGGCCGACGACATCACCAAGGCCGTCTTCAAGCAAAATGGCGGGCACGCCGGCAACAACGAGACGGCCTATATCCAGGCCTTTTTGCCCGAATACATCCATCCCGAGCGCTACAAACCGGAGATGGCCTCGCCCAACGCCCCGGCCGGGGCCTATTACGCCGCGCCGGTGGCCTCGACGATCCTCCTCTACGAGAAGGGCCAAGGCTATCCGACCTTCGACGCCGTCCAGGCCCGGGAGTATTTCCGCAAGGTCAACGACCGGGTCGCCGAGCTTGTCCTCGACACGATCAAGAAGTGGGACCTCGCCGGCGTCTACGAATGATAAGCCCGTTTGCCTCCCCCGGCCTGAGCCCTAAGCAGACCCCAGGCTTCAGGCCCGGGGCAGGCCTAGGGCTAATACTGAGCGGCGCTTTTACACCGATTTGCAAAGATTAGCAAATCGGGGTCGGCGCCAGCGAATGTATCAGGCGGCGCGGAGCAGGAAGACGCGCAGGTCCATGACGTTCGTCCCGGTCGGTCCGGTGACGATCAGGTAGCCCGTCTGTTTGAAAAAAGAATAGGAATCGTTGTCGTCGAGATAGGCGGCCGGATCGAGGCGCATGGCGCGGGCGCACCCGGCCGTCGACGCGTCGGCCCAGGCGCCGGCGGCGTCGGTCGGGCCGTCGATGCCGTCGGTCCCCAGGCTCAGGATGAACCAGTCGAGGCCCTCGGTATCTATTTTCCCCATCTCGACGAGAGCGGCCAGGACGAACTCGGTATTGCGGCCTCCCCTCCCCTTCCCTTTCACCGTGACCGTGAGCTCCCCTCCCGCCAGGAAGCAGAGCGGCCGCGGCAGGGAGGCCGCGGAGCAGGTCAGCCCGGCCAGGAAAGCGGCGTAGTTCGCGGCGACCTTCCTGGCTTCGCCGCTGTCGGAGGACGACAGGAAGACCGTCTCGAAACCGCGCTTATCCGCTTCGTGTTTAGCCGCGCGAAGCGCGGTCATGTTATCGCCCACGACGAACGCGTGGGCCCGCGCGAAGACGGGGTCGCCCTCCTTGAGGGTCTCTTCGATCTCGCCGCGGCTGCCTTCTTCGAGCCGGGCCCGGACCAGGGCCGGGGCCGAATCCCAGAGGCCGTAGCGCTCGAGGACGCCGCGGGCATCGGCGAAGGTCGACACGTCCCAGTGCGTCGGACCCGAGGCGATCGTGCCGAGGTCATCGCCGACGACATCGGAGAGGACGAGCGTCACCACGGTCGCCGGGAAGGCCGCCTTGGCCAGCCGCCCGCCCTTGACGGCGGAAAGGTGTTTCCGCACGGCGTTGAGCTCGTCGACGGTCGCCCCGGCGCGAAGCAGGTCGTCGGTCAGGCGCCGCTTCTTTTCGAGCGTGATCCCGTCGGCGGGAAGCGTGAGGAGCGACGAACCGCCGCCCGAAATGCAGACGAAGACGAGGTCCTTCTCCCCCGCTTTGCCGGTGATCTCGAGCGCCCGGCGGGCGGCTTCGACGCTTCGGGCGTCCGGGATGGGATGGGAAGCCTCGATGTATTCGAGCTTGGGAACCGTCTTTACGCCCGGCCCGGGAACGACCACGAGTCCCGAGGTCAGCCGCTCGCCGAGGATATCGGCGAGCGCGCCGGCCATGGCCGCGGCGGCCTTGCCGAAAACGACAAGGAAGACCTTCTCGAAGCCGGCCAGGTCGAATGTCGTCCCTTTGATCCGGACGAGGTTGTCCTCGCGGACGACGCTCTCCCGGACGAGGCGCTCCGGCTCGACCGCCGCGATGGCGGCCCGCCAGATGGCCTCCGCGTCGCTCAGGAAGCCGCCTTCGGCCTGTGTGTTTTCGCTCATGCGACCACTATAACCTAATCCCGGGGGTCGCCGCCAGAGGGGGAAGACCTTGACACGAACGGGGCCGCGAAATACCATGGTCTTGTCCGTGGGGAAAAACGGTAAAAACATCAAGGGAGGACAACCCATGAGTCCGGAAATCCGCGACCTTTACGAAAAGTACGCAGGCGGCGCGATGGACCGCCGCGACTTCCTCGGAAAGCTGGCCACGCTTGCGGGCGGAACAGCCGCCGCGGCCGCTCTCCTGCCGGCCCTTGAAAGCGGCGGGACCTCGAGCCAAGTCGTCCCGAAGGACGACCCGCGCCTCGAAACAGGATACATCGAGTATCCGGGAGCAACGGGCAAGGTCCGCGCCTACTCGGCCCGGCCTAAGGGCGCAGACAAGCTCTCCGGCGTCATCGTCATCCACGAGAATAGGGGTCTCAACCCCCATACCGAGGACATCGCCAGGCGGATGGCCCTCGAGGGATTCCTGGCCATCGCCCCGGACGCTCTATCGCCTTTCGGCGGAACGCCGGAGAATCCGGACGAGGCCCGGCCCCTATTCCAAAAGCTCGACCGCGAAGCGAACATCAAAAACTTCGTCGCCGCCGTCGAGTACCTCAAAACCGGCCCGCGGGCAACGGGCAAGGTCGGCTGCATGGGCTTCTGCTGGGGCGGAGGAACGACGAACCAGGTGGCCGTCAACGCGCCGGACCTGGCCGCGGCCGTCCCTTTCTACGGCATGCAGCCCGCATCCGAGGACGTCCCGAAAATAAAAGCGGCGATGCTCATCCACTACGCCGGCGACGACGAGCGGATCAACGCGGGCATCCCGGCCTTCGAGGAGGCCCTCAAGAAGGCCGGCGTCGAATACAAGATCTACACTTACGAGGGCGCCGGGCACGCCTTCATGAACGACACCGGGACGCGGTATCACAAGGAGGCGGCCGAACTCGCCTGGCGGCGCACGGTCGCCTTCCTCAAGGAAAAGCTCAAGGCTTAGCGTTCTGCCGGCGCCACTCGGCGGCCACTTCGGCGACGAAGGGTCGGACACGGGAGAAGAACTTCTTGTATCCCGCACATAAATAATTCAGCCCCGGCTCACCGCCCGGGGCACGAGCGAAACGGTTCTTCGGACATTCCCCGTTGCACATCATCCGGACGTCGCAGGCCCGGCAGATGCGCGGCAGTTTTTCCAGCTTGGCCAGCCCGAACGCGCGTTGGGCGGGGCTTTCGACGAGGTCGACGAGCGGCGTTTCGCGGATGTTGCCGACGCGGTTCTCCGCGTCCACGAAATGGTCACAGGAGTAGAAGTCCCCGTTCCGCTCGAGGACGGGGATGTCGCCGCAGACCGGCCGGAAGATGCAGAGCGAGTGCTCCTGTCCGAACGCCGTCCGAGCCGCCTCTTCGATGATCTGCACTTTGACCCGCCCGATGTCTCCGCTCACCCACGCGTCGAAGACGGCGCAAAGGAAATCACCCCAAGCGTCCGCCGGCACGGTCTCGGGACTGACGCCTCCCGGCTCGTTGGGCCGCGGCTCGACCAGCGGAAGGAAGGTCACATAGGAGGCGCCGATCTCCTTGAAAAAGCCGTAGACCTCCGCGGGATGCCCGACGTTATTCGCGCTCACGACGCAGAGGATGTCGGTCGGGACGCCTTGCCGCCGCAGGAGCTCATACCCGCGCATCGTCCCATCGAAAGTGGACCGCCCGTCCCGGGTCAGGCGATACCTGTCGTGAAGCTCACGGGGGCCGTCAAGGCTGATCCCGACGGCGAACCCTTCGACCGCGAGAAAACGGCCCCACTCCTCGTCGAGGAGGGTGCCGTTGGTTTGCATGCCGTTAGCGATCGTCCGCCCGGCGGGGCGATGCGTGCGTTGGATCTCAACGATCCTGCGGAAGTAATCGACGCCCAGGACGGTCGGCTCGCCACCGTGCCAGGAGAAGCGGATGACCTCATCGGGCGAAGCGGCGACGTGTTGGACGATGTAATCCTCGAGGAGGTCTTCGGGCATGCGGGCCGGCCCGCTCTCCGCTCCATCTTGTCCTTTTCCGAGGTAGTAACAATAGCGGCAGGCCAGGTTGCAGACGGCGCCGGCCGGCTTGACGAAAACCTGGAACCCGCGGGACGCGACGGCCATGGACCCTTTTTCCGACCCGAGTATAGGGGAAGGCGCGCGACCGGTCAAGAAAGCGCGGCTGTTTCTGAGCCTCGCTCGCGGAAGGGCTTTAGCGCAGAGCGACGATAGGCTACAATAGACTGGAGACCATGGACAGGACGACCTTCAAATTCCCGCGTGCCGCTGCGCTCCTCACGGGAGTCGCCCTTCTCGCCGGGGCGGCCATCCGTCCATCCGGCGCGTTTCCCGGCCAATCCTCTTCCGCCGTTTCGACCTCTCCGTCCGCCACGCCCTCGGCGTCCCAGAGCGTCTCCGACTTCGAGCAGAGGCTCAGCCGCATCAACGGGCAGATCAGGGACCTCAAGGCCCGGATCGAGGCCGAGGTCCGGAAGGAGTCGTCGGTCCTGTCGTCGCTGGCCAGGGTCAACCTCAACAAGAGCCTCGTCCAGAAGGAGCTGGCCGCACAGAACGTCGAGCTCGATCGGGCCCGGGCCGATCTGGCCGCGATCAAGGCGGACATCCGGGCCATCCGCTCGAACCTCGACCGGGAGCGCGAGTCGATCGAAAAAACCCTGGTGACTCTCTACAAGTTCGGCCGGCTCGACTTCTTCCAGTTCCTGCTCCAGGCGCGGAACATCGAAACCTACGCCTCCGAGAGCAAGAACCTGGCCATCCTCGCCCGTCACCAGGAGGACGTTGTTTCCGGATTCCTCCGCTCCCTCGACGAACTGCGTTCGGCCGAGGCCGCCCTCGACAGCAAGCAGAGGGACCTCGCCGGGATGGTCCGGGCGGCCAACCTCAAGAAGCAAGAGCTCGAGACCGAGGCCCGCAAGTATGCCGCCCTGGTCCTGGAGACTCGGAAGAACAAGGACACTTTCAAGCAGACCCTCGAGGAGCTCTCCACGAGCGCCGACGAGCTCCAGAAGATGATGAACAAGATCATCAGCCAGGAATGGGTCCTCCCCGCGGCCTTCGTCCCCCTCTACGAAAGAAGGGGCCAGCTCCCCTGGCCCCTGGAGGGGAAGGTCGTCACGAACTTCGGTTTCGAGCGCCACCACGACTTCCAGACGGTCGTCATGAACAAGGGCGTCGAGATCAGCCCGGGCAAGGACAAGTCGCTCATCCTGTCCGTCCACACGGGCAAGGTCGTCTACGCGGACTACTTCCAGGGCTACGGGAACCTCCTCATCGTCGACCACGGCATGACCTATTACTCGCTCTACGGGCACTGCGCCGAGTTCCTGGTCGTCGTCGGGGACATGGTCCGGGCCGGACAGCCCGTGGCCATGGTCGGGGACACGGGCTCCCTCAAGGGGGAATGCCTCTATTTCGAGATCCGCTACAAGACCAAGGCCCTCGATCCCTTGCAATGGCTGAAGCGAAGATGATAGAATGGACGTCCGTTCCGCCATGAAAGTCCCGAAATACCGCTGGTTCTTGTGGGCGGCCTTCCTGGCCGCGGCCCTGTTCTTCGTCTTCCAGATGCGGTTCCTCCCGGGCGGCTTCAAGCCGGCGGCGCCCAAGGGCTTCGAGCTCCTCGACTCGCTCATGCGGCTTATCCGGAACGACTACCTCGAGGAAAGGGACCCCGTCCAGACGGCCGAGGGCGCCTACCGCGGCCTGGTCAACTCCCTGGACCCCCTCTCCGCTTACCTCAACAAGGATCTTACGGCGGAATATCTCGCCCGGACCGGCAGGGAAACGGACCCGGGCGTCGTCATCCTGAAGCGCTATGCCTCCTTCCCTCAGGTCGTGAGCGTCATCGAGGGATCGCCGGCCGAAAAGATAGGCATCAAGCTCGGCGACCTTTTGAGCGCCATAGAGGGGCGGAACAGCCTGAGCATGAGCCTGGCCGAGACGAAGCTTCTGCTCAACGGAACGGACGAACAGCCGGTCAAGGTCCGCGTCCTGCGGGGCAACGAAACCCTCGACCTGGACGTGCCGCGGGCCCTTCTCTTCCCGAAACCGTTCACGTTCGTCCGGACCGCCGGAAAACCCGCGATCCTGCGCATCCACCGCTTCGCCCCGTCCCTCGACTCCGACCTCCGGCGGGAGGTCCTGCCCGCCCTCAAGAACCCGAAAACAGCCCTCGTCGTCGATCTCAGGAACTGTCAGGACGGCGACCTCGAAGAGGCCCGAAAATTCGTCAACTTGTTCGTCAAGGCGGCGGACGCGGGGCACTTCGAGAACCGGGGCGGCGTCAAGCAGGCCGTCGCCTGCCCGGCCGAACCCGAGCTGGGGACTCTGCCGCTCGTGGTCTGGGTCAACGCCGGGACGGCCGGACCGGCCGAGTTCGCCGCGGGTGTCCTCCAGGAGGTCCGCAAGGTCAAGGTCGTCGGGTTCCCGACGCCCGGACTGGTCGGGCGGACGGAATTCTTCTCCGTGAAGGACGAGAGCGCGATCCTGCTCACCTCGGGCGTTTTCTCCCTGCCCTCCGGCCGGAAGCTCTGGGACGAAGGCCTTCGCCCCGACGTCTCCCTCCCGGTCGACAAGCTCGACGAAAAATCCTACCTCGAGAAGACCATCCCTCTCCTGCCCAAGCTCTGACGGATGAGGAAGAGGCTCCCGCCCAAAGGCCGCCAACCCTGGCCGGCGTTTTATCTGGTCACGTCCGTCCTCGCCGCGATGGCATTCGTTTCGTTCCTCCTCCTGGACTACATCAACCTGCGGAAGGGCGAGCCCTCCTACGTCTTCGTCGTCCGGAAACAGGCTCCGGCCGCGGCCCCCAGGAAAAAGCCCATCGTAAAGGCCGCGAAAGAGCCTGCGCCGAAGCCCCCGGAAAAGCCGCCGGAAAAACCGTTCGACGAGATCATTTCCGCGAGCCTGGCGACAGCCGGCGTCTCCGAGGATGCGGTCCTCGAGCTCCAGGGGCCGAAAGGCCGGCCCCTCTTCGAGGTCGAGATCCCGGTCGAGATCTACGCCTCGATCGAACCGATCCTCGAAAAAGCCTTGAAGGCTGAAACCGTCCGCGTCGTCGGCAAAAAGAGGACCGCCGGCGAGGAGAGGACGGAGGTCCTTTGGGCCCTGAGAAGAGCGCCCAACGAAGATGCCGGGATCTCCTTCATCCTGCCTGTCGAGCCGCCCGCCGTCATCGTCGAAAAAGAAGCGCCGGCGAAGAAGGCCTTCCGCGGCCAGGTGGCCCTGATCATGGACGACATGGGCAACAGCCTCGAGACGCTCGACGAGCTCATCGCCCTCGGGCGACATGTGACCGTGTCGGTCCTCCCCTACAGCACCTACGCCGCCGAAACGGCCCGCGCCGCCCACGAAAACGGCCTCGAGGTCCTGCTCCACCTTCCGCTCGAATCCCTGAACAACCACGAGGCCATGGCCAACACGGAAGGGATGATCCTGGCCGGCATGACCGAGGCCGAGATCGTCAGGTCCTTCGAAGCGAGTTACTCGCGCGTGCCCTTCGCCCGGGGGACGAACAACCACATGGGCTCGCGGTTCACGGCCGAGCGAAACCTGATAAGGGCGATCCTGGAGCCGATCAAGATGAAGGGCCTTTTTTTCGTCGACAGCCGGACGACCTCGAAAACCGTGGCCCTCGACGAGGCCCGCAGGATGGGCATCCCGTCGGCCGAACGGGACGTTTTCCTCGACGCCGACGAAGACCGGGGCCGGATCCGCGGCCGGCTCATCGAGCTCTTCCAGAAGGCCCGGAAAAAGGGGCATGCGATCGGCATCTGCCATCCGTTCCCGGAAACCCTGGCCGTTCTCAAGTCCTGTTTCTTTCTCCTCGATTCCTACGGCCTCGAAGCCGTCCCGGTCTCGCGCCTGGTCAAGTAACCATCCACGTAAACTTGAAAATCCTCCATTGAGCTTACGATTTTCAATGTTATTTTATTGACTCTTGTTTTCCGAGTTGATATCCTCAAGCCAATCGGAGAGAGGGAGTCATGGCGAACACCTGTTCCCGCTGTCGAGCGGACAATCCTGAGACGCAGCGTTTCTGCGGCGAATGCGGCACCCCGCTCCCTTCAGGAAATCAGGTACAGGGGTCGGATGCTCCGAGAGCCGGCGGCATTCCCCGGAGCTCCATGACGGAAACCCTCCGGACACCCATCCATGAGCTGGCGACAGGCTCGACATTCGCCGGGCGCTACCAGGTCATCGAGGAGCTTGGCCACGGGGGGATGGGGAAGGTCTATAAGGTCTTCGACACCGACATCAAGGAGAAGATCGCCCTCAAGCTCCTGCGTCCAGAGATCGCACTGGACAAGGAGACCGTCGAGAGATTCTCGAACGAGCTCAAGCTGGCCCGGAAGATCAGCCACCGGAATGTCTGCCGGATGTTCGACTTGGGCAAGGCCGAGGGTACGACCTTCATCACCATGGAGTTCGTGCCGGGCGAGGACCTGAAAAAGCTCATCCGGAAGACAGGCCAGCTCGGGGCGGGCCGGGTCGTATCGATCGCCAAGCAGGTCTGCGAGGGGCTGGCCGAGGCTCATCATCTCGGGGTCGTCCACCGCGACCTGAAACCCCAGAACATCATGGTCGATGAGGATGGGAATGCCCGGATCATGGATTTTGGGATCGCCCGACCGCTTCGGGGGAAAGGGATCACGGGCCCCGGGGTGATGATCGGGACGCCGGAGTACATGTCGCCGGAGCAGGTCGAGGGCAAAGATATCGACGAGCGTTCCGACGTCTACTCGCTCGGGGTCGTGCTCTTCGAGATGGTGACGGCTCGGGTGCCGTTCGAGGGGGATACGCCGTTCACGATCGGCGTGAAGCACAAGAGCGAGAAGCCGCGGAATCCGCGCGAGCTCAATGCCCATGTGCCCGAGGATCTGAGCCGGGTGATATTGCGGTGCCTGGAGAAGGACAAGGAACGGCGATATCAGACGGCCGAGGAATTGCGTGCCGAATTGGAGAAGGTTGAGCAGGGCCTTCCGACGACCGAGCGCATCGTTGCTCAAAAGAAGTCTTTCACGTCTCGTGAAATCACGGTTAAATTCAATTTAAAAAAACTCGCCATGCCCTTATTAGCCGTCACGGTGCTTGCCGCCTCAGCCGTCATTCTCTGGAAATTCATTCCTCACAAAAGAGTGCCCGCCGGGTCCAGAATCGAAAACTCGATCGCCGTGATCAGCTTTAAAAACCAGACCGGCGACCCAGCTTATGACTATTTGCAGGAGGCCATCCCCAACCTCCTGATCACAAACCTGGAAAACACCGGGTTGTTTTACGTCGCCACTTGGGAGCGGATGCAGGACATCCTCAAACAGATGGGCGCCAAGCAAGCACGGCTGATCGACAGCGACCTCGGGTTCGAGCTCTGCCGGCGGGAAGGGATTAAAGCGATCGCCATCGGCAGCTTCACCAAGGCCGGGAACGTCTTCCGCACGGATGTCAAGGTCCTCGATGTCGATACCAAGGGACTCTTGAAAAGCGCCAACATCAAGGGGACGGGTGTCGACAGCATTCTCGATACCCAGATCGATTCTCTCAGCAGAGAGATGTCTCTCGGCCTGGGAATAGAGAAAGGCAAAGTCGAGGCGGTCCGCCTGAATATTAAGGAGATCACCACCGTATCGCTCCAGGCCTACGACTTTTTTCTCAAGGGAAAAGAGGCCTATAACCTGCTCTATTGGGAGGATGCGAAGAAGAATATGGGAAAGGCCCTGGAGATCGACCCGACCTTCGCCATGGCCTACGTGTACCTGGCCTGGGCGAACCAGAACACGGGTGACGTTAAAGCCAGAAATGAGACGATCGAGAAAGCGATGGCTCTTTCGAATAAAACATCCCAAAAGGACAGGCTTTATCTTGAAGCCGGCTATGCCTTATTCATCAAGCAGGATCCTGAAAAGCATTACACGCTCCTGAAAGAGTTGGTCCAGAAATATCCCAATGAGAAATGGGCCTTTCATTATTTGGGCGACGCCCTCTATATTTATCGAAATGATATTCCCGGGGCATACGATCAGTTTAAAAAATGGTTGGAGCTCGATCCGCAGGATGCCAACGCGATCAATCATCTGATCTCTGCAAGCTCCGGGATGCGCGAGTTCAAGAAAGCGGCGGATTACATCAAAATGCACGATGCCGTCGCTCCTCCCGATTCGTATAATCTGCATCTCCAGGCATTAATGTATCGGAAGATGGGACAACTTGATATTGCTATCGCTAAAAATATGGAGGCTCTCGAGATTAAGCCTGATTTCATATTCTCCATCGATCACCTCTGCAAACTCTATGCCCTGAAAGAAGAATACGAAAAGTCCTTGAAGTGGGCTAACGAATATGTCTCCAAAGCTTCCTCGGCAGGGAAGAAAGCCTCGGCCTATAGGGGGAGGGGTTTTTATCGCTACTGGCTGGGTACTTTCGAAGATGCGCTGGGTGATTTCTCCCTAGCGGAAAAGATGGCAGAAGAAGTCGAGAATTGGGACACAAAAATGGAAGCCGCGAAGTGGAAGGGTATCGCTTATGTAATGAAAGGCGATTTCGAGCTCAGCCGGAAGTGCTTCGATAACGACGTTGGGATCGCCGAGGAGCACTTTCCCGAGGATGTTCCCACTTATAAAGCCTGTGCCGCCTGGTGGATGGGTAATCTCGCCATAAAACAGGGCAGAATCGACCAAGCAAATACCCGGCTCTCAGAAATGAAATCGTTCCTGCCAATTGTCGGCGAAGACTCGAAGGCGTTTGTGATTCTCTGGCATGATCTTTTACAGGGCGAGGTGTTCTTGGCGCAAGGATCTTTGGACGCGGCTCTTTCTGTCAGCCAAAAAGCGTGTCGGCCCGGATCTCCATTTCAGGATGATTCCATGTATTATATGGACCTATTGGCCAGGGTTTATGCGAAAAAAGGGGATGCCGGCAAGGCCATCGCGGAATACGAACGTTTGTTCAAGCAAGATGTTAGCGCCGATGTGACATATCTTGTCCATCCCCTCTATCATTACCGCTTGGGCCTTTTATATGAAAGATCGGGAGAGGTCGCGAAGGCCAAGGCTCAATACCTGAAGTTCCTGGACCTTTGGAAGGACGCCGATCCGGGCCAGGCCGAGGTCGATGACGCGAAGACCCGCTTGAAAGCGCTCCTTTAAAACAGGCCCGCCTGGACCCCGGTTGAATAATTCGCCCCCGTCCGTTATCATACGGAAAGAGAGAGGAGAAGCCGCATGAAGAGAACCGCGCTTTCCATCGTCATCCTCGGCGTCCTGACGCTCGTCGTCCTGCCCGGATGCAAGGTCATGTCCAGCGAAGACCTGAAAAACTCGATCGAGGTCCTGGACTACACGTCCACCTGGGTCTCCAAGTACTACCAGCCCTGGCCGCCCCGGCTCGTCCTCGTCCCCCAGATCTCCTTCCGCATCAAAAACGTCGGGCCCAAACCGCTGAATTACGTGAATTTCAACGCCATCTTCAACTTCAAAGGCGACCCGGAGAATTTCGGCGACGCCTTCATGGCCGCGATCCGCGGCAAGGCCGTGCCGCCGGGCGAGTTGAGCCCGGTCATCACCCTGAGGAGCAACCTCGGCGTCGACGGGAAAAACCTGGCCGGCATCCGCGACAATCCGGCCTGGAAACAGGCGGAGGTCCGGCTTTTCGCCATTTCCAAAGGGTCATCGCCCGTCCGCCTGGGCATCTTCGACGTCTCCCGCGACATCGACTTCAAGGAACCGGAGCCCGTCGGGCCGAAACCGGGAGAGGTCAAGAAGTAGGCGCGGGCAAGACATGGGCGCGCTCGTCCCCTCCAAAATCTTCCTGACCCGGGGCCAGGGCCGGCACAAAGAAAAGCTCGTCAGCTTCGAAATGGCCCTGCGCGAAGCGGGGATCGCTCCCTTCAACCTCGTCCGCGTGTCGAGCATCTATCCGCCGCGCTGCCGCTTCGTCTCCAAGGACGCCGGCCTGCGCCTTCTCGAGCCGGGCCAGATCCTCTTCGTCGTCCTCAGCGAAAACGCCACGGATGAGCCCCGGGGCCTGATCTCGGCGTCCATCGGCATGGCCGTGCCCGACGACCCGTCGCGCTACGGCTACCTCGCCGAGCACTCCGACTTCGGGAAGTCCGAGAAAGAGACTGGCCGGCACACGGAGTACCTCGCCGCCGAGATGCTGGCGACGAAACTCGGGGAAAAGCTCCGGCGGCCGAACGGGGGAAAACCCGCCAAAGCGTTCAAGATCTCGAACGGCCTGTCCCTTAGGACCCGAAGCGTCACCCAGACGGCGACGGGGGAGGCGGGTTGGTGGACGACGGCTCTGGCCGCCGCTGTCCTCATCCTCGAGCCCTAACGGTCGAGGGCGTCGGGCTTGAGTATCCTGACGTAGCTCCGTTCCCGGAGGGTCTTGATGTATGCGTCGCTCTTCTCGGCGCGCTTCCTGTTGTAGATCATTTCTTCGACCTCTTTCCGGGCGTCCTCGAAGGGGCGCAGGAAGCTGTCCTTCTTCTCCACGAGGTTGATAAGGTACCAGCCATTCTTGTTGTTGACCCAGCCGCCCACCTCGCCGGACTTGAGCTTTTCGACGGCCGATTCGAGCGACTTGTCGAGCTCGCCGGCCTTGAAGGTCCCCAGGTCGCCCTTGGACTCCTTCATCGGCGGGTCGGAGAGCTCCCCGGCCACGTCGGCGAAGGCGGCGCCCGCCTTGAGCTTGGCGTCGACCGCGGCCTTGAGGGCCTCGCATTCCTCGGGCGTGCGGCCC
>JBGOYY010000008.1:0-68891 GCA_041479905.1 Candidatus Aminicenantia bacterium
CGCTTCCATCGACGCCATCGAGGCCTTCCTGGGGAAAAAGGTCAAGGTCTTCGCCGCCTCCAAGCGGGCCATCCTCGAAGCCCTGAGGAAGAGCGAGACGGCCATGCAGGTCCTCCGCGACGCCACCGAGGGCTTCATCACCCAGGTCGTCGAGCGCGAGAGCGGGGAGGAAGAGGACGTCATCTACATCGAGAAGCTGGCCGACCAGGACGGTTCGATCATCAAGCTCGTCCACACGATCATCTTCACCGCCGTCCAGAAGCGGGCGAGCGACGTCCACATCGAATCCAAGGACGACGACGTCAAGATCAAGTTCCGGATCGACGGCGTCCTCGGCGAGGCGATGGAGGCCATCGACAAGAAGTTCCAGTCGCCCATCATCTCCCGCATCAAGGTCATGTCCGACCTGGACATCGCCGAGCGCCGCGTCCCCCAGGACGGCCGCTTCCGGCTCAAGATCAAGGACAAGACCATCGATTTCCGCGTCTCCATCATGCCCTGCATCTACGGCGAGGACGCGGTCATCCGCATCCTCGACAAGGAGATGATCACCCAGGCCCTCCGCGAGCTGCGGCTGGACCTCCTTGGCTTCTCCGACGAGATCCAGAAGAAATTCCGCAAGTACATCGCCCAGCCCTACGGCATGGTCCTGGTCACCGGGCCGACGGGCAGCGGCAAGACGACAACCCTCTACGCGGCCCTGACGGAGATCAAGTCCCCGGAAGACAAGATCATCACCATCGAGGACCCCGTCGAGTACCAGGTCGACGGCATCACCCAGATCCCCGTCAACGAGAAGAAGGGCCTGACCTTCGCCCGGGGGCTGCGCTCCATCCTCCGCCACGACCCGGACAAGATCATGGTCGGCGAGATCCGCGACCCCGAGACGGCCCAGATCGCCATCCAGTCCGCTCTGACCGGCCACCTCGTCTTCACGACCGTCCACGCCAACAACGTTTTCGACGTCATCGGGCGCTTCCTCCACATGCAGGTCGACCCCTATAGCTTCATCTCGGCCCTCAACTGTATCCTGGCCCAGCGCCTGGTCCGGCTCCTCTGCCCGCGCTGCAAGGTCCCCGTCCGATACGGCGCCCCGCAGCTCGTGGAGTCGGGCCTCGACCCGGCCCGGCACGCGGAGACCGTCTTCTTCGAGCCGAAAGGATGTTCCGAATGCAATTTCACGGGCTACCAGGGCCGGACGGCCATCGCCGAGATCCTCGAGCTCTCGGACCCCATCCGGGAGCTCATCCTCGAGAAAAGGCCCCTCTCCGAGGTCAAGAAACGGGCCAAGGCGGAGGGCATGGTGTTTTTGAGAGAAGCCGGCTTGGGCAAGGTCCTGGCGGGGATGACCAGCCTCAAGGACCTGAACAAAGTGACCTTTGTGGAGTGACCGCGTGACGCTGGGGAAACGACTCAAGTCCCATTTCGTGGACCGCCTGCTGCCCGATGCCGTCTTTCAGCTCTCCCCGGCCTTCCTGAGCGGCATCCGCGTCTCGAAAAAGGACGGGTCGGTCAGGGGCGGGTTCGTCCTGCCCTTGCGGGAACGTCCCCTCAGTCCTTCGTTCGACCGTCCCAACGTGACCGACCCCGCGGTCCTCGAAGAGGCCGTCGCCCAAGGCATGAAAAATCTGCGCCTCTCCTCCGGGTCGGCCGCCCTCCTCGTCCCCGAGCCGTCCGTCCGCGTCTTCGTCCTGAGCGTGGACTCCTTCCCCGGCACCGGGAAGGAGAGAGAGACCTTCATCCGCTGGCGCATCGGCAAGCAGATGCCGCTCATCCCCGAGGATGCCCGCATCGACTACGCCGTCACCCCGGGCCGGGGCGTTCGGAAGATCATCGTCGCCATGGCCCGGCAGACGGTCGTCCGGGAGTACGAATCCCTCTTCGAAAAGGCCGGGCTGAAGCCGGTTCTGGTGACCGTCCCCTCCCTGACCCTGGTCAACATGGTCGGACAGGCGGGGCCGTCCAACGGCATCCTCCTCAACCTGGAGGACGAGACCCTGACCCTCCTGGCGATCATGGATTCCGGCTGGGCGCTCTACCGTCAAAAGGGCGTCGGCGCGCCCGGCGGGCCGGAGGCGGACGAGCGCGCCGATAATATCGTCAGGGAAGCGGAAAACACCATCCGCTTCCTCGAGGACAAGGAAAAAAAGCGGATCGAGAGGCTCTGGGTCCGCACGGCCGTGGCCGCGGAAAGGCCGCAGCTCATGGACCGGCTGAAGGACCGGATCGACCTGCCGCTCGAACCCGTGGTCTATGAGGCGCCCGAGGCGTGGAGCGAGGCCCAAAAAGCCCTGCTCGCCCCTCTCGTCGGACAGATCCTATGAATGAACGTGTCACGCTCAACCTGAACCTGGCCACGAAGCCGCGCCGGAACCGGCGGTTCTTCGCCGCTTTGGCCCGCGCCCTGGGCTTCCTCCTCGCCGTCCTCGCCGTCCTGAGCGTGTTCGTCGTCCTGAAGTACGGCGGCGAATCGGCCCGGCTCAGGGCCGCGATCGCCGAAAAACAACGACTCCAGGAAGAGGTCCAGCGCGAGGAGAAGCGCTTGACGGCCGACGTCGATAGGGAAGAACGCCTCAGCCGGACCCGGGTGGATCTCGTCAACGGCATCATCCTGAAGAAAACCTTCCTCTGGACCTCGCTCTTCTCGGAGCTCGAGAAGGCGCTCCCCGGCTCGAGCTACATCACCTCGCTCAGCCCGGGCTTCACGGCGGACGGTGCGATCACCATGCACATGCGGGTGACCTCGCGCAGTCTCGACGACCTTCTCGCGCTCATCGACAACCTCACCGCCCGCGGCTTCAAGCACATCCAGGTCGGCGGTGAGACCCGGAGCGAGGAAGGCCGGCTCATCGCGGAGATTTCCCTGACCTATGAACGCTCTCTTTGACCTGTTCAACGACAAGGAGCGGCGGACGCTCGGCCGCCTCGGCCTGGCGACGCTCCTTGCTCTGGCCGTATTCCTCGTCCTGTTCACGAGGACCCGGGGGGGCATCGAAAAGGACAGGGGAGTGGCGTTACAGCTCCAGGATTCCTGCGGCCGGGCGACCAAGGCGCGCGACGAGGCTAAGGCCGAGTGGCAGCGATGGGAGGAAGCCGGCCGGGACCTCGAGGAGCTTCGGACGGGCTTTTTCTACGATCTCGAGGGAGGCGTCCAGGCCCTTCGTCTGGACCTTCAGCAGATATTCGCCCTGGCCGGGACGACCATCACGGACCTCGGCTACGGCTATTCCGACATGGAGAAGGAACAGGTCCGAAAAACGGTCGTGACATTCACCTACACCGGTTCTTACGCGGGCCTCAAGAAGCTGCTGGCCGTCCTCGAAGCGTTCCCCAAGTTCCTGGTCATCGAGAAGATCGAGTTCCCGAGGACGGGGTCCGGAGGCGAGCGTCTCAGCGCGAACCTGGCGGTGGCGGGGTACTATGGCATTTAAGAAAGCGGTGATCGCGGGACTTGCCCTGGGCTGGGCCGTGTCCCTGTTCGCGGCCCAGGAAGACCGGAAACCCCTCGTCCGCAAAGACCTCCTCGTATTCGGCAGCGGTGAGATCGCGGCACCGGTCCGCGACATCTTCCGACCGATGCTTGCCGCGCCTCCCGTCGTTCGCCGGGCCGGCGAGCCCGCCGTCAAGTCGGCGGCCGTCTCCCGGCCGGACGCTCCACCGTCCTTCACTCTAAACCTCAGCTATATCGGGTCCGTCAAGTCCGGCGGGCAGACCATCGCCCTCGTCCTCCGCAACGGCCAGACCGTGTCCGTGGGGGAGGGCGACGAGATCGCGCCCGGCTACAAAGTCGTCAGGGTCACCGCCGAGGCGATCGTCATCCAAGGCCCGAATTCGGAAAAAAAGACGTTCTCGCGACAAGGAGATCGGCCATGAAAAAATACGCCCTGATCCTGGTCCTGACCATCGCGGCCGGGGCATGCGCGACGCTCAGTAATGACTACAAGCAGGGCGTCAAGGCCGAGATGAACCAAAGGTACGACCAGGCCGTCAGATATTACCAACAAGCGGCCATGGACCACCCCAACGACGCGGTCTACCGTCTGGCTCTCGTCCGGGCCAGGTCGTCCGCCAGCCTCTTTTGTCTTCATGCGGCCAGGAGCCTGGTCGCTCAGAACAAGCGCATGGAGGCCGAGCTCGACTACAAGAAGGCGCTTTTCTACGACCCCCTCAACCGAGCGGCCGCCGACGAGCTCAGGGTCCTCATCGCCCCTCCGCCGAAAGCCGAGAAAAACGGTCCGGAGAAGCTCGAAGGTCCGGTCAGGCTCAAGAGCTCCGGCGAAGCGCTCAACCTGAGCTTCCGGAACGAGGTTTCCTTGCGCTCGATCTTCCAGACGCTGGGCCGGGTGGCCAACGTGAATTTTCTCTACGACGACACCTTCCGGGACACCAACCTGGCCATCGACCTGACCGGCAAGGACCTCCAGCAGGCCGTCAATTTTCTCTGCGTCGCCAGCAAGAACTTCTCCCGGACGATCGACGAGAAGACCGTCATCATCGTCCCCGACAACGTCCAGAAACGGATGCAGTACGAACTCAACGCCATCAAAACATTCTACCTGTCCAATATCGACGCGAGCGACGTCCAGATGCGGCTGACGCAGATGGTCAAGACCATGTACAAGGTTCCGTCCATCCAGGTCGACAAGAACCTCAACTCGGTCACCATCCGCGACACGCCGCAGGCCGTGGCCCTGGCCGAGAAGCTCCTCCGCCTTTGGGACAAGTCCAAGGGCGAGGTCGTCATCGACATCGAGATCATGGAAGTCAACCGGATCCGGATGAAGAAGCTCGGCATCGACCTCAGCACGGGGATCCTGGGCATCCGGCTCAATCCCGCGGACGGTTCGATAAGCGATGACGGCTATTTCCGGTTCAACGGGCTCGACCTCGGGGCTCTCGCCAACTACGAGATCACCGTCCCCACGGCCATCGCCCAGTTCCTCGGCACCGACTCGGACACCAAGATCATCGCCCAGCCCAGGATCCGCGGCCTCAGCGGGGAGAAGATGGAATACATCGTCGGCCAGAAGGTGCCCATCGTCAATTCCACATTCGCGGCCATCGCCGCGGGCGGTCTTTCGACCCAGCCAATTGTCAATTACACCCTCCAGGACATCGGCATCACCATCAAGATGACGCCCCGGATCCATCTCGAACGGGAAGTGACCCTGGAGATCGAGCTCCAAGTCTCCTCGATCGCGGGGACGGGAACCGCCAACATCCCGATCATCGCCAACCGCGAGATCAAGAACACCGTCCGGCTCAAGGACGGCGAGACGAACCTCCTGGCCGGCCTCCTCCGGGACGAGGAACGCAAGTCCGTCGGCGGGATCGTCGGGCTCAAGGACCTGCCCATTCTGGGGAACCTGTTCTCGGCGACCCAGAAGACGATCGAGCAGACCGACGTCATCCTGACCATCACGCCCCACATCATCCGCTCGATCCAAATCACCGACGAGGACACGAAGCCCCTCTGGGTCGACCCCGACAACCTCTCCGGCGTGACCGGCGCGGGCGGCGCGCTGAGGGACGCCCGCGAGGAAGCGGTCGTCGCCGAAGAGCCCCCCGGCCGGCCGAATGATGCCGAGGGAAGCGTCGTCTACCTCTCGCCGGCGAGCTTCGAAGCCCCCCGAGACCGGGAGTTCCGCATCAACGTCGAGCTCTCGAGCGAGAAGGAGATCGGGAACGCGTCGCTCGTCCTCACCTTCGATCCCCAGATCCTCAAGCTCAAGGACGTCCTCGAAGGCGGCGGCCTGCGACAGATGGGCGAGAAGGTGCCCTTCCTCAAGAACATCAGCGGCGGGACGTGCACCATCGGCTTCTCCAGCCCGCCCGGCGGCCGCGGCTTCAAGGGCCGGGCGGTCCTGGCCGTCCTCGTCTTCACGTCCGTGAATCCGGGCGAGACGTCCCTGGGCTTCACCAGCGCGACGGCCGGGAGCCCGATGGGGCAGGCCATCGTCCTGCAGACGGGTGAAGCGAGCGTCAGCATCCGATAGGGACGTATGATCCTCGTCCTTATGGGACCCGTCCACGGGGGCAAGACGACCTTCCTCGAAAGATCGCTAGCGCGCTGGGCGACCCGCGGGCTCGCCCCAAGCGGATTCCTAAGCGTCGCCGTGACCGGCGCAAGCGGCGCGACGGGCTATGATCTCCTCGAACTCAAAACCGGCCACCGACATCCCTACCTCCGGCGGGAGGGGGGGGCCGACGCGGAGCGGATCGGCCCGTTCTTTTTCGTGCCCTCGACCCTCGAGCGGGCCCGGTCGATCATCCGCGAGGCCGATCCCCGCGAGCTCCTCATTGTCGACGAGGTCGGACCCCTCGAGCTCCTGGGCGGCGGGCTCTGGCCGGCCCTCCGGGAGGCCCTGTTGCGCCCCGGAATGAGCTGTCTCCTCGTCGTTAGGGAGGAGATCCTCGAGGGTTTTGTCGCCGCTATCGCGCCCGGCGTCCCTCTCATCTTCGATGTCCGGGACCCCAATGTCCAGAAACTCATGGACGGAAGCCTCTTCGGAACGGTCAAGGTCGATGACGGTCAAAGCTAAGTTCTTCGCCTACTTCCGGGACCTTTTCGGAAGCCGCGAGCGCGACGTCGTCGTCGGCGAGGGCGCCACCGTCCGCGACGCCCTGTCCCTCCTCTGCGACACGAGTGAACGCCGGCGCGAGGTCTTCGAAGGCGGCAGTCTCAAGCCCCACCTCGTCGTCATGGTCAACGGCGTCCATGTCGAATCCCTCCGCGGGCTGGACACCGAGCTCTCACCGGGCGACACGATCGCTGTCTTCCCCATGCTCGGCGGCGGCTAGTTCGGCCTCAGGGATCATCATCGCTTGCTCTAGGCTCGGGGCGCGACACTCCGTCGGCCGCGGAGGGGCCTCGGGGATCATTTTCGCTCGCTGCGGTGATTTTAAACGCCATTCCCGGGCCGCAGGCCGCCGCCCGTTTTGGCAGAGATGGGGGTCATGCCTATCCCCCGGCCCCCTGGGAACCAGTCCCGGCGGTTCCCCCATCAGCAAGCTGATGGGACCCCCTCCGCTACGGGGGCTAGGCATGACCCCCATCACTGCCCGGGCAGCGTCCGCGGAGGCGAGCATGTCCCCAGCTCCATCACGCTGACTGATTCAATCACCGCTTATGTTCGCTCAGATGATTCCCTCGGCCTTGGTTATCAACGGATGCTCGGTGCGTGCCACTCCGTCGGCCGCGTCCCGGCCGGAGAGCCTGGCTGCTTGGTACCCGGGATTTACTCTGGGAAAGAGGGACAGTCCCTCTTTCCCATCCGTGCCGGCTCAGCCCTCAACCGCCTCCTCCGGGCATCGCCTCGGCGTCATCGTCCCTAATTCGCTCATTTGATATTCCCTTTGTCCGCGATGCCACGAGGGGCCGAGGGGTCTCGTCAGAGGGCGAAGCAAAACCCAAAACTCGATTCGGATATTTCCTAGAGGCGCAGCTCCGAGTCACTCCGCTGCGCTTCTATCGGTCGCTCCCAAAAGTCCGCTCCCTGCCGATCCCCTCGGCCTTGGTTATTGATGGATGCACGAGGCGTGCCAGCCTGGGGGATTTCCTAAGGTCTCTACTCCAGATTGGATCGGCCTTACAAATCCGTCAGCCCAGCTCGGCCCTTCAGAGCGTATAGTAGGGGAGAGAATGAAAAAGAAAGCCACGCTCGCTAAGCCCACCACCCAAGCCCTCATAACCGAGCAGAGCCTCCACTTCCACGGCCTACTCATCAACCCCCAGACCGGGCAGAAGAACGAGTATACCCTCTCCCTCGAGGCCCACTGGTTCCTCCGCGTGATCCTGAATGAGGTCCTTAAGGACCCAGGCAACGATTTTTTCAAGTTTGAGCGCGGAACCTACGACCCATTATGGTTCAGGTTTACCTCGACTTTCGTCGGGAGTGTAACTCGGCCTGATTTCTCGGCAGAATTTCTTATTTATCGAGATTCATTTTCTTGAGGAAGGCTTTGAATCGAGGGTCTGAGCGGACGATGTCATATTCGGGCAAAACATTCATGAGGGGCAATGAGGGATCACGCTCTTCTGTCGCTTTCTCCAAACATTCAAATGATTTATCGATGTCTCCAAGCGCTGAATGTAATATCCACAAAGTTGTCGATCGGATATATTCTTCTTTCGAGCGCTCTTCCAGGGCATGAAGGATCTTTTCTGCTTCATCTTTTTGACCCAACATGGCATAAGCGTATCCCAGCTGTCCGAATGCCCAGGATAGGCCGCCTGTGAGCTCGATCGATTGTTGAATTTCCGGTATGGCTTCCTTATACATCCTCTTATTGTTGTACAAAACCCCCATGTAGTAATGGGCCAGGCCAAAGTTCGGGTCCATCTCAATGGTTTTATTGAGCTGTTCTTGAGCTTCATCATACCTGCGCGCAAAACGGAAACAGCCGCCTAATTCAGCATTCATCCCGAGAGATAAAGGGTCGAGATCCAGAGCTATTTTTTGGGCAAGAATGGCTTCCTCGAGGCGATCCATGCACGCCAAAAAGATGGCGTATCCATAATGGGCATAGTCCAATCCCGGATTGAGAGAAAGAGCTTTTTTGAATCCTTTTTCGGCAGCCGTCCAATCCCAGTCATATAAAAGGGAAATCCAGGCTAAGGCAGCATGGGCTTGAGGAAGTGAGCCGTCTAATTCAAGGGCTTTCCGGGCTGCAGCCTTGGCTTTTGGGAAGGCTTCATGCGGCCGGGTAAAGCCGAGCCAACCCGCGCTGATGTAGGTCGAGGCAAGCTGGGCATGAGCCAGCGCGTATGCGGGGTCAATCTCAAGAGCTTGATGGACGCATTCCAGACTTCTTTTCACCCCTTCTTTTGTCCTTTTGGCCCAAAAATACCAACTTTTCAACAGAAGGTTATGGGCCTCTAAGTTATCCGTGTAGCGCTTGAGGACCAGCTCCCTCTCTTTTCCCAGCAACTCGATCTTCAGCTTGTCCACGATCTCCAGCGTCACTTCGTCTTGAATGTTAAAAACGTCTTTCATCTCGCGGTCGAACCGCTCGGACCAGAGGTGGTAACCGTCGGCCACGTTGATGAGCTGGGCCGTGATCCTCAGCCTGTCTCCAGCTTTTCGCACACTTCCTTCCAGAACTGCGTCCACATTCAGTTTTTCTCCGACCTCGCGGATGTCGATCTCTTTGCCTTTGAAAGCAAAGGCTGAAGTCCGGGCCACAACCCTCAGCTCCCGGATATGGCTCAAGGCGTTGATGATCTCTTCGCTCAGGCCGTCGCAGAAATAGTCCTGGCCTTCTTCCGGGCTGATATTGACGAAGGGAAGCACGACAATGGATTTTTCGGCTCTTGCCCTGGCTGGCGGTAATACCTCGACTTCCTTTTTTCCTGTTTCAGGCCCTACTGCCACCCACTGAGATAACTTGAAGATGACCCAAGCGATCCCCAGAAGAAAAACTATAATCCCTATCAATAGTTCCTTCCCCGGGATGCCGGCCATCTGGAGGATGAGGTTCAGATCTATGGCAAGGGCGACCAGGATAATCAACGGAACGATAAGGACTTCAACCTTGACGTTCCCCGGCCGCTTCTCTGTGCTCCGGAACCAGCGCCAGATTAGGGTGCAGAGGAGGGCGCCGATGAGGGTAACGACCGTAATGTCTATGGTTTCTTCCGGAAAATGATAATGGCTGACAAGGAGCCGCTCGACAACTTCTATGAGCAGCCAGCCGCCGCCGATGAAAGCGGCCAGGGTCTCGATGATGTGACGCTTTCTCAGTTTGGCGAAAAGGGCTTTGAACCCGGATTCCGCAATCTGAGGGTGCTTTTCAGCGATCTTCGGAGGTGATTTCCACTCGCCTTCTGGCATTCCCGGTATCCCTTTTCTACTCAGGAATCTGACGCTTCAAGCGTTGCCTGAACTATAACGTAATGGCCGCTTTTTTTCAATTGGCCCAGCCTAAGCCAATAGGTCCGGCGGCCTAAACGCTGATTCCTGCGGCATTGACCCGCAAATCGTTGATATTTTTCGGGACAACAGGGGGGAATTGTGTGGCGTGCCACCCCTTCTGCCGCGCGACGCTGCCCGGGCCGTGATGGGGACCGTGCATAGCCCCCGTAGTGGAGGGGCGGCAGGGAGCGGATTCTGAGAAGCGACCGGCAGAAGTACGGCGGAGCGGCCCGGAGCCGCACTTCTGGGAAATATCTAGATCGAGTCTTAGATATCAGGTCTCAGAAGACTCGTAATATTGAGGATTCCCTGGCCGACCGCCGGGACTGGTTCCCGGGGGGGCCGGGGGAGATGCATGGCCCCCATCACCGCCAGAACGGGCGGCGTCCCGAACGTCCGTTCCTTGCGGGCGATACGGCGTTTTGATATCTTAATGGCTGAACATGCCTGAATTCCCGATCTCCGGATACCATGGACGGGTCCTCGTCGCCGACCTCAGCCGGGGAGAGGTGCGGACCCTGCCGCTCGACCCCGGCCTGGCCCTCGATTACCTGGGCGGCAGGGGGATGGCGACGCGCGTCCTCTACGATATGATCGACCCGGCCTGCGACCCGCTCGGCCCCGACAACGCGTTCGTCATCGCCTCGTCTCCGCTCGTCGGTTCCAACGCCCCGACGGCTGGCCGCGGCCATATGGTCTTCAAGTCCCCGCTCACCGGCGTCTTGGGGACCTCGAACTCCGGCGGGACCTGGGGCGCCGCCTTCAAGGCCGCGGGTTTCGACGTCCTCGTCGTCAAAGGCGCGGCCGCGACGCCGGTGATGATCGACATCTCCCCCGGCAAGGCCGAGATCCTGCCGGCGGACCACGTCTGGGGCAAAACGACCCACGAGACCAACGACGTCCTGGCCGCGGTTTCCGAGCCGGGAAACCCGGCCCGGGTCCTGTGCATCGGGCCGGCGGGGGAAAACCTCGTCCGCTTCGCCGCTGTCGCCAACGACCGCAACCGCGTCTACGGCCGCTGCGGCCCGGGCGCCGTCTGGGGCAGCAAGAAACTCAAGGCCGTCCGCGTCCGAGGCAAGGAAAAGATCTCCGTCGCCGACAGGGAGAAATACCGGTCCGGCCTCGACCAAGCCCTCTACTTGATGAAGCAAGCGCCGGTCACCAAGCGCCTGCTCCGCGACCTGGGCACGGCGGGCCTCGTCGAGCTGATCAACCTCATCGCCATGCTCCCTCATAAGAATTTCCAGGACTGCCTCCACCGGGACGAGGACGTTGAGCGGATCTCGGGAGAGACGCTGGCCAAGACCCTGCTCGAAAAAGCGGGCTCCTGTTATCTCTGCCCGATCGGCTGTCAGCGTCACACCCGCGTCGCCGGTCGGGACGGGCGTGAGGAGCGCGGCGAGGGCCCGGAATATGAAACGATGGTCCTCATGGGACCGCTCTGCGGCATCTACGACATCGGGGCCATCACCCGGGCCAATTATCGCGCCAACGAACTCGGCCTGGACACGATGAGCTACGGCGGGACGGTCGCCTGCGCCATGGAACTCGCCGAACGCGGCCTCATCGGCCGGGACGAAATGGGCGGGGTCGGCCTCGCCTTCGGAAGCGGGGAGGCGCTCGAATCCTTGGCCGTGATGACGGCCCGCCGCGAAGGCCTCGGCGCGGCCCTGGCCGAGGGTTCCTACCGGCTGGCCGCCGGCCGCGGGCACCCGGAATACGCCATGACCGTCAAGAAACTCGAGATCCCGGCCTACGACCCGAGGGCTTCCTACACCCAGGCCCTCGGCTACATGACCTCGCCTTCCGGGGCTTGCCATCTCCGCGGCGGCTACGCCGTTTCCCTGGCTTTCTTCGGCGGGGCCAGGGAGATCCCCCGCTTCAGCCTCCTCCAGTCGCCGATCGCCATCCGGAACATGCAGAACGTCGGCATTCTCCAAGACAGCCTCGGCGTCTGCCGCTTCACGGGTTACGCCTTCTCCTCCGACCCCTGGGCCCGGATGGTCGGCGGCATCACCGGCCGCGACTTCTCGGTCTCCCGGCTGGAGGAAATCGAGAACCGCGTGGCGACGCTCGAGCGGCGATTCAACATCGAGGCCGGCGTGACGGCGGAAGACGATGTTCTCCCCGCCCGGTTCGCCGACGTTCCCATCGTCGTCGAGGGGAAGGAGCGGCGCGTCTCGCGGGAAGACCAGGAGCGAATGAAGCAGGACTACTACCGTGTCCGGGGCTGGGATGCGGCCGGCCGGCCGACGCCCGGCCTCGTCCGGTCCCTCCGGGTCGAGGAGAGCAAGAGATGAGCGCCCAAAAGTGGCAAGCGACCGGGGAGCTCCTCGGCGAGTTCCAAGCTTTGGGGCGGGCCTCCCTCGCCTATGATGTCCAGGACAGTCACAGCGGGAACATGGCCGTCCGCCGGACGAACGAGCGGGGGGAGGACGAGATCGTCATCACGGCCACCGGTTCCCAGAAGGGCGACCTCGAGCCGAGCCAGATCTGCTTCCTTTCGGCCACGGAGACGGACTACGGGTATTACAAGGCGTCCTCCGAGACCGACATCCATGCCCGGATCCTCAGGCTGCCCGGCGTCCGGGCCTCGATGCACGCCCACGTCAAGGACCTCGTCCTGGCGACGCTCGACGACGAGCCCAAGCCGGCCCGGCCGCCGGATTTCGTGCCCGTCGACCCGCTCGCCTTCCACCATCTCGGGAGCGCCGTCCCGGTCGACTGGTTCGCCGTACCGAGCGGCTCGCCGGAGCTGGCCAGGGTCATCCCCGAGCGACTGGCCGGCCATCCTCTGACCATCATCTTCGGGCACGGCGCCATGGCCAAGGGCAGGAACCTCCGGGAGGCCTTCTTCCGGCTCTGCGTCGGCAACAACGCCGGGGCGGTCGTCCGGGCGATGGAGAGGCTCCGCATCGATGTCGGCGCCGTGCGCCGCGCGGTCACGGCCGACCCCGGGAGCTCTTTCGCCGGCGCGCCTCCCCCTTATGAAATCGAGGGTGACGACCGGTCGGATTTCCGGGAGGAGGAGGAGATCCTCAAGGAATTCGTCAAAGCGGGTCACAGGATCTTCGAGTCCCGCCTCTCGCCTTTTCACACCGGTTCGATGTCGGTCCGCGGCGTGGACTCCATGCTCTACGCGCCAAAGGCCTCCATGCCGCGGGACATCGGCGGGCCTCTGCTCAGGGTCGCGCTCTCCGCCGGGCCGGCCGACGACCCCGAGACGGCGCTCCATAAGGCGATCTACGCGACGAGCGACTTCCAGACGATCATGCACTGCCACGTCCCGGAAGCCGAGGCCTCGGCCCACTTCGTCTATCCCGGCGAAGCCGCGCCGGCCGACCGCATCATCCCCGTGGATGCCGAGGGGACGTTTCTCTATCTCGTCATCCCCGTGCTGCCGCCGAAAGTCCGGACGGACGAGCTCGTCCGCTTCCTCCACGATTACAAGGTTGCGGTCGTCAGGGGAGGAGGCGTCTGGGCCGTCGGAGGCCAATCGCTCTCCGAGGTCCTCCACCATCCTTCTTCGCTGCGCGAGATCTGCCTCTACAGGATCGGTGCCGTCGAACGCGGTCTCGACCTCCGCCGCATGGAGCCCCAGAAAGCCAAGCGCTGGTGACGGCGGCGGGGCCTTCTCTCACCCCTCCCCCCCTTTAGGGGTGGAACAACACCCCACGAAATCACCCCCAAAGAGTATTGCCCGCCGCCCTGTTTCCGCTATTCTGAAAGGGAAAAAAACGAGCAAGTCAGGACGTATCGATGAGCCCTAATCTCAAGGAAATTATCAACCCCTCGGATCCTTCCCCGAATCCGGGCGGAGGCTCCGGCCTGCTGGCGAACTTCGGGCCGCGCAGGATCCGGACCAAATTCTTCCTTCTCTTCGGTCTTCTGATGGCGGGCTACCTGGCCCTGTTCATGGTCCTGAGCGAGAAGCGCGGCATCATGCTCGTCGCGGGGCTCGCCGTTCTAGCCCTGGGAGGACTTTTCGTTTTCCTCATCGGCGGCATGATCACCCGGCCCCTCGTTCAGATGACGAGGACCGCGGAGAGGCTGGCCAACGGCGACCTCAAGCAGAGGGCCCGGGTCTACGGCCGGGACGAGGCCGGGCTCTTGGCCAGAACCTTCAACGCCATGGTCGACGGGCTGGAGAAAACTTTCCGCGAGCTCGAACTCCGCAATCGCTCCCTCGAGGACGAGGCCGCGAAACGAGCCGTCCAAATGGACAAGGATGTCGGCGAGAGACTCCGCGTGGAGAAGGAGCTGCGGCTGGCCAGGATCGAGCTCGACCGTCTGGTCGACAAGAGGACCGAGGCGCTTTCCCGGGCGAACGACGAGCTTCACGGAAAAGTCCTGGAGACCCGCCGCTCGGAGGATTACCTCCAAAGCAGCCTCGACCGGCAGGAAAGGGCCCTCGAGGGAGTATTCAAGGCCTTGTCCCTGACCCTCGAAATACGCGACCCCTACATGGCCGGACACCAGCACCGGGTCTCCAGCCTGGCCGTGGCCATCGCCCAGGAAATGAACCTGCCCTGGGAAAAGATCGAGGGGCTCCGGCTCGCCGGGATCATCCACGACATCGGCAAGATCGCGGTGCCGACCGAGATCATGACCAAGCTCGGCCGTCTGACTAAGTCGGAATTCAAGCTCATCAAGGACCACCCCCGGGTCGGCTACGAGATCGTCAAGGACATCGCCTTTCCCTGGCCCGTGGCCCACATCATTCTCCAGCACCACGAGCGGCTGGACGGCTCGGGCTATCCCGAAGGACTCGTCGGCGACGCCATCCTGCCCGAGGCCCGGATCCTGGCCGTGGCCGACGTCGTCGAAGCCATCTGCGCCCTCCGCCCCTACCGGCCGGCCCTCGGACTCGAGAAGGGGCTGGAGGAGGCCCGCAAGGGCCGGGGCATCTGTTACGACACCCGCGTCGTCGACGCCTGCATCAAGCTCTTCCGCGACGGCCGCTTCTCCTTCAAGAAAGAGACCGAAGCCGCCATCTACCAATAACGGCGTTTTCCTGTTCATACGGTTTCGAATGTCAGGGACGTGCCGATCCATCGGCCTCGGTGGGGCCTCAGGCATCGTCTCCGTCCGCTGCGGTGATTTTTTACGCCTTCCCGGGACGGATTCGGTGGGAGGAGTCCGCGTATCCGTCCCGGGTCGGCTAAATCACCGCCTTATGCTTCTTCCGACGATACCCTCAGCCCCTTTTCCTTCGGCCTCCTCGGGGCACTGCCCTTGCGTTACTATTCCTGATCATCTAATTGGGATCGCCGTCGCCGCCTGCGTTGACTTGAGGGGGGGATTCCGCTAGAATTTCTTGCACCCTGGCGGCGTAGCTCAGTTGGTTAGAGCATGCGGCTCATATCCGCAGTGTCGGGGGTTCAAATCCCTCCGCCGCCATTTTTCCTTGACTTCGCCCTGGTGAAAGAGGCACGGCCATGGCTCAGCGTCGGCCCGCGGCGCGGCTCCTACCGCCCCTCTTGGCGTCCGTCCGGAAACAGGGAACGATCGTCGCCGGCGACCGGGTGCTGACCGCTTGTTCCGGCGGGCCGGATTCGGTCGCCCTCGTCGCCCTTCTCCTGAAGCTCCGCGAGGAGATGCCCCTCGAAGTCCACCTGGCCCACTTCAACCACCGGCTGAGAGACGGGGCCGACGAGGACGAGAGTTTCGTCCGCGACTTCGCCCGGCGCTCTGTCCTTCCGCTCGTTTCGGAAGGAGCGGACGTCAGGTCCCACGCGGCGAAGAAAAAGCTCAACCTCGAAGAAGCCGGGCGCGACCTCCGCTACGATTTTCTGCGGCGGGCCGCGGTCCGGGTCGGAGCGACGAAGATCGCGACGGGTCACACGATGACCGACCAGGCCGAGACCGTCCTCATGCGCCTGATGCGCGGGACGGGCCTTTCCGGCCTCGCCGGGATCGCCGCCGTCGTGGCCGGCAAGCCCTGTCCCATCGTCCGACCGCTCCTCGGGATCGCCGGTCCGGACCTGCGCGCCTGGCTCGCGGCCGAAGGCATCCCTTACCGTCAGGACCCGTCGAACCTCGACCGCCGCTTCCTCCGCAACCGTATCCGGGCCGAGCTCCTGCCCGAACTCGGGCGCCGTTACGAGCCCCGGATCGTCGCCCACCTGGCCCGGCTGGCCGCGATCGCCCGTGAAGAGGACGAGCTCCTCGGGGCTTTCGTCCGCGAGCTCGCCGACGAGTTCATCGTCCGGAAAGGCCGGGACGCCTCCCTGGACCTGAAGACCCTGCCCCTCCTTCTGCCCGCCCTGGCCCGCCGGGTCGCCCGGGAATACCTCCGGGAGCTCCAGGGCGACCTGCGCGATATCTCTTACGAAGACGTGGGATCGCTTCTCTCGCTCGGCGAGGGAAAGGACCTGCCGCTCCGGAAAGGGCTCGTCCTGCGCCGGGAAGGGGGCCGGGTCGGGCTGAGAAAGGACAGGACGCCGTCGAAGGCCTACGAGATCCTCTGGGACGGACGGGGCGAGGTCGTCGTCGCCGCGGCGGGAATGGCCTTCCGCGGAACACGCCGGGAAGCGGACGCGGGGCGTTCGTCATTCAAGAACGACGACCGGACCGGCGTCGACCTCGACGCGGCCGGGCTCGAGTTCCCGCTCGCCGTCAGGAACCGGAGGCCGGGCGACCTCTACCGCCCGCTCGGCGCCCCGGGCCGGAAGAAGCTCAAGGAGATCCTCAGGGCCAAGGGCGTGCCCGTCGCGGGCCGCGACCGCCTGCCCGTGTTTCTTTCCCGCGGCGAGATCGTCTGGGCACCGGGGCTTCCCGTTGCCGAAAAATTCAAGGTCACCGGAACGACGGAAGCCGTTTTTTCCATCCGCTTGAAGAAGGGCCCAACACGCCGCGGGCGGGTCCGGGCCTCCGGGTCCTAGCGCCGATGGAGGCTCAAGTAGGCCCGGACGATCCTTTCGCCCCAGAGCATGGCCACGAAGGCCGCGGGCGCGAGGAACGTCCCGAAGGGCAGGGCGAACTGGAAATCCTTGCCGCGGCGGAGGATGAAGTAGACGCCGACCAGGGCTCCGACGAACGAGGCCAGGATGAGGGTCAGGAGCGTCCTCATCAGGCCGAGGTAGGCCCCGATCATGAGCAGCATGGTCACGTCGCCCATACCCAGCCCCTCTTTTTTACGGATGAGGAAGTACGCCCCGTAGACGAGGAGCAGGAATCCGGCTCCGGCGACCGCCCCGACGAGAGCGCCGCGGAAGGTCAGGTCGTCCCTGAAAAACGAATAGGCGAAGGCGAGGACGAGCCCGGGCAGGGTGACCGCGTCGGGCAGGATCTGATGATGATAGTCGATGAACCCGAGGACAACGAGGACGCTCGTGAATGCACAACCGGCGAAAAACTCGAGCCCCAGCGCGCGGCCGGAGTTGAAAAAGACGAGCACGAACCCGAGCGCCGTCAGGGCCTCGACCGCCGGGTAGACGGCTGAGATCTTCTGTCCGCATTTCCGGCATTTCCCCCCAAGGATGATGTAGGAGAGGACGGGGATGTTGTCGTAGGGCTTGATCCGGGCGCCGCACTCGGGGCACGACGAGGGCGGCCGCATCAGGCTCTTCTCTCGCGGCAGGCGGTAGATGACGACGTTGAAAAAGCTGCCGAGGACGAGCCCGGCGACCGCGATAAAAATGACCGTCATCGTCTCCATGGGCTGATCACCGTTTTAACCTTTCCCGTCGCCGGGTCGTAGAGGTAGTCCTCCCCGTCCATGTCCTTCGGGACCTCCCGGAGGAATCCCGTCCGGAGAAGCGTTTCGAGGTCGGCAGGGGGGCGCCCGAAGCGCTCGCGGTACTTCGCCGCGGCGTCCTCGAGTGCGGCCGAGTCGATCGCCGCCTTGACGTTGTAGAGGTAGTTCGAGGCGATCTTTTTCGTCCGTTCATCCGGGGCCTTCTTGTAGATGTCGAGCCAGGTCTCCCAGGACGTCCGGAGGTCGCCCTTCTTGAAGATGGCATTGGCCCGGAGCCTCTCGACGAATTCCGGGGCGCCGGGGATCTTCATGCACTGCTCGAAATACTTTTCGGCCAGGGGGAAGTCCTTGAGGGTCATCATGGCCACGTGGCCGGCGTCGAACGGGTAGACCCATTGGTCCGGGTTGTTCGCGGCGCCCCGGTCGAGGATGGCAAACGCGGCCGCAGGGTTGCGGGCCTCCTGGACGGCGATCAGGGCGCCGACCTCGTAGGGGTCCTGGTAGCGCGGGTCGAGCTCGTTGATGATGGCGAAGATGTGGTCGAGGTGGTCGAAGCGGTCGTCGATCGTCGGCGTGCTGTAGTACTGGATGGCCCAGAGGTAGATCGCGTCGGCGGCCAGGGCCCGGTAGCCGAACGTCGCGTACTTCAGGAATTTCCCGGACGGGATATAGATGATGGACGACCCGGGGAGCGTTTCCCGGGCGACCTTGTCGGTCCTGACCTTGAGCGCCGTGAAAGCGGCCGCCGCCGCCATGAGGAAAGCGATGAGAAGGAGCGTCGTCGCCGTGCCCTTTTTCGGGGACAATGTCTTGGCCATGTCTGATACCGCGGCCGGCCCTCCCGGTCAGATGAAATCCCGGCGCCTGAAGACGAGGACGGCCAGGCCCAGAATGAAGGCCGTGTAGCAGACGCCGTAGAGGGCCGAGGAGAAGTAGATCCCCGGCGGGATGGGCAGCCCGTGGACGACCTCCGTTCTGAAGTTGAAATTCTCGAGGTCCGGAAGGACGGCGTACAGGGCCCGGACCAGGGTCCTCCCGGCGCCGGGCGTCATCTTCTTGAGGATGATCTCCAGGCCCCAGGAAAGATGCCCGATGAGATAGAAGGCGAAGGCGAAGAGCGAGCTCAGGATGGGCGTCGAGAACGTGGAAAAGAGAATGGCCACGGCGGTGATGAGGACGAGCTCCAGGAAGATGTAGCCGACGGCGACAAGGAGCGTCCCTTCGACCTTGAGGGTGTGGGCGTAGACGATGGCCAGGAAGATCAGGGACATGAACAGGGTCATGACGAAGAGCGTCAGGACGAGGCCGAGGAACTTGCCCAGGATGAACTCGGCCCTGTGGAGGGGCTTGGAGAGCAGGGTGAAGATCGTCTTCTTGTCGATCTCCTTGTAGACGAGCCCGGTCCCGATGAGGATGGCCATGAGGACGCCGAAGAGGGAGATCGAGGCGAGCCCGACGTCCTTGATGATCTTGACCCGGTCGCCGACCGTCAGGATGGCCAGGACCCGGGCGCCGCCGATGCCGAGCGCCGCGAAGAAAAAGAGGAGGTAGAGGATGCGGTCGCGCTTGGCCTCCTTGAACGTGATCCCGGCGATGGCTCCGATCTTCATGTCCGCGTCACCGTTTCGATAAAGATGTCCTCGAGCGTCTCGGTCCTCGGGCTGAGGGAGACGAGCCGGCCTTTCTGGTCGTGGACGAGGTTGAGGACCTCGTCGACCTTGGATTCATCGTAAACCTTGAGGAGGACCCTGTCGCCCCGGGCGGAAATGCTCTCGCCGAGGCCCCGGAAGGCCTCCGGAAAGAGCCCGGAGACCGTCACCTCGGTGAATAGGATTCGCTCCGAGACGAGGTCCCGCAGGACGCCCTCCTTGACGATGCGGCCGCCGACGATGATGGCCACCCGGTCGCAGATCATCTCGATGTCCTGGAGGATGTGCGATGTGAAAAAGACGGTCTTGCCCTCGCCCTTGAAGCGAACGATGATGTCCCGGATCTCCTTGCGGCCGATGGGGTCCATGCCGCCGAGGGGCTCGTCGAGGATAACGAGCTTGGGATCGTTAACGAGGGCTTGGGCCAGCCCGGCCCGCTGGAGCATGCCCCGGGAGAATTTCCGGAGCGGAAGACCCGCGGCCCGCTCGAGGCCGACCAGTTTGAGGAGCCGGGCGATGCGCTCCTCCTTCTCCATGCGGTCGAGGCCGAACAGGTCCGCGGTGAAGGCGAGGAACTCCGCGGCCGTGAGATAGTCGTAGAAGTAGGGGTTTTCCGGAAGGAACCCGAGCGTCTGGCGGGAGCGGGGGGAGAGGTGAGACCGGCCGAAGATCTCGATCGTCCCGGCGTCGGGGTGGATGAGGTCGAGCAGGCACTTGATGGTCGTCGTCTTCCCGGCGCCGTTCGGCCCCAGGTAGCCGAAGATCTCGCCCTCGCTGACCGAGAAGGTGATGCCTTTGAGGATCTGCCGCGTTTTGGGGATGAAGCCGAGCCGGAATTTCTTCTGGAGGTTGTCGATCCGGATCGCGTTGGCCATCGCTTGTTATTCTAGCGATACCCGGGCCAAAGTCAACCGTGTTCCGTCCTCAATGGAAGGCGAGGGGGCTAGTCTCCGGCGAGGAGAAAAGGGCCGTTTTCTCACTGCCGGAATCACCGCCCGCGGCGATTGACCCCCCGGGGGGCGAATGAGATTCTGGTCCCAGTCGCAGCCGATAGGTCGCGACGGCCTCGAAAGAGGCGGTGCCAAGGTTTTGGAAAAGGGAGAGGGAGGAGGATCTCTCTCCCTCGTTTTTTTTTGCCCCCTTTTCCCCGTTCCCCCACCCGTGAGCCCGTTTCCGCCCGGTTTCTTGGGGAACGCCGCCACTTCGGGTATAATCAAAAGAGCTTTTCCCGAGGAGGTCGACAATGTCCGATTTCGGCGGAGCCGTCAAGCCGCTTTCCGAGAATCCCGAATACCGAATGGCCATCCTGGGCGTGCCGTTCGACGAAAAATCGAGCTATCTCCGGGGGGCCGCCGGAGGCCCGGCCGCGGTCCGGGCCGTCTCCACGGGCAAGTGCTACTGCGGCACCACGGAGCTCGGGGTCAATCTCGAAGAGGAGACGGTCCTGGTCGACCTCGGCGACGTCGACACGTCCGGCGACCCGGACAAGACCTTCGCCCTGACCGAGAAGGCCGTGGCCCGCATCCTCGAGAAAGGCGCCGTCCCTATCGTTCTCGGGGGCGACCATTCCATCACCTATCCCATCCTCAGGGCTTTCGCCCGGGTCCACAAGCCCCTCGACATCCTCCATTTCGACGCCCACCCGGACCTTTACGACGACCTCTACGGCGACCGCCTGTCCCACGCCTGCCCCTTCGCCCGGATCCTCGAGGACGGGTTGGCCGCCGGTGTCGTCCAGGTGGGTGTCCGGGCCGTCACGGCCGCCCATCGGGCCAAGGCCCTCAAGCACGGCGTCCGGATGATCGAGATGAAGGAGATCGTTGGCCCACTCCATCTCCGGTTCGCCAACCCCGTCTACATCTCCTTCGACATGGACGCCCTCGACCCGGCCTTCGCCCCGGGCGTCTCCCATCACGAACCCGGGGGCCTCGCGACCCGTCAGGCCATCCAGGTCATCCAGGAGCTCAAGGGCAAGATCGTGGGACTGGACATCGTCGAACTGAACCCGACGCGCGATCCTTTGGGCATCACGGCCGCCGCCGCTTTCAAGATCATCAAGGAGACTGCCGGAAGGATCCTCCGGCCGTCCTGAGGGAGGGAACACATGAAACGCTTTTTGACGATCATCGCCCTGGCCGCGCTCACCGCCGGTTGCGCTCGGGCCCAGAAGGGGCCGGCCTTCGACGACTGGTTCGTCGACAAGACCATGCGCATCGATTATTACCACGCCGGCAACTCGGCCGAGGAAACGATCGCCCTGGACCAGGTCTTCGACCAGGGTGTCTGGGCGGGCAGCCGGACCCATCTCGTCGACCCGTTCAACCTCGGCCGATACCTGGTCAAGGTCTATGACGCCGCGAGCGGCACGCTCATCTTCAGCAAGGGGTTCGACAGCTATTTCGGGGAGTACAAGACTTCGGACCCGGCCCTCCAGGGCGTCCGTCGGACCTACCACGAGTCCGCTCTCCTGCCGTATCCGCGGAAGCCGGTCCGCTTCACGGTCGAAGCGAAAGACAGGCAGAACGCCTCTCAGGCCCTGTTCAGCCAGGTCGTCGACCCGGCGGCCACGACGGTCATCCGGGAAAGACCCGTCCCCGGGGTCAAGGTTTTTGAGGTCGTCAAGTCCGGCGAGCCCCGCCGCAAGGTCGACGTGGCCATCGTCGCCGAGGGCTACACGGCGGACGAAGAGGGGAAACTCAAGGCCGACCTCGACCGCTTCGCCGCCGTCTTATTCAATTTCGAGCCGTATAAATCCCACCGGGACAAGTTCAACCTTTATGGGGTGTTCAAGCCCTCGCCCGAGAGCGGTTGCGACGAACCGACCTACGGTTCGTTCAAGGCGACGGCCCTCGGCGCGACCTTCGACTCACTCGGCTCGGAGCGCTACCTCCTGACCGAGGACAACAAGAGCCTGCGGGACATCGCCGCCCACGTCCCCTACGACGCCCTCTATATCATGGTCAACCACAAGAGGTACGGCGGCGGAGGGATCTACAACCTTTACTGCACGTTCACGACCGACAACCAGTGGTACGAATATCTCTTCCTCCACGAATTCGGTCATTCCTTCGCCGGCCTGGCCGACGAGTACTACACCTCCGAGGTCGCCTACAACGAGTTCTATCCCCGCGGCGTCGAACCGGCCGAGCCGAACATCACCGCCCTCCTCGAACCCGGCCGGCTGAAGTGGAAGAACCTGACGAGTCCCGGGGTCGAGATCCCGACGCGCTGGGAAAAGGCGGACTTCGACGCGATGGACAACGCCTACCAGAAGATCCGGGGAGAGATCAACGCGAAGATCGCCAAGCTCAAGAGAGAAGGGGCCGCTGTAGCCGAGGTCGCCCGCGTCGAGGAGGAGTCCGAGCGCCTGTCGCGCGAGCACGCGGACAAGGTCGACGCCTTCCTCCGGGCGAGCAAGTATTGGGGCAAGGTCGGCGCGTTCGAAGGCGCCGGGTACGCGGCCCAAGGCCTTTACCGTCCCCAGCTCGACTGCCTGATGTTCACCAAGGGGACCAAACCCTTCTGCAAGGTTTGCGAGGCGGCCGTCGTCCGGACGATCCTCTTTTACACTGAATGAACGGCCGCGCCGGCTACGCCGGGGGCCCGGCCCCCTCGGTTTTAAGTGCGGGCTGTTGTCAGCAAAAGGGGGGTTGATGATGGGAACCAAAAAGGTGGGGGCTTTCGCCAGCCCGCTCACGAAAGCCATTATCATCATAGCACGCCGCGGGGCGTTGTAAAGCTTTATTTTCGTTTTTCGGCATTTATTTTTATACGGGTCCCATCCTATTGATTTTCAAGCCGTTTCGCCCCACAATGGGAGGGATATCCGAACTCGGGAGGGACCATGGAGCAGAAAACGGATCCGAAGAAGGTCGAGATCAAGGTCGACGAGGCGGTCGCGCTCGGCCAGTACGCCAGCCTTGCCGCTATCCGGCATTCGCGGGAGGAGTTCCTTTTCGACTTCGCCTTCCTTTTCCCCGACGGGCCTTTCGGCAAGCTCGTGGCGCGGATCATCGTCAGCCCCGCCCACGCCAAGCGCTTCCTCGAAGCCCTGCAGGCGAACATCAAGCGCTACGAGGACGCCTATGGGACGATCGTCCCGGCGGACCTGCCGCCCACGGTCGACTTCATCCAGTGACGCCGGCGCGGGCGGTTTCCCCGAGTCCGGCCTTGACATGGGGCGGTTTTTTTTATATTAATTGAACAAGATCGATATCCCGAGATCCAAACGCGTGCCAGTAATTTTATTCGGAGGTAATAGACATGGCGTATGAATTCAAGAATTCGAGAGGGGTCAGCTACTTTCTGCACTCCAAGGACGTCCTGCTAAAGGGCGGCCGTAAGCAGACGATCTACTTCTTCGCGCGCGACATTCGGCCCGGCGCTCTTGATGCGATCCCTGCGGCCTACGTCGCCCAGGAGACGATGAAGACCGGGATGCCCATCCTGAAGAAGAAGTAAGGTCCCTTTCTTCCGGACGAAAACGCCGGGGACCCCGATTCCCGGCGAGGGCGGGGAACCACCTTGGCGGCCATCCCCGAAGGTGGTTCCTCTCTATTTTCTTCCGCGTCTCCTGAGGACATGAAATCCCTTGCCTTAAAAACCCTGGCCGGATGTCTGTGCCTTGCGCTGGCCTCGTCGGCCTGCGTCAAAAAGTCCTCCGATGCCGCCGGCCCCCGGGAGGGCCGAACCCTCCAGATCGCCGTCATCCCCAAGGGCACGACCCACGAATTCTGGAAGAGCATCCACGCCGGCGCCATCGAGGCGGCCCGGGAGCTCGGCGTCGAGATCATCTGGAAGGGGCCGCAGAAGGAGGACGACCGGGCCCAGCAGATCACCGTGGTCGAGGATTTCATCAGCCGCGGCGTCGACGGCATCGTCCTGGCGCCGCTCGACGACCGGGCGCTCGTGCGGCCCGTTCAGGACGCCGTCAGGGAGAAGATCCCGGTCGTCATCATCGACTCCAGCCTCCAGGGAAGCGACTTCACGAGCTACGTCGCCACGGACAATTACAAGGGCGGCGTCCTGGCCGCCCGCCGGCTCGGCCAGCTGCTCGGCGGCAGGGGCCGGATCTTCCTCATCCGTTACCAGGAAGGCTCGGCCAGCACCGTCCAGCGCGAGACCGGGTTCTATGATACCGTCAAGAAGGAATTCCCGGACCTCGTCCTGCTCGTCCAGGACCAGTACGCGGGGGCGACGACAGAAACCGCGTACCAGCTCGCCGAGAACCTGATCAGCCGTTTCCCCGACGTCGAGGGCGTGTTCGCGCCCAACGAATCGAGCACGTTCGGCACGCTCCGGGCCCTCCAGGAATCCCGTCTTGCGGGCAAGGTCGTTTTCGTAGGCTTCGACAGCTCCCCCAAGCTCGTCCAGGGCCTCCGGGACGGCCACATCCAGGGCCTCGTCGTCCAGAACCCGCGCAAAATGGGCTATCTTGGGGTCAAGACCATGGTCGCCCATCTCCGGGGCGAGACCGTCGAGAAGGTCATCGACACCGGCGTGGTCCTGGCCACGGCGGACAACATGGACGACCCGGCCATCAAGTCGCTCCTTTCGCCCGACCTTGCCAAGATCATCGACTGATGAGCCGGGAACCCGCCGCGCCCCCCGTCCTCCGCATGGCCGGGGTGAGCAAAAGCTTCGGCGCGACACGGGCCCTCGACGGCGTGACCTTCGAACTCGGCCGGGGCGAAGTCCATGCGCTGATCGGGGAGAACGGCGCCGGCAAGAGCACGATGATGAAGATCCTCAGCGGCGCCATCCCGCCCGACGCCGGGCGGATGGAGATCGACGGCCGGCCCTACGCCCCGGCCGGCCCCGCCGACGGACTCCGGGGAGGGATCTCCATGATCTACCAGGAGCTCACCTTGGCCCCTCACCTCACCGTCGAGGAGAATATCATGCTCGGCCGCGAGGTCCATGCGGCGGGCTGGCTCGACCGGAAGGTCATGAAGCGGCGGGTCCGGGAGGCGCTGGAGCTCGTCCGCCACCCCGAGATCTCGCCCGACGTCCCGGTAAGGAAGCTGAGCGTGGGAGCCAAGCAGGTCGTGGAGATCGCCCGGGCCCTGCTCAACCGCGCCCGCATCGTTGTCATGGACGAACCGACGAGCGCCCTCTCCCAGGAGGACAGCCAGCGGCTCTTCGAGATCATCGGCAAGCTCAAGGGTCAGGGGGTCAGCGTCATCTACATCAGCCACTTCCTCGAGGAGGTCCAGAGGGTGGCCGACTCCTACACGGTCCTCCGGGACGGCCGCGGTGTCGGCTCGGGGAGGATGGAGGGGACCCTTCTCGAAGACCTCATTCAGCTCATGGTCGGGCAGAAGTTCACCCGGTTTTTCCCCAATGTCGAACACGCTGTCGGGGAGGTCATCCTGTCCCTCGACGGGCTCAAGGGGGCGAGGATGACATCGCCCGTCAGCCTGACCCTGTCGAGGGGGGAGATCTTGGGCATCGCTGGGCTCATCGGCTCCGGAAGGACGGAGATGCTGAGGACCCTGTTCGGGCTCGACGAGGCCGAAGGCGGCTCGGTCGTCGTCTCGGGCTTCGAGATGGCCGGCGCGAAACCCTGGGCCAGCATCAGCCGCGGCCTCGGCCTGCTCAGCGAGGACAGGCAAGGGGAGGGGTTGGCCCTCGGCCGGTCCGTGGCCGACAACATGACGATGAGCGATTTCGCCCCTTATCGCCGCCACGGCTTTCTTCGGCCCGGGCGCCAGCGCCGGGCCGTGGGCGAGTGGATCGGAAAAATGAAGATCAAGGCCAAGGGTCCCACCCAGAAGGTCGGCGACCTGTCGGGAGGGAACCAGCAAAAGGTCGCCCTGGCCAGGCTCCTCCACCAGAAGGCCGCGATCCTCCTCCTCGACGAGCCGACGCGCGGCATCGACGTCGTCAGCAAGGCCCAGATCTACGAATGGATCGGCGAGCTCGCCCGGGAGGGGAAGGCCGTCCTGTTCGTCAGCTCCTACCTCCCCGAGCTCCTCGGAATATGCGACAGGATCGCCGTCTTCCACCGGGGCGGCCTGGTGGAATCGCGGCCCACCTCGGAGTGGGACGCGCCGGGCTTGATGGCCGTGGCCACCGTCGGCCGGGAAAACCCGGATCATCCGATGAGTCAAAGGATCGCGGAATGAGCCGTCAACGTCCAGCCGGACTCCAAAAGGCCCTCAACGTCCTCGGCCCGTTCATCGGGCTCGCCCTCGTCATCGCCCTCTTCGCCCTGATCCCCGAGGTCCAGGGCCGCTTCCTGAGGTTCGCCAACTTCAAGAGCGTCGCCACCCAATCCGTGATCGTGGCCCTGGGCGCCCTCGGCATGACCTTCATCATCGTCAGCGGCGGCATCGACCTTTCCGCGGCCTCCAATATCGCTCTATCGAGCGTCATCACGGCTTACGCCATTAACGCCGGCGCCGCTCCCCTCGTCGCCGTCCTCCTCGGCGTCCTCACGGGCGGCCTGGTCGGCCTGGCCAACGGGGCCCTGGTCACGCGGCTCCGGCTCATCCCGTTCATCGTCACCTTGGGCATGATGGGCATCGCCCGGGGGGCGGCCAAGTGGATCGCTGGGAACCAGAAGATCGACGCGCCCATGACCTGGGCCAACGAGCTCATGGCCAGGAGTCCCCGGCCGTCCTGGCTCCTCCTGGCCCCGGGCGTTTGGATCGTCATCCTCTTAGCCGTGGCCATGGCCGTCGTCCTCAGGTACACGGTTTTCGGCCGGCACGTCTTCGCCATCGGCTCGAACGAATCCGCCGCCCGGCTCTGCGGCATCCGGACGAGCCGGGTCAAGATCCTGGTCTACTCCGTCGCCGGCCTTTTCTGCGGCCTGAGCGGGGTCATGGAGTTCTCCCGGCTCACGGTCGGCGACCCCACCGTGGCCGTGGGGCTCGAGCTCGACATCATCGCCGCCGTCGTCATCGGCGGCGGGAGCCTGAACGGGGGAGAAGGAAGCATCCTGGGCACCATGGTCGGGGTCATGATCATGTCCTTCCTGCGCAACGGCTGCACGATGATGGGCTGGCCGAACTACATCCAGGAGATCATCATCGGGGCGATCATCATTATCGCCGTCACCCTGGACCGCCTGCGTCACCGAGGAGAATAAAGAGGGAAAGCCCCCGCCGCAAAGTTTCCCGGTCGGCCGTCGTCTAACAGTTTGTAATGACCCAAGGAGGCGGACCATGATCAAGACGATATTCCGCATCGCCATCCGCGTGACGGCGGCCGTTTTCCTGGCCGCGGTCCTCATCCCGGCATTCGTCACGGCCCAGGAGACCCAGGCGCCCCCGCCGGCCGGCAAGAAACCGCCCGTGAAGATAGGGCCCCGCGAGTCCCTGGGACTCACCTCCGAGCAGGAGAAGGCGCTCGAGGAATTCCGGAAGGCCCGAAGGGACGAGAGCCGGGCGTTCCGCGATGAGATGCAGAAGATGCGCGGCGAGATGCGCGAGCTGGCCAAGGACCCTCAGGCCAACGAGGCGAAGATCGACGGCCTCATCGACAAGACCGCCCAGCTCCGGGCCGAAAGGGCCAAAGCAGCTTTCAAACACAGGGGCGAGGCGGAGAAGATCTTCACCCCCGAGCAACTCGAGAAAATGAGGGCTTTCCGGGGCAGGCTCCTGGAACGGCCGGGGATGGCCGGCCGCGGCCGGATGGGATTCGGCCGCATGGGCTTCCGCGGCCCGGGCATGGGTAGGTTCATGGGGTCTGGCTTCGGCATGCGGCCCTGGGGCGGTCATCGGCCATGGCGCCATCGCCCCCTTTTCTGGCGGCGTTGGTAATCCCAGAGGGGCTGCCCCCGGGGGACTGTCCGGCAGGGAACGGAGTCCTCTAAAGAAATGGGGACATGTACCGGAGGTATATGTCCCCTTTCTTCTTCTCCTTTGTTCCTCCTGTCCTTTTCATAGGACGCACGGCCTTTCCTCCCTGGGAGAAGCCGGCTGGCACGATAGTTGCTTAAGATTAGGGTTGGAAGGAGAAAGACGATGAGAAAACTCTCAATACTCGCCATCGCTTTCATCGTTTCGATCCCATTGGGCCTCATGGCCCAGGACGAAGGATTCTACCCCTATAGTTATGCCCGCCTGAGCTATGTCAACGGCGCGGTCTTTGTCCAGAGGACATCCGACTTGGGCTATGAAAAGGGCGAAGTGAACCTCGCCCTCGTCCAGGGCGACAAGATGGGGACCGAAGCCGGCCAAGCCGAGGTCCACTTCGGCCGCCGGAACTATCTCCGCCTCGACGACAACACCAAGGTGGAATTCGCGGTCCTTCCCCAGGAAGGGGACGAGCGCATCAAGATCCATATCACCGAAGGAAGCGCCTACCTCAGGGTGAGCTATCTCGCCACTGACAAGGGCATCGAAGTCCATACCCCCGACGCATCGTTCTACGTTCTCGAAGAAGGGCTCTACAGATTTGACGTGAGACTGGACCGGGAAACCGAGGTCTTCGTCCGCGAGGGCAGCCTGGAGACGGCCGGCGAGGACGGCTCGGTCCTGGTCCGGGAGAAGGAGACCCTGACGGCCTCCAACGGCCGTCTCTCCGGTGACCCGATGTCCTATGATTCCCGTGACGACAGCTTCGACGACTGGAGCGGTTCCCGGGACGCCCAGCTCTCCCAGAGAAGCGAACGGCAGAACCTCCCCTCCGACCTCGCAGAATATGAAGAAGAGCTCGACCAGAACGGCCAATGGGTCTATGAACGGCCCTACGGCAACGTCTGGGTCCCGAGCGTCTCCGACGCCGATTGGCGGCCCTATCTTAACGGCAGATGGGTCTGGTATCCCGTCATCGGCTGGAACTGGGTGTCCTCGGAGTCCTGGGGCTGGTCCGTCTACCATTACGGGCGCTGGCATTGGTGCTTCGGCCTCGGCTGGTACTGGATCCCCCAGAATCAGTGGGGGCCGGCCTGGGTGCATTGGTGGTCGGACAACAACTACATCGGCTGGTGCCCCCTCAGTTGGTACAACCGGCCCGGCATCATCGTCGGCAACCACTTCTACGATAGGGATTACGGCCGCGATTTCTCCGCCCACAACCGGGCCCTGTCCGTCATCCGCCGCGACCAACTCCAGTCCCACGACATCGCCCGGCGCCAGATCGGGGTCGGCGAACGCGACCGTATCGGCCGGGTGGCCCTCAGGGGCGAACAACCTTCGATCCGTCCGTCCGTCGACAATGGACGGCCCCAAGCCATCGAGGCCAGGCGGGCGCTGGCGGTCCGGCCCGGCAGCCGCAGCGCGGTGAAATCCCTGCCGCCCGCCAATTCCTTGTCCTCCTCGCGTCTGCGGCAGGGCGCGGTTTCGCAAGGCGCCCGGACGAGAGACCGCGGCGCGTCCGTGTCCGACCCGAACCGGAACGCCGTTTCTCGGCCGGTCATCCGAGATCCCGAAACGGGCAGCCGGGCCATCCGGTCCTATCCGAGCCAGAGAACATCCGGGACCCGGAATGAGAGTGGCGCTTCCGAGAACCGCCGGGCCGGCGTCGCCTCGCCGGTCCGCCGGAGCGGGTCCGAGGCCAAGGAAAATCCCTCCCGGGTCGTCCCTTCACAAAGGCAGGTTTCGGCCTCTCCCAAGTCCGAATCCAAGCAGGACCAACAGAAAGCCAAGAAGAACGAAAACGAATCCAAGGGCGCCGTCATCAAGAAAGGGGAGACCATCAAGAACTACCCCTCGAGCGCGCGGTCTGAATCCTCGGCCATGAGCTCGCGGACGTCGACGTCGGGGAGGACGATCCGGCCTGATTCCGCCAGGTCGTCCTCCGGCTATCCCTCCACCGCGAACCGGACGTACTCTTCGGACTCGCGGACCTACGCCGGCTCGCCGAGCCGGTCTTCCGGGACGTCCTCGGCCCGGGTCACGACTCCCTCCTATTCATCGAGGTCGTCGGTCTCGAGGGAGACCCGGGCCCCGCGTCAGAGCAGCCCGTCGTACTCGACTTCTCGCTCTTCCTCCGCCCGGACGAGCTCCCCCTCCTACTCCCGCCCCAGCTCCGTCCGTTCCTCTTCGGCGTCGCCCTCGAGGAGCACCTACTCTTCCCCGTCCCGCGGCGCCTCGCGCTCGCCGTCCTATTCTCAGCCCCGGAGCTCCTATTCCGCCCCCTCCCGCTCGAGCGGCTCGTCCTCCGGCCGTTCATATAGCGCGCCCAGGTCGAGCGGTTCCTCTTCCGGACGCTCCTCGAACGTGGCCAGGTCGGGCGGGTCTTCCTCAGGCCGCTCTTCTTCGTCAGGCCGATCGAGCTCCTCTTCCTCCCGGTCCTCGAGCTCTTCGTCCAAGACCGGCGGCGTTAAGCGGCGTTAAGAGGAAGGGCTGAGCGAATCCGGACCCCCATTTTTTTCTTTACTTTTGTAGGCCGCGGTGGTATAAACTTATCCTCGTTCGGGAATAGATTTCCCGGCGCGATAAGACCGCCTATCCGGCCTGCGGGGATGGGCGATCGTTCGACACATGGAGGTGCTTCCGATGAGTTCAGCGAAAAAAACCGGTATTTTCCTCTTGAGCCTGGCCGTGCTCGTCGCCCTGGGCGGCGCCGTGGCCTGTCAGAAGAAAGCGGCCAAAGAACAGGCCGCCGAGGTCCAGAAGGCGGTCAACGAGTTCGACGGAACGGTCCGGGCGGCCTTGGGCCGGTACATGTACCTTTCGACGGCCCAGGGATTCGACATCGTCCTGCCCGGCTTCGACGCGGCAACGCTCGTGGGCAAGACCGTCAAGATCAAGGGCAACCTGCTCGCCGACCATCCCCCGGTTTTCCTGGCCGACAGCGTCGAACTCAAGGACGCGTCGGGCGCCGGCTCGAACGTCTACACGCGAAGCCAGGAGTTCCAGCCGGAGGATTTCGTCGAATTCAAGTCCCGAGAAGCCGTCCCGGCCCTGGCCATCACCGGCGTCGCCAAGCCCGAGGAGTGGGAGGGCAAGGCGCAAGGCAAGGTTTACGGGAAGCTCCAGAAGGGCGACGTGACCTATATCGTCCTCTCCGACGACAAGGGTAAGGAAACGGCCAAGATCATCGTCGACTCCGTCACCACATACTCCAACTATTACCTGAACAAACTGAAGCTCTTCGACAAGTTCTGGTTCTACGTGAACGTCAAGGACAGCGTCGACAAAAAGATCCGTCCGAAGACCAAGGAGATCTTCCACGCCGACGTCATCGGCGCCGGCCTTTTCTGAGTTTTCTTAAAGCGATAAACCAGGGACGGCTCTTCGGAGCCGTCCTTTTTTTTCAGCCCAACAAGGACGTCAATTCCCTGAGCCCCGCCTCGACCGGGCCTTCGATCTCGATCCTCAGGACGCGACGGCCCTTGTCCGCGAGGGCCATCCCGTCTCCCCGCCCTTGAGCCGCGAAAAGGTCGGCGAATGTCGCGGCGGGCCGGGCGATGCCCGGAACGGCGGGGATGGCGACTTCCGGCATGTCGGCCTCGGCCAGCATCAGGAAGAGGCCCTTATTTCCGTCCCCCTTGTGGAGCTGTCCGGTCGAGTGGAGGTAGCGGGGCCCAAAACCGAGCGTGACGGGCAGGCCGTGCTTCAGACGGAGGCCGTTCGCAAGGACGGCCAGGAGCTTTTCGACCGCCTCTGCCGGCGGGAGAAAAGCCAGCACGGCGATATAATCCCCCTCGCGGGAAGCGTCCAAAAAGCGGACCAACGTCTCTCCGGCGCTTTTCGACCGGCCCGGTCCGGCTACCGTCAGGACTTCGGCGTCACGGGAATGGCCCGCCGGATCGGCCCCTCCCGCCCGTCCAGAACCGGCCAGGATGTCTCTCGTTTTCTTTTTCGTCGATTCGACGTCCGGCTGGTCGAAGGGATTGATCTTCAGGAAATGAGCGGCGACGGCCGTGGCGAATTCCCATAGGAAAAAATACCCGGCCAGAGAATAAGGGTCCTCGAGCGTCAACCGGACAAGCGGCGCCCCGGCGTCGATGAGCGCGCGGACGCCCCCGCCGCGCTCCGGGGCTCCGGCGTCGGGAAGTTCGACGAAAAGGCGGTCCTTTCCGTAGCTTGCGGGGGATCCCGGGACGTCCTCGATGACGGGCACGATGCCTTTGCCCTCTTTTCCCGTGCTTTCGGCGATGAGTTGCTCGAGCCAGCCGGCGAGCGGCCTGAGCGGCGGGGGGACGATGAACGTCAGCTTGTCGATGCCCCTCGCCGCGGCGGCCCCCAGGATCGCCCCGAGCCGGGCCCCCGGATTTTCGTCCGGCGTTTCGACGCGGCACGCGTCGGCGACGGTCCGGCTCGAGAGAAGCAGGCGCCTCAGGTCGATTCCCTTGAGGGCCGCAGGCAACAGGCCGAACACCGAGAGGGCGGAGAACCGCCCGCCGATATCCGGCCGGCCGGGAAACGTCCCGCGGAAGTGGAGCGATTCGGCCAGGGCCTCGAGCGGGGTCCCCGGGTCGGTGACGGCGACGAACCGGCCGCCGGCGCGGGCGTCGCCGAGTTCGCGGCGGGCCCGGTCGTAGAAAAAGGAGAAGAGGGCGACGAGTTCCGCGGTCGTCCCCGACTTCGAAGAGACGACGAACAGGGTTCTTCCGGGGTCGAGACGTTCGGCCGCCGCAGCCACGGTTCCCGGCTCGGTCGTATCCAGGACCTCGAGATCGAGCGCGCCGTCCCCCGTCCCGAAAGCGCGGGCGAAGACCTCTGGGGCGAGGCTCGAGCCGCCCATGCCCAGGACGACGGCCCGGGTCAGTCCTTCGCCGCGGAGCGAGGCCGTGAAAGCTTCCAGCGCGGGGATCTCGTCTTCGGCCGATCGGGGAGATGAGAGCCAGCCCAGCCGGTTCGAGATTTCCCTGTCCTCTGTCTTCCAGACCGTCGCGTCCCGGTCCCAGATCCGGCGGATGATCTTGTCGCGTTCGAGGCCGTGGAGGTTCCGGTCGAGCTCCGGAGCCAGACGCTCCGGGTTGAAAAACTTGAAACGGCGGCCATCATCGTCCATGGGATCCATCTCTTCCTTTAGGGAGGATTATATCAGGACCCCGGGTATCGGATAAAGAGGCTTGATTATTTTCCCCGGATTCCGGAAGATAGAGCCTCGAATGATCGGATCACCAGGAGATTGGAGGATCTTTTCATGACAAACGCCGATACTGCAGCGCCGGTCGGCTTCTTCCACCCGACCAAGCCGATCTACCGGTTCACGAACCTTTTATTCATTTCCTCTCTGACTTTCGGAAGCTACTTTGCCTACGACATCATCGGGGCCATCGCGCCGTCGCTCATCGGCGAGCTCAAGGCGTCCCGCGCGACCGTCGGCACGATGAACACGATGTACAGCATCGCCGCCATCCTGGTGCTGCTTTTTGCGGGGATGCTCATCGACAGACTTGGGACTCGGAAGGCGAGCATCATCTTCTCTATCCTCGTCTTCATCGGCGCCGCGGTCGTCTGGCAGGCCAAAACCATTCCCTTGATGTTCCTCGGCCGGTTCATCTTCGGGGCCGGCGCCGAACCCCTCGTCGTCGCCCAGAGCGCCATGCTGGCCCGCTGGTTCAAGAAGAAAGAGCTGGCGCTTTCCTTCGGCGTGGCCCTGACCGTGAGTCGCCTGGGATCGCTCTTCGCCTTCAATAATGGCGAGCTCATCACGAAGTATTTCGGCAGTTTCCGAAACGCCCTGCTGGCCGCAGTCGGCGCCTGCACCTTGTCCCTCATCGGCAACCTTTGCTACTTCGTCATGGACAAGCGGGGCGAGAAAGCCCTCAACCTCCGCGAGGAGAGCGCCGGCGACAAGATCGTCTTCAAAGACATCAAGGAGTTCAAGCCGACCTTCTGGTACGTCACGGCGCTCTGCTTCACGTTCTACGCGGCCATCTTCCCTTTCCAGAGCCTGTCGACGGACTTCTTCGCCACCAAGTGGAGCATTGCCCTGACGGCGCCGGCTTCGGGCAGCTTCCTGGCCCAGGTCTTCAACAACTTCCGCCACATCTTCAGCACCGCCGGCGGCATCACCAGCATCATCATCTTCGCCTCGATGCTCCTCGCTCCGTTCGCCGGTCGGCTTGTGGATCGAGTGGGAAAGAGGGCGACGTTCATGATCGCCGGCTCGCTTCTCCTGATCCCTTGCCATTTAGCCATGGGCCTGACGAACATCTTCCCGGTCTACCCGATGATCCTCCTCGGCTTCGCCTTCGTCCTCGTCCCGGCGGCCCTGTGGCCGTCCGTTCCGCTCATTGTCAAGTCGAACCGGGTCGGGACAGCCTTCGGGCTGATGACGGCCATCCAGAATATCGGCCTGGGGCTCTTCCCGCTGCTCAACGGCCTCCTGCGGGACAGGACGGGGAATTATGTCGCGAGCCAGGTCATGTTCGCCAGCCTCGGCCTCCTCGGCCTTATCTTCGCACTTCTCCTCAAGCGGGCCGACCGCCGGGAAGGCCAAGGGCTGGAGGTCCCGCAGAAAGCGGTCTCCCCATGATCCGCACCGTCGTTTCCGACCTGGGGCGCGTCGTCCTCTGGTTCGACAATAACATCTTTCTCCGCAAGCTGGCCGATTTGGCGGGGAAACCGTTCGAGGAAGTGAAGGCGGCCATCCACGACGACCTCGAGCTCATCCGCCGCTTCGACGGCGGGGCCGTGACGCCGCGCGGATTCCATGAATGGGTCATGGAGATCGTCGGCGCGAACATCCCTTACGGACTCTTTTATGAGATCTACAACGACATCTTCTCGCTGAACGATGTCGCGATCGATGTCCTCGCCCGGGTCAAGGCGGCCGGCTACAGGACCCTGCTCCTTTCGAACACCGACCCGGAGCGCTTCGGCTTCGTCCGGCGCCGGTTTCCCGCGATCCTGTTCTTCGACCGCTACGTCCTGTCTTACGAGCTCAAGCTTCTCAAGCCGGACCCGGCCATCTACCTCGCCGCGGCGCGCCTGGCGGGCACTTCTCCGCAGGAGTGCGTCTTCATCGACGACATGGAGGAGAACGTCGACGGCGCCGTCGCCGTGGGATTCTCCGGCATTCACTATATGCCGACGACCGACCTCGCCGCGGAGCTCAAAAAACTCGGCCTGAATTTCTAATCGAGGCTCTTTCTCCGCCTTACGGCAGTAAATCCTAGATCTAATCTGACGGGCTATGGGCGGCGATGAGGCCGCCCGCAAACCCCCGTAGCGGAGGGGGCCGGGGGGCGGCCATCATCACCGCTCGACGGCGGATTCATCTCGAATTACGCCGTCTCCGCTAATTTTCACGCGCGCCTTCGAGATTCCCCAACTCGGAATCCGACTAGCGGGCTCACACTGAGCCGACGATTTGAATCCAAACTTTCCGCGCCCGCGGCCCGTCGAACTCGCAGAAGAAAATTCCCTGCATACGCCGTTTGCGATCCCCGACGCCGTTACGATTCGGTCCAGCTCGGTCGTCAAATCGACGAATTCTTCCTTGGCCCGCGTCCGAATTTCGATAATATGCATTGCCGCTTCAATAACTTATAAAATTCCCTCAAAAGGGCTTGACAAAGCCGTTTTCAAGGGTGTAGAGTCTGCTCGGGAAATACAATATTTGGTATTTTCCTTGCAATAGCTACACAACATATGGGATAAGGCCGAAAGGCTGTTTATTTTCGCCATGGTTTTTGGAAGGGTTGATTTTAGCACGTAGTGTGCGAAAATCCCAGGCGTGTGAGCAGGGCAAAGAAGAAGGAGGCGGCTCATGGTCAGCACGGTCGGCAGGATCAAGAAGAGAGACGGCACCGTCGCGGATTTCGACCAGGAGAAGATCACCAACGCCATCTTCAAGGCGATGCAGACCCAGGGCATCAAGGACCGGGCGATCGCCAAGACCGCCTGCGACATCGTCTGCTTCATGATCGAGGAGAAGTTCGCCGGTTACACCGTCCCCTCCGTCGAGCAGATCCAGGACATCGTCGAGATGGTCCTCATGAAGCAGGGCTACCACGAGGTCGCCAAGACCTACATCCTCTACCGGGAGAAGCACAAGGGCATCCGCGAGGCCAAGAAGATCGGGCTCAACCTCGAGCGGTTGGTCAAGGACTACCTGAGCAACGCCGACTGGAAGATCCGGGAGAACTCGAACGAAGGTGTCATGAGCTTCGCCGGCCTCAACGCCCGCGTTTCCGGCGAGGTCCTGTCGAATTTCGCCCTCAACCAGATCTACTCCGAGCGGGCCAAGAAGGCCCACGAGGAAGGCGACTTCCACATCCACGACCTGAGCTACCCCATCGTCGGCTACTGCGCCGGCTGGTCGCTCGAGACCCTCATCCGCAAGGGCTTCGGCCACGTCCCCAACCAGGTCCACTCCAACCCGGCCAAGCACCTCGACACCCTGACCCTCCACATGGTCAACTACATCGGGACGATGCAGGCCGAGTTCGCCGGCGCACAGGCCTTCTCGAGCGTCGACACCTTCCTCGCGCCCTTCGTTCGCCACGACCGTCTCAGCTATGAAGACGTCAAGCAGGACATGCAGAAGCTCATCTTCGGCCTCAACGTCCCCTGCCGCTGGGGCTGGCAGACCCCCTTCTCCAACCTGACCTTCGACTGGACGATCCCCGAGGACATGAAAAATAAGCGTGCCGTCGTCGGCGGCGAGGAGCTCGACACCTGCTACGGCGACTACCAGAAGGAGGTCGACTGGATCAACCGGGCCTTCCTCGAGATCATGATCGAGGGCGACCTCAAGGGACGGGTCTTCACCTTCCCCATCCCGACCTACAACCTCAGCCGCGAGTTCGACTGGGATTCCCCCAAGGCCAAGCTCCTCTTCGACGCCACGGCCAAGTACGGCATCCCTTACTTCCAGAACTACATCGGGACGAACATGAATCCGGGCGACATCCGGGCCATGTGCTGCCGGCTCAACCTCGACCAGCGCGAGCTCATGCGCCGGCCGGGGAGCATCTGGGGTCCGGGGGATTCGACGGGGTCCGTCGGCGTCGTCACGGTCAACCTCAACCGGGTCGCCTTCGAGGCGACGTCCAAGGACGACTTCTTCGCCCGGCTCAGGGAGCTCATGACCATCGCCAAGGAGACGCTCGAAACCAAGCGCGAGATCGTCAACAGTATGCTGGCTAAAGGCATGATGCCCTACACCAAGGTCTATCTCGGCCACTTCGACAACCACTTCTCGACGATCGGCATCTGCGGTATGCACGAGGCCTGCGTGAACTTCCTGAAGAAGGGCATCGGCACGCCCGAAGGCCGCGATTTCGCCGTCGAGACGCTCAACGTCATGCGCGGCGTCCTGCGTGAGTTCCAGGAGGAAACGGGCAACCTCTATAACCTCGAGGCGACGCCGGCGGAATCCACGGCCTACCGCCTGGCCCGGCTCGACAGGCAGAAATACCCCCGGATCCACACGTCGGGCACGGAGAAGTACCCCTATCTCACCAACTCCACCCAGCTCAACGTCGATGCCACCCGGGACATCTTCGAAGCCATCCAGCACCAGGGGGAGATCCAGCCGCTCTACACCGGCGGGACGATCTTCCACGCCTTCCTGCCCGAGGCCATCGATGGTGAAACCTGCAAGAAGCTCGTCCAGAGGATCGCCCAGACCAAGCTGCCGTACTTCTCCATCACCCCGACGTTCAGCGTCTGTATGAACCACGGCTACATCCGCGGCCGGCACTCCCAGTGCCCGGAGTGCGGCGATGAGACCGAGGTTTACAGCCGCATCGTCGGCTACATGAGGCCGGTCCGGACCTGGAACGACGGCAAACAGCAGGAGTTCAAGGACCGGACGCCCTACAACAAGATCGCCTGAGTCCCGGCATATTTCACGAGAGGCGGAAACGTCATGGATTACCTGCTTTTTACCTATCCCAACTGCGGCAAGTGCGAGGCGCTGAAGAAGAGGCTCGCCGAAACCGAGACTCCGTACGCCGAGTACAACCTGACCGAGCGCCCGGGCAAGGCCAAGATCCGCGAGTTCATCAACGTCATCAAGAGGGACGACAAGGGCGCGATCATCCTCCCGACCTTCGTCGCCCACACCCAGGGCATCGTCCGGGCCGTGATCAACTCGGCGGAGGAGTTCGACGGGTGGTCGAAATCAAAGGGATAGAGAAGTTCTCGAGCCGGGACTTCCCCGGCCATATTTCCTCGACGGTCTTCCTCGGCGGCTGTACCTTCCGTTGCCCTTACTGCCACAACGCGGACCTCGTGCTGAGGCCGGAGACGATCCAGACGATGCCCGTCGACATCTTCCTGTCCTATCTCGACGGCCGCAAAGGCTGGCTCGAGGCGGTCTGCCTCACGGGCGGGGAGCCCCTCCTCCACGAGGACATCGAGGACATCATCCGTGTCGTCCGGGAGCGGGGCCTTCTCGTCAAGCTGGACACCAACGGCTCCTTTCCGGAGCGCCTGGAGGGGCTTCTCGCCGCCGGGCTCCTCGACTGGGTGGCCATGGACGTCAAGGCCCCCCTCGAGCGCTACCGCGAGGTGACCCGCTCGAACGTGGACGTCGAGCGGGTCGTCCGGAGCGCGGATATCCTCCGGACGACCGGCGTCCGGCACACCTTCCGGACGACGGTCGTCCCGGGGTTCGTGGGGAAAGAGGACGTGGTCAAGATCGGCGAGTGGCTCGATGGGGCGGCGAACTACCTCATCCAGCAGTTCGTGCCCCAAACGACGATCGACCCGGCCTTCCTCACTATCAAGCCATTCGGCCGAGCCGAGCTCGCGGAGATCGTCGCCGCGGCCAAGCCGTACTTCCAGGATGTCCGGATCGAGGCACCATGACCACTAGCAGTATTGGTCACGGTACTGCCCCCAAAGGGGCCTGGGCCTTTTGTCTTTTCGAAAGGTGACACAATGGAACTCCGAGTCAAGCGCATCCACCCCGAGGCCAAGCTCCCCGTCTACGGTCACCCCGGCGACGCCGGGCTGGATCTTTTTTCCGTCGTCGACCGCGAGCTCGGGCCGGGTGAGGTCTTCGCCGTCCCGACGGGCATCCAGGTGGCCGTCCCGGCCGGCCATGTCGGGCTCGTCTGGGACAAGAGCGGCATTTCGCTCCAGGGCGTCCACCGCCTGGCCGGCGTCGTCGACTCCGGCTACCGGGGCGAGGTCCAGGTCGTCATGATCAACCTGGGCGCCGCTCCGTTCGCGGTCAGGAAGGGCATGAAGATCGCCCAGATGCTCGTCCAGCCTGTGGCCGCCGTCTCGGTCATCGAGTGCGAAGCACTCGATGGCACTGCGCGCGGCGAGGGCGGCTTCGGCTCGACCGGGCTCTACTGACCAGCCTCCTTTTCCCTATCCTTCGGCTTGTGGTAATATGCCTTCTATTAGCTTGGATAGGATCGGACTTATGTTGCGAAAAGCGATCATCTGGAGCCTCATCGCGGCGGCCGTCGTTTCTCCTTTCGCCAGGGCTGAAGACAAACCGGCGCCCCGCCTGAAACTCATCTTCGTCGAGCGTTTCCGTTTCGAGGCCTGGGACAACGCCGTCAACCTCGACGAAGCGGCCGGCGACAACTTCGCCTACACCCGGAACCGGACGACCCTCGGCCTACGCTGGCTCGCGGCCAAAAATATCGAAATCCTAGGCAAGGTCACGAACGAATTCCGCGTGTACCTGGCCCCCAAGGACCGGGCGTTCAACGGACATGAGCTCTTCTTCGACAACCTCACCGTCAAGTGGACGATCCCCGGCCGCCTGCCGTTCACGATCACGGCCGGGCGTCAGGACATCAACCTCGGAGAGGGCTTTGTCATCGCCGACGGCACCCCGGGCGACGGCTCCCGTTCCTATTACTTCAACGCCCTCCGCGTCGACGCCGACATCCACAAGAACCATAAGCTGACCTTTTTCCTGCATGCCCAGGAAACGACCGATCGATATCTTCCCGTGATCAACGCGCGGCCCCAGGCCCTGGCCGAACAGCCGGAGAAGGGCCTGGCCCTTTACTATTCCGGGAGCTTCGGGAAGACGAAGCTCGACGCCTACGCCATCCGCAAGACGACCGACGAAACGGAGCTCTGGCCCGTCGCGGGGAGAACCGACACTTTCGGGGCCCGGGCCCAGGTTCCGATCCTCCGTCCCCTCATGCTCACGGCGGAGGGAGCCGTCCAAACGGGCACCTACGGCGACGCCGGCCGCTCGGCCTTCGGCGGGATCGTCCATCTCGACTACGATATCGAGGGCGCTCTGCCCCTCGTCAAGACGGTCGTCTTCGGCGGCATCTTCCTCAGCGGCGACCGTCCCGGGACGGAGAAGATCGAAGGCTGGGACCCCATCTTCAGCCGCTGGCCGAAATGGAGCGAAAGCTACATCTACACGCTCACCCGGGAGAGCCGCCAATCTTATTGGAGCAACCTGACGTCCCTTTACGGTTCCCTCTCCCTGGACTTCGGCAGCCGGTCCGACGGCTTGCTGATGTTCCAGCGTCTGGGCGCCCTCGAAGCGCGGCCGGGAGTGTTTCCCGGCGGTGCCGGTCTTGGACGCGGTACGCTCCTCAAGGGCCGTTTGAACTATAAGATCAGCAAGTTCCTTACGGGCCGCGTGATCTGGGAACACTTCATACCGGGCAGTTTCTACTTTCCGGGGGCCGCGAGCTACAACTGGCTGCAGTTCGAAATGATCTTCCGCTACTGACGGCGGTTACCCGGCGAGACTTGCCAGCGGGTTGACGGCGAGCGAAACGATCATCCCGATCGTTCCCGCCTCCGCCGGCGCCATCCCGGCGATGGCCAGGCCCAGACACGTCCCGAGGCCGAGGATCGCCGACGCCAAAGCACCGAATTTCGTCACCTTTTTGCTGATGAGGCCCCAGACGAACGGCCCGAGGAAGAACGAGCCGATCGCCCCCCACGAGACCGACAGGATGGCGACGATCGTCGCCGGACGGAGATAGGCCAGGACGACGGAGAGGAGGATGAAGACGGCCGATGTGACCCGCATCATCCGGGTCAGCGTCCTGTCAGGGACGTCGGGGTTGACGAAACCGGCGTAGAGGTCCTTGACGACCGAGGAGCTCGAGATCAGGACGAGGGCGGCGAGCGTCGACATCGACGCGGAGAGGATGAGGAGCATCATGACGATGGAAAGGGACGGCGGGATGACCTTGGCCAGGAACTCCGGCATCAGGACGTCGAAAACGGGCTTGCCGGCGGCGAAGGCCCCGGGCGCGCTCTCGGGCGTGAGGAAAAGCCGGGCCGCGGCCCCCGTGAAGTAAGCTGTCCCCGCGATCAGGGCCGCGAAGGCCGTCGAGGCGATCATCCCCCGCCGGATGGCCCGCTCGTCCTTGATGGCGTAAAACTTTTGGACGAGCTGGGGCATGGCGAAGGGGGCGACACTCGTCAGGAAGACGAGGGCGAAAAGCGGCCAGGCGCCGGCCGGGCCGACGGCGGCCGTGAGCCGCGGGTCGATGGCCGCCAGGCCCGAAGTCAGATTCCCCGGTCCGCCGGCCTTCTGGAGCGTGCTCGCGAGAAGGACGGCCGAGCCGAGGCACATGATCACCCCGAAGACGACGTCGATCATGGTCATGGACTTGTAGCCGCCGAGGACGAGATAGAACGCCGTGAACAGGCCCATGAACAAGAGGGCCGTGCCGTAGGCCAGGCCGAAGTTCGCCTTGAAGAGATAAGACAAGCCGATGAAAACGGCCGCCGAGTAGGGGACGAGGAATAAAAAAACGGCCAACGAGGCGATGAGCTTCAGGAACCGGCTGCCGTAGCGCTTTTCCAAAAACTCCGGCATGGTCGTGACCTGGAGCTCGACGGACATTTTCCGGATGCGGTTCCCGAGGAGTCCCCAGACGGCCAGGACCCCGACGAGGGCATTCCCGGCCGCGATCCACAGCCCCGACAAGCCGAACCCCCAGCCGACTTTCCCGGCGAAGCCGATGAACAGGACGGCGGAAAAGTAGGCCGCGGCGTAGGTGAAAGCCGACATCCACGGTCCGACGGTGCGGCCGCCGAGGAAGTAATCGTTGAACGTCCGGGTTTTCTTCAGGCCGATATAGCCGATGACGAGCGTCATCGCGGCGTAGGCGCCGATGACGATGATCTTGACAAGCATGGCCTTCCCTTATATCCGTGATCGGCGCGCAAGTCAATCCGGAGGAGCGAACCGGCGGCCTTTGAGGCGGTGGCCCGATTTGGTATGATGACAGGCTGACGGTCATGGACGAAACGAAAAGCTCGGTTTACGACGTTGCCGTCATTGGCGGCGGGGTCGTCGGCTGCGCCGTCCTCCGGGAGCTCTCGCGCTACGACCTGAAGCTCCTCCTCCTCGAGAGGGAAGCGGACCTGGCCGAGGGTATCAGCAAGGGCAACAGCGGCGTCATCCACGCCGGGTTCAACGTCCCGGCCGGGTCGCTCAAAGCCAGGACCAACGTTGCCGGCCTGGGGATGATCTACGGCATGGCCAGGGAGCTCGGTGTTCCCCACCGCAAGACCGGAAAGCTTGTCGTGGCCCTGGCCGACGCGGACAGGAGCCGCCTCGAGGAGCTCAAGGCCGAGGGCGATAAGAGCGGCGTCCCCGACCTCGAGATCGTTGACGAGGCCGCCATCCGGCGTCTCGAGCCCCTGGCCCGCGGCCGCTGGGCGCTCTATTCGCCGCACACGGGCATCATCTCCCCCTACGAATTCACCATCGCGCTGGCCGAGTGCGCCGGACAGAACGGCGGCCGGGTCCTGCTCGAGGCGGCCGTTGAGGCCGTTGATTTCCGCGGCGGCCTCTTCCACCTGTCGACGCCGAAAGGGACGTTCGCGGCCCGCTGGGTCGTCAACAGCGCCGGCCTTTTTTCCGACGAAGCGGCCCGCTTGGCCGGGATCGACGAATACCGGGTCTTCCCGTATCGGGGCGAATATCTCATCACGGACAAAGACTGCGGGCTCCGGCTCAACCTCCCTGTCTATCCCGTGCCGCCTCGCGACGACCCCGGCCTCGGCATCCACATCACTCCGACCCTGGAGGGGAACATCATCCTCGGACCGAGCGCGGAGCCGGTCGACGACAAGCGCGACGTCTCCTCGACCCGGAAGGCCATGGCCCAGCTCAAGGCCGAGGCCGGCCGGCTCATGCCGGAGCTCGCCCGCGTCTCTTTTATCCACAGCTACGCGGGGATACGCCCCAAGCTTGTCGACGCGAGCGACAAGGACAGGTTCGGCGATTTCATCGTCGAGGAGAGCGCCCTCCGTCCGGGTTGGATAAACCTCGTTGGGATCGAGTCGCCCGGCCTGACCGCGGCGCCGGCCATCGCCGAAATCGTGGCCGGGATGATCGGTGCGAAAACGGACCTCCGGCCGAAGCCGGAGTTCAACCCGGAACGGCCCCGCCGGACCCGCTTCGACCACCTGGGTGACGACGAGCGGGCCGGGCGGGTTTCCGCCGACGCCGACTGGGGCGAAATGGTCTGCCGCTGCGAGCATGTCACCCGAGCCGAGGTCGTCGCCGCCCTGCGGAACCCGTTCGGAGCCCGGACGATGGACGCCGTCAAGCGCCGGACCCGCTGCGGCATGGGCCGCTGCCAGGGCGGCTTCTGCACGCCGCGCATCGTCGAAATCCTCCAGGACGAGGGTGTCCCGGCCGACCGGATCACCAAACGGGGTGGCGGTTCATGCCTGTTTTTCGGACGGGTCAAGGGCTGAGCGAAGATGGACGCGATCGAAACCTTCGATGTCGCCGTCATCGGCGGCGGTCCGGCCGGATTGGCCGCGGCCCTGGGCGCCCGGAGGGCCGGGGCGGGGAAAGTCCTCCTCGTCGAGCGCGATCGGACTCTCGGCGGCATCCTCAACCAATGCGTCCACGACGGCTTCGGGCTCTTCCTCTACAACGAAACGATCAGCGGCCCCGAATATGCCGAGCGGCTCATTGAAGACGTCATCCGCGAACATATCAAGGTCGAGACCGGGGCCATGGTCCTCGACCTGACTGTGGATCGTGTCCTTCGGGTCAACTCCCGCGCCGGTTACCGCCTCGTCCAGGCCAAGTCGGTCGTGCTGGCCATGGGCTGTCGGGAGCGGACGCGGGACATGATCGAGATCCCGGGAACGCGCCCGGCGGGTGTTTTTACGGCCGGGTCGGCCCAGAACCTGGTCAACCTCCAGAATCTCCGCATCGGCAACGCGGCCGTCATCCTCGGTTCGGGCGACATCGGCCTGATCATGGCCCGCCGCTTGGTTTTCGAGGGCGTGGCGGTGAAAGGCGTCTTCGAGATCATGCCTTGGGCGAGCGGCCTCGAGCGCAACGTCCGCCAGTGCCTGATGGATTTCGGCATCCCCCTCGAGCTGCGCTCGACCGTCGTCGAGATTCGCGGCCGGGACAGGGTCGAAAGCGCCGTCGTTGCCAAGGTCGACGACGAGCTGATGCCTATTGCGGGGACCGAGAGCGTCATCCCCTGCGACACACTGCTCCTATCGGTCGGCCTTATCCCCGAGAACGAGCTCTCGAAACGGGCGGGAGTCGAGCTCTCGCCGTTCACCGGAGGCGCCGTCGTCGACGAGAGGTTCATGACCTCTGTCTCCGGCGTCTTCTCCTGCGGCAATGTCCTCCATATCCACGACGTCGCCGACTGGGCCTCGTTCGAAGGGTTCGCGGCCGGGAAATCCGCCGCCAGCTACGCGGCGGGCGAGAGGGCGGCCGGCGCGACGGTCCGCATCACCGCCGGACCGAACGTCAAATACGCCCTGCCTCAGCTCGTGACGGCCGGGACGGCCGGCGTCGAATGGAACTTCCGGGTCGGACGGCCCCTCCGAAACGTCCAGGTCGTCGTCAAGGGGAAAACGACGGGGAAGGTCTATGCCCGGAAAAAGTTCGGCCGCCTCCTGCCGACCGAGCTTCAGAAAATCAAGGTGCGTCCGGCCGTCGAGGAGGATCTCGAGGGGAGCTGCCATGAGTGACCGTCCCGTCCTCGACCGCCTGACCTGCGTCCTCTGCCCTGTCGGCTGCGAGTTCGAGGTCTGCAAGGACGAGGCCGGGGAGCTCGACGTCCGGGGGAACCAGTGCGACAAAGGCATCCCCTTCGCCGTCGAAGAAGTGCTCTATCCGAAACGGAACCTGGCCACGTCGGTTCCGGTCCGGGGCCCGGCGGCGAGGATGGTTTCGGTCCGGCTGAGCGGCCGCGTGCCGAGAGAGATGATTTTCCCCATCCTCGCCGAGATCGCCCGGCTCAGACCGGAGGCACCCGTCCGACGCGGCCAAGTCCTCATCGCCGACGTCCTTGGCACGGGCGTCGACGTCATCGCCACCCGCACGGTTGAATCGTAAGAGGGACTGCCCCCTCAATTGATTGATCTACAGGTGGGAATTGGGGAGGGGGACTGTCCCTCTTATTTCTCGAGGACGGCCAGAATTTCCATGTGCGGTGTGTGGGGGAAGAGGTCGAAAGGCGACAGGGACCGAACCTTGTAGCCGGCATCGAGAAAACCGCGGAGATCTCGAGCGAGAGACGCCGGGTTGCACGACACGTAGACGACCGCGGGGACGCCGAGGTCCAAGACCCGGCGGAGCGCCTTGCCCGTGAGCCCGACGCGCGGCGGGTCGACGACGACAACATCGGCCGGCTCGCGGAGCGGCCCGCCGAGGAGCGATTCGACCGTTCCCGGCACGAATTCGGCGTTATCGACCCGGTTGATCAGGGCGTTTTCCACGGCGTTGGCGATATTGGCGGGGGAGGAGTCGACGCCCGTCACTTTCCGGACCGCCCCGGCGAGCGAGAGCTCGATCGGCCCGCTGCCGCAGTAGAGCCCCAGGACGCGGCTCTCCGGAGATAGCGGAGCTTCGTCTCTGATCCTTCGGTAGAGCAGTTCGGCGCCGGCCGTGTTGGTCTGGAAGAACGTCTGGGGGTAGACCCGGAAGGTGAGGCCGGCCAACGTTTCCTCGATGAACGGGGCCCCGGCGACGAGCCGGGTCTTCTCGTGTTCGACGAGGTCGGAGGGGCGGCTGTTCGTGACGTGGACGAAACTCTTGAGCTCCGGGACGGCGGCCATCAGGCGCTCGGCCAGGACGGCGAAATCCGTGCCCGGAAGCTCGGCCGTCACGAGGATGACCATGAGCTCCCCGGTCCTCTTCCCCTGCCGGAGGACGAGGTGGCGGACATGTCCGTGGCCCGACAGGATGTCGAAAACGGCCAGGCCTTTTTCGCGGACGAAATCGATCACGGCCGGAAAGACGCGCTCGACGACAGGACTGAATATTGGGCACGTGTCGATCGACAGGGTCCGGCGGTGGGTCTGGCGGGTGGCCGTGACTCTCTCCCGGAGCCCGAGGACGAGCCGGCCCCAGCTCTCCCCGAAGCCGAACTCCATCTTGTTCCGGTAGGCGTAGAAGTCCGGCGAGGCCGTGATGGCCTTGACGGCCGCGGCCGCCGCGGCGACACCGGCCTCCTCGAGCGTCCGTCTGAGGTGCCGTTCTTTGAGCTCGAGCTGGGTCCCGTAATCGATGTTTTGGAAGAGGCAGCCGCCGCACCGCCCGAAATGAGGACATCGGGGCTCGGCGCGGCGGTTCGAAGAGGACTCGACCCGGATGACTTCGGCGACACGGGCGGCGCCGCGCTCACCGACGACCTGGACCCGGACGGTTTCGCCGGTGACGGCACCCGGGATGAGAAGCCTGCGGCCGCCGGCTTCGGCCTTCCCGGAACTCGCCGGGAAATCGATGTCCTCGACCTCGACCGTGAACGGAGCGGCCTTGAACAGGGCCAGGAGCCGCCGGACCTTTTCCACGGGAAAGCCGACGACGTTGTCGTAATCCCCCTTGAGCTTGGCGACGAACGCGTCCCCGACTTCCTGGACGGCGTAGGCGCCGGCCTTGTCGAGGTAGCTTTCCTGGTCGAGGTAGCCTTCGATCATCTCCGCGGAGAGCTCGCGGAAGGTGACGTAGGTCAGGTCGTAGCCCGTGAGGAGGCGGTCCTCGGTTTTGGTGTAAAAGGCCAACCCGGTCATCACCCGGTGCCGCCGGCCCGAAAGCGCCCGGAGCATGGCCCGAGCTGATTCCCGGTCGGACGGCTTACCGAGGACGCGCAGACCCAGGGCGACGACCGTGTCCGCCCCGATGACGATGGCTTCGGGGGAGGATTCGGCCGCCGTTTTGGCCTTCAGCACGGCGGCGGCGATGGCGAACTCGAGCGGGTCTTTCTCCGGAACCGAGGATTCGTCGACGTCGGCCGGGAAGACACGGAACTCCGGCGCGACCCGGGCCATGAGCTCCCGGCGCCGGGGCGAGGCCGAGGCGAGGACGATTTCCGCCATCTGCGTTCTTTCCATCTTTTCTATGGGAAGAGCCGTGTCCCCCAGCCCGTTTCGACCGCGAAGCTCATGCACCGGGCGAAGATGTCATTGTCGAATTTCGGACAGACAAGCCCTCTTTTCTCGAGGACCGGCGCGGCGTTCTTGATCTCGAAGTCCCGCAGGTCCTGCATGTACGGGCGGTAGACGTCGAGGGAGGTATCGTAGAGAGTCTCCAGGGCGTTTTTCGGCCGCGCGTCGAAGGCCTCCGGCCCGCAGGTCTCGATGCCGTCCAGGTGAAAGAGACGTTTGGCGTACTCGACGATGTCTTCGATCCTCGTCGGCCGGGAGTTGACGATGTGATAGACGCCGCCCTCGAGGCCGTCCTCCAGGATGGCCATGAAGACATCGACGCAGTGGTCGATCGGGACGAGGTTGATGCCGCCCTCGCGGCCGACCTGGATACGGATGGGCATGAAAAGATGCCCGTTCTCCTTCATCCGGATGCCCAGCTCCGAGGCTTTTCTCCCGCCCCGCTCGCGAATGTCGGCGAGGTAGATGTCGCGGAGGAAGACGGCCGCCTTGACCGGGAAGTAGAGGGCGTTGAAGCGCAGGGTCCGTCCCGTCCGGGAATCGCCGTAGACGATCGACGGCCGGTAGACGTTCAGCCGGATCCCCTCCCTCCGGCAGGCGTCCCGGACCAGGACCTCTCCCCGAGCCTTCGTCTCTTCGTAGACGTTGGTGAACTCGCCCGACTCGACCCAGTCCTCCCGGCAGAGTCCGGTCCGCTTTCCGGCGACGAAGGCGGTGCTGACATGATGGAAAAAAAAGCAGCCGCTCCGGGCGGCGAAGTCGAGGACGCTGCGGAGCCCGCCGACGTTGGCCGCCTCGACCTCGGCCCGCTTCCGCTCGGCGAAGGACGTGCTCGAGGCGCAGTGGACGATTTCGTCGATCGGGCCCGGTCCCGCCGTCCCCCCGAGCACCGCGGCTGCCCAACCGGGGTCGAGGATGTCGCCCTCGGCGACGTCGAGAGACCGGCGGGCCCCCTCATCGAGGCCGAACCAGTCGGCGAGACGGGCGACCCTGTCCCGGGCCGGGATCTTTTTCGACGACCGGGCCAAAACCGTCACCCGGTGGCCGGCCCTGAGCAGGGCGACGGCGATGTGGCTGCCGAGGAATCCCGTCCCGCCCGTGACCAGGAACCGGCTTGTCCGCGCCGCCCTTCGTTCCCGGAGAGGGCCGTTTCCGATCCTCATGACATCCCTCCCGCTGTCATACGCGATAGTGGAAATCATCTTTCCTTTTCTGGGAACTCAATGTATCAGATGGCCGGAAAAATAAAAAGCGGTGGCAAAATCCCCCTGTTTGCATAGAATAACTTGGGAGATCGACAATGAGCCGTTTCGCCGTCGGCGTCGACCTGGGCGGGACCAAGGTCGAGGCCTGTCTCGTCGACGAGACACGAAAAATTCTGGCCCGGAAGCGCCGGCCGTCGGAGCCCGGACTCGGCCGGGACCGGGTCGTTCAGAATATCCTCGAGCTCATCGGCGAAACGGCCGGGTCGGCCCGCTTCGAGGCCGTCGGTATGGGGACCCCCGGAACTTACCACGAACGGGACGACATTATGTACGGTGCGCCCCACACGCCGCTTTACGAGAAGCCCGGCCTCGTCCGCCTGCTTCGGTCCAGGCTTCAAGTCCCGCTTATCGTCGAGAACGACGCCAACTGCTTGGCCCTGGCCGAGTTTTTCGCCCAATGCCACGGCCGCTACTCGACCGTCATGGCCGTCATCCTGGGTACCGGCATGGGCTCGGGGCTCATCCTTGGGAACAGGCTCCACCGCGGCCCGAACGGGAACGCCGGCGAGATCGGCCATACCTCGATCGACATCGATGGCCGCGCCTGCGAGTGCGGCCGGAACGGCTGCGGCGAAGCTTATCTCTCGGGGCCGAGTCTCGGCCGGCGATACGCCGAGCTCTCCGGCGAATCCCTTGCCCCGGAAAAGATCTTCGAGCAATTCGAAAAAGGGGACCCCCACGCACGCCGGGTTTTCGAAGAATCCTTCCGAGTCATGGGCGAGCTCTTCGCCAATTGTGTCAACGCCCTCGACCTCGAGGCCATCGTCCTCGGCGGCGGCGTCTCGAACATCCCCCTCTGGTACGAACACGTCCCGCCGATCATGAACAAGTCCCTTTTCGGGATCCCCGGCAGAAATATCCCCATCCTGAAAGCCGTCCTGGGGGATTCGGCGGGAGTGCTTGGCGCGGCCTATCTTGCTTTGCGCGAGATGGGATTAATGGACTTCTAGCATCAGCCATTCAACTCAGGCTATCCACCTGGTCCGTGAATAGCTCAAGCAAACTTGCTGAGGATTCAAGACCAATATTCGATTAAGATATTTACCAGAAGTGCGGCTCCGAGCTACTCCGCCGCACTTCTGTCGGTCGCTTCTCAGAATCCGCTCCCTGCCGGAGGGGGACCCATCGCTTGCGATGGGGGGACCGTCGGGACAGGTCCCTGGGGGGGGCCGGGGGGCTAGGGGCAGTTTCATTACCGCCCTCACGAGGGCTCTATTGATACTTGCCCATGATGTAGTTTTCGAGGTTCTCGATCGTCCCCTTCTGCTGGCCGATGATGGCCTTGACCACGTCGCCGATGGAGATGACGCCGGCGAGCTTGCCGTCCTTGCAGACGGGCAGGTGGCGGATGTGTTTGTCGGTCATCAGGGCCATGCACTCCTCGGCCGTCGTGTCGTAATGGACGCCGTAGACTTCCTTGGTCATGATGTCCCGGACGGGCGTGTCCTGGGAATGGCGGCCCATAAGGATGATCTTCCGGGCGTAGTCCCGTTCGGAGATGATGCCGACGACGTCGTCCTTTTCCAGAACGACCAGCGCGCCGAGCCCTTTCTTGGACATGAGCTCGAGGGCCTCGAAAACCTTGGCTTCGGGCGATATCGTCCAGGCCGTGTGGCCCTTCTGGTCGAGGATTTCCTTGACGTTGATCATGATCTTCCCTCCAGTTCGACTGCCGGACTCCCTTTCAGGCGCGGTTCCTATATAGCCGAGCCGCAGATAGTTGTCAACCCCATTCATGGGACTCCACGGACTTATGTGCCTGGAATCCCACGAATGGGGCAGGCGCTCCAACGCCTTAAGTCCAAGAGATCCTACGGACGTAAGTCCGTGGAGCTTCAGTCGAAATACCCGGTCAGGTCGTCCCGATTGAGCCCCCGCTCGAGGGCGACCCGGGCCACGGCCCGGGCGACCGACTTGTGCAGGGCCTTGTCGAGCGGGTTGGGGACGATCTCGCCCGGCGGGGCGAAGGCGGCGATGGCCTCGGCCGCGGCGGTCAGCATCTCGCGCGTGATGCGCCGGACGTTGGCGTCGACGGCGCCGCGGAAGATGCCGGGGAAGCCGAGGACGTTGTTGACCGATTTCCCGTCGGCAGCGAAAGCCGCCCCGGCTTCGAGTGCCGCCTCCGGCTCGATCTCGGGGTTGGGATTGGACAGGGCTAGGATGATCTGACCCTTGCGGACCATGTCCTTCTTGATCAGGCCGGGGACTCCGGTCGTGGCGATGGCCACGTCGCAGCCGGCCATGATCGTCTTGAGGTCGGAAGGGATGCCGCCCGCGTTTTTCAGCCGGTCGAGGGCGTCGGGCGCGATGTCGGCCCCGAGGACGGGGTTCTTGAACCGGAACATCAGCATTTTCGCCAGGGCCAGACCGGCCGCCCCCAGTCCGACGACGCCGATCCGGCAGCGGCCGAGGTCGACGCCGGTGGCCTTGGCCGCGTTGATGAGCGCGGCCGTGACGACGCAGGCCGTGCCGTGCTGGTCGTCGTGCATGACCGGGATGTCGACCCGGGCCTGGATGCGTTCCTCGATGGCGAAACAGCGGGGCGCCGAGATGTCCTCGAGCTGGATGGCGGCGAAGGTCGGCGCGATGTGGACGACCGTCTCGACGATCTCGTCGGGGTCCTTGGTGTCGAGGAGGATGGGCATGCCCGAAAGGCCGGTCAAGGTCTCGAGGAGGCTGGCCTTGCCCTCCATGACCGGCATGGCCGCCAGCGGGCCGATGTCGCCCAGGCCGAGGACGGCCGTGCCGTCCGTGACGATGGCGACGAGGTGGCGGATGGAAGTATAGCGCCGGGCCAGGGCGGGGTCGTCCTTGATCTTCAAGCTGACCTCGGCGACGCCCGGGGTGTAGACGAGGCGGAGCGTGCTGAGCGAGGAGATGTCGTAGCGGCTGCGGATGGCGATCTTCCCTCCCTGGTGCATCTCCAGGACCTCGTCGCGGACTTCGAGCAGCGCTACGCCCGGAGTGACTTCGACGACTTTGATCAGCGCGTCGAGATGCCGGAGGTCGTCGGCGTAGAGGGTGATGTCCCGGACCATGGCCGAACCGCCCATCTGGATGATGCGGATCTCGCCGATGAGGCCGCCCCGGTCGCCGATCGCCGCGAGCAGGCGGCCCAGGCTGCCGGGAGTCTGGGGCAGCCGGCAGCGGAATGTCCTCTGGATCTTACCGTCCCACCACATGATCAGGCTCCTTGGGGGCGGGATGAGATTTCTGCCGTCATTATAGCGTCATTCCCCCCTCTAGTCGATGAGCAGGATGGCGTAGCGGTTCATCTCCTGGTCGTAATCGGAAAGCACGCCGATCGGGTAGCCCAACTTCCGCACCGTGGTGAAGACGTCCACGGCCAGCGCCTCCGGGACGGGCCGAGCGAGCTTGGGCTCTTTGCAGGACGTCCGGCTTCCCGAGCATTCGAGGCAGATATTGCAGCTGTCCATGGCAAGAAGGAAGGCCCGCTCGAAGCCGGACATGAACACGTCCTGCTCGAGCTTGAGGAGGTCGAGGTTGACCTTCCGGCTCCAGGAGTGACGGTCCTTGGGCCTTCCGACCGTCTTCGCGAATCGGAAAACGATGGCACGCGTGTATTCCCGGAAGAAACGCGCGCATTCGTCGACGGAGGGCGTATTGGGCGGGCAGGCGGCGTTCCGGCCGTATTCCCGGCAGCCGAACCGGCACTTCATCCGGACCCACTCGGCGACGACGACCTCGCCCGGGTCGAGCCATCGGTAGTCGGCGAATCCGTGTTTGGAGAAAAGGGCCTTGAGGCCTTTGAGGCCTGACTTGTCCGCTTGGGGCTTTGGGAGGGCTGTCTTGCAATGGGCTGGCTTTTGAGGCATGAATGGTTTATAGCACCGCCGATTCGCCCAAGTCAACGAATCGAGTAAAGGCTTCCCCGCGGCCCCGTCCTCCGCTATAATCGTGCGGTATGATTGATCTTTCGCGGTTTGCCGTCATCCTCGTCCGGCCGGACAGTTCGGAGAATATCGGTCTGGCGGCGCGGGGCATGGCCAATACCGGCTTTTCGGACTTGCGCATCGTCGGGCTCGACAAGCTCGAGCCGCCGGCCTGGCGGACGGCCATCCACGCCGAATCCATCATCGAGGGGGCGCGGTTCTTTTCCTCCTTGGAGGGCGCCGTCTCTGACCTCCAGCTCGTCCTCGGGTCGACGGCCCGCGTCCGCCACGATTTCCCGCTCGTCACCCTCGCGGACGGCGTCCGGCGCCTCGAAGAGTATCCGGCCGAAACCCGCATCGGTCTCGTTTTCGGCAACGAGAGGACGGGGCTGACCCAGAAGGAGATCGGTCTCGCCAATGTCCGCTTCCACATCCCCCAGGCGGCGCGGCAGCCGTCCTACAACCTCGGTGTTGCCGTAACCCTGACGCTCCACGCCATCGCCTTCGAGAACGCCCCGCCTCCGGCCATCCACAAGGACTTGCCTCTGACCCACGCCGAACAGGCAGAGGCCGGCCGACGCTTCCGGGAGATGCTCGACAGCCTCGGCTTCATGCACGATACGAACAGAACGTTCATCACCGAGAAAGTCCAGGACATCTTTTTCCGCATGGCCCTGACGGCCAAGGACCGGGACATCATCCTGGCCATGTTCCGCAAGGCCCTCGAGGGCCCGCGGGAAACGCGGCCGCGAGCGAGGAGAGGAAAGGGGGACTCATGAGCGCGAAAGAGCTGATCGTGAAGTTCGGAGACGGACTCAAGGTCGATGTCGAATACAAAGGATTCGTCGTCAAGACCGACCAGCCCGCCCGTGAGGGCGGCGGCGGGACGGCCCCCTCGCCCTTCGACTATTTCCTCGTCTCCCTGGCCGCCTGCGCCGGGTTTTACGCCCTGGCCTTCTGCCGCGAGCGCAAGATCTCCGTCGAAGGCCTGGCCGTGACCATGGCCGCCGAGAGGGGGGAGGTCTCCAAGATGATCGACAAGGTGACGATCGCGGTCGATCTCCCGTCGCACTTCCCCGAGAAATACCGCGTCGCCCTGGTCAAGGCCATCGACCACTGCACGGTCAAGGCCCACATCCTCCGTCCGCCGCAGTTCGAGATCGTCACCCGGTCCAAGACCTCGTGACCGCCCGGTCCTAGGCCCGGGCCGTCACGGGGTCTGGGGCAGCCAGAGATAATAGAAGCCGGTCTTGAGGACCGCCAGCATCGATTCCAGGACTTTCGTGTCGAGGGGCGAGAAATCGCCGAGACGGCCGGCGTAGATGTTCGTCTTCGATTTCGGATAATAGGTGTAGGAGACGAGCTTGGCGCTCTTGAGCGGGACGAGAGAAAGGACTTTGCCGAAGGCGTCGTCGAAATAGCCGATGGCGTCGATGAGCCCGAGCTTCAGGGCTTGGGGCGCGGTATAGACGCGGCCGTCGGCGATCGTCCGGAGTTTCTCGGCCGGGATCTTGTCTTTCCGGTTCCGGGCCACGACATCCAGGAAGCCCCCGTAGTACTCGTCGATGATCCCTTGGAAGATCTTCTTCTCGTCTTCCGTCATGTCCCGGAACGGGGAGCCGGAGTCCTTGGACGGGCCGGATTTGATGACGTTGACCTTGACCCCGACCTTGGCCATCAGCGTCTCGACGTTGGGGAAGATGGAGATGACGCCGATGCTCCCGGTCAGGGTCGAGGGATGGGCCATGATGAAATCGCAGGCCGAGGCGATGTAGTAGCCGCCCGACGCGGCGACGCTCATCATCAGGCCGAGGACCGGCCGGCCGGTCCGTTCCTTGAAGCGGAGTATCTCGTGGTAGATGATGTCGCTCGCCGTCACCTCTCCGCCGGGCGTGTCGATCCTGAGGATGACCGCCTTGACCCAGGGGTCCCGGGCGGCCGTTTCGAGACGCTCAAAGACGCGTGAGACGGCGTTCTTTTCCCGGGAGAAAAGCCCCGTGTCGAGGGCCGAAGAGATCATGCCGTCGACGTCGATCATCAGGATCTTCTCGCGGGCCGGGCTGGGGAGGAGGACGATCTCCTCGAGTTTTTCCTGCCCCAGCAGGTCGATATGGATTTGGGGGGAGCAGGCGGCTAGGGCGGCCAGGACGGCCGAGAGCAGGATGACGACCTTTTTCATGGGGCCTCCTCGGGCGTGACGTTGCGCTTCGATTATAGCACAACGGAGAGGTTCGGCCGGACGCTGCCCGGCCGTCTCCGGACGCTAGGAAGACGGCTTCTGGAACCCCTTCCCGGCCCGGCGGGTCGGCGGGCAGACCATTCGGATCGCCCGCGGCAGGACCCGGAATTCGATGCGGTCCCGGTCGCCGAGGAACTCGCCGTTGAACTGGATGGGCAGGTTATGGCCGCGGATGACGACGCACTTGGCCTTGAAGTGCCGCATCCGCCTCTGGTAGAGGCCGAAGTAGATCAGGGGGAAAAGGAAGGCGAACTTGAGGGGCCCGAGCTCAAACAGAGTGATATCCAGGTAGCCGTCGTCCACGACGGCGCGGGGGGCGATTTTCCAGCTGTAGCCGAAATAGTTCGTCTTGGCGACGATGCAGTCGAAGAAGTTCGAAGTGATCGTCTTCGCCTCGAACGGGCCCGATCTATCGAACCCCTCGTGGAGCTCGAGCGTTTTCCCGTCGCGCGATGTTCCGAAGAGCTGCCGGGCGGCGAGAAGGTGTCCCCAGACGCCCTGGATGGTGCCACGGAGCTTTTCCCCGGTCACCCGGGCCGTTGCCCCGACGCTGGCGAACGCGGCGATGCGGCCCTCGACCTCCATGAGGTCGATCGGCCGGGGGACGCCTTCGGCCAGATGGTCGATCGCCCGGAGCGGATTCTTGGAGATGGCGAAGGACTTCCGGAAGGCGTTGCCGCTGCCGAACGGGATGACCCCGAAGAGGACGTCGTTCTGCTTGCCGGCTTCGAAAATCCCCTGGAGCGTATCGGCGATCGTCCCATCTCCGCCCATGGCCACGATGACATCGGAGTCCTTGCAGGCGGCGACGGACCTTTCCCTGGTCGTCCTCATGTCGCCGAGGCCGTCGTAGATCTCGCCGGGGAGCTTTTTATGCAGATAGGAGCGGAGGAACTTCCGCCTCATCCACTTGGAGTTCGCCGCCCTCGGGTTGATGAGACAGGCGGTTCTGAGGTTGGTCTTCGTTTCCGTCATGGTTCTGCTGGTTCCGTGATCACGCCGAGCGACTCACCCATGTCATGTATAGCATGCCATAGGCCTCCTGTCAAAAACCGCGGGGCCGGGTCATTGAACGCGCCGCGTCCTTCGGTTAGAATGAGGGGGGCCGAACGATGAGAGACCTGGAAAGAACCGTCGCCGTCCGGGACAGACGGTTCCTCCTGCGCGTCGAGACCTCCCACAAATCCGAAGATTACGGGATGTACGAGGACCTGCGCAACGAGATCTGGGATTTTCCCGAGGACCGCCTTTCCAGCCCGCGGAATATGATGTGCGAAAACGTTTTCCACGAGGGGGGGAGCCTCTTCATCGGTGCTTTCGTCGAAGCCCCCAGCGGGGGCTTCGTGGCCGACGGGAAGAACCTCGTCGGCTTCTGCTACGGCTTCGTCGGCGTCCGCGACAAGGAGGTCGGCTTCCGCGACCGCTTGAACCTGCGTTTCTACTCCCAATACGCCGGGGTCCGGAAGACCTATCAGAGCTACGGGCTGGGCCTCCAGCTCAAAGAGTTCCAGAGGGAGCTCGTCCTCGACATCCTGGGCGTCTCCACCGTGATCTGCACCTACGATCCGCTGACCGGGGTCAACGCCCACCGCAACGTCCACCATTTCGGCATGGACGTCCTCGAATACCGGGTAGCGACCTACGGCGAATACGGCGGCCTCCTCAACCGGCTGGACGTCCCCACCGACCGCTTCCTGATGTCCTGGGACCTCGAAAAGAAGGCGGGAAGGAGAGAGCCGGCCTATAACCTCGAGGCGGCGCTTGCCGCACCTCAACCCATCCGGGCCGGCATCCGGCGGGTGACGGGGAAGAGCTCCGAGCTCGATCTCGAGGTCGTGGAGCGGACCGATGGGAACGTCGGGGGAGACGTCCTTCTCGTCCGAGTCCCTTTGGATTTCTACAGGATGCTTCAGGAAACCGATGTGGCCGACGTGGACGTGCGTCGGATCCCCGTCGACTGGAGGCTGGCCACTCGCGAGGTCTTCCAGGGCCTTTTCGCCCGGGGCTACCGGGTGGCCGATTTCCGGAAAGCGAAGGGAAGCGTTTCCGGAAACTATTACGTTCTGTCGCGTCCTGTCCCACCAAGCCGATGAACGCGTCCCCGATCATCCAGACCCGCTCCCTGGCCAAGACCTATCACATCGGCAACGTCCGGGTCGCGGCGCTCGATGACGTTTCCCTGTCCGTTGACGAAGGCCGTTTCGTCGCCATTTCCGGGGCCTCGGGCTCGGGCAAGTCGACCCTCCTCAACCTGCTTGGCGGCCTGGACACGCCGAGCGGCGGGACGATCGAGGTCTCCGGGGCCCTCGTCTCGGCCATGGATAGGGACGCGCTGGCCAGGTACAGGAGGTTCGGGGCGGGCATGATCTTCCAGTCCTTCAACCTCGTCCCTTCCCGAACGGCGCTCGAGAACGTCGAGCTTCCCCTCGTTTTCTCCGGTGTCGACAAGAAGGAACGGAAGCGCCGGGCTGCCGAACTCCTCGATAAGGTCGGGCTGGCCCATCGCGCCGGCCATCGACCCTCGGAGCTATCGGGAGGGGAACAGCAGCGGGTGGCCGTGGCCAGGGCCCTGGCCAACAGTCCGCGGCTTCTTCTGGCCGACGAGCCGACGGGGAACCTCGACAGCCAAACCTCGCGGGAGATCGTCGGCCTGCTCGCCGAGCTCAACCGGAGCCGGCACCTGACGGTCGTCATGGTCTCCCACGAAGAAAGCCTCGTCCGCGAATATGCGCAGGAAGTCGTACGCCTCCGGGACGGCAGGGTCGTCGGGAAGGAGAGCTGGGCATGAAGCTCCGGGACGCCCTCGAATTCTCTCTTGCCGGCCTCCGGAAGCGGCGGCTACGGACCTTCCTCACGGCTGCGGGTGTCATGATCGGCATCGGCGCTCTTGTCTCGATGATCTCCTTCGGCACGGGCATGCAGAAAAACGTCACCGAGGCCTTCAAGGCGTCCGACCTGTTCACGACAGTCCTGGTCATGCCTGGCGGGCCAGACGTCCCCTCGGGAGACCCGGACCGGCCCGGCCGAACCGCCAAATCGGCCGGACGTAGCGATGCCGTCCTCGATGACGCCGCTGTGGCCGGAATCGCTCGGATCCCGGGCGTGAGGCTGGCCTATCCGGACGTCAATTTTCCGGCCATGGTCAGCCTCGGGGAGCAGGAGGAATTCCGCCTCATCCAGGTCGTCCCGGCGGCGGTCGCGGCTTCGAACGCCGTGCAGGTCAGGTGGGGAAGAGCTTATGCCTCGGATGAGGAGGAGGGGGTCGTCGTCAGCCGATCGCTCGTCCGCCGGCTCGGGACGGACGAACCCGCGGCGGCCGTGGGTAAGACACTGCGTGTCACATCCGTTTCGATCGACCTCGGTAAATTCGCCTCTCTCGACCTCTCCGCGCTTTTTTCCGGGAAGGGATTGCCCGTGGCCCGGGAAGACTACAATTTCCCCATTGTCGGGGTCATCGAGACCGGGGCATTCGGCGGCGGTCCGAGCCCGGTCCAGAACGATGTTCTCATCCCGCCGGGGACGGCCCGCCGGATCAAGCGGTTGCCCATAACGAGCATCTGGGACCTCTTCCGGATGAGGAACGGCAGGCTGGGATACTCAGCCGTAAGCGTCAAGGTCAGGTCGATGAAGGACCTCGAACCCGTCAAGTCCCGGGTCCGCGAGATGGGCTTCACCACGTTCGCGCTGGCCGACCAGTTCGAGCAGGTCACCAAGGCCTTCTATTTCATGGACATGATCCTGGCCGCCGTGGGCATGATCGCCATCGTCGTCGCCGCGCTCGGGATCGTCAACACGATGGTCATGTCCATCCTCGAACGCTACCGGGAGATCGGGGTCATGAAGGCCGTCGGAGCGGGGGACGGGGACATCAAGAGGATCTTCTTTTTTGAATCCGGCGCCATCGGCCTCCTCGGCGGCGCGGCCGGATGCGTCCTTGGCTGGGCGGTCAGCCTGGTCATCAACCGGGTCCTCAATTTCTACATGGCCCGGCAGGGGATGCCCTATATCGATTACTTCGCCTTCCCGTTCTGGATATTCGCGGGCGCGCTGGGCTTCTCGCTCCTGGTCAGCCTTGTCTCGGGGATCTATCCGGCGCGCCGGGCCGCCCGCGTCGACCCCGTCGTCGCCCTCCGCCACGATTAGGCCTCAGGGATTGCCTCCGTCCGCTGGAGTGATGCTCCACGCCTTCCCGGGCCGGATTTGGGGACATGCTCCGCTTCGAGAGAAGCGGTGCGTGTCCCCTTTTTTTTCGGATATTTCCTAAAAGCGCTCCTCCGAGATGCTCCGTCGCGCTTTTATCTGTCGCTCCCGGGAGTCCGCTCCCTGCCGGTCGTCTCGCTCGCTCTACACCTCAGCCCCGGGAATAAAATCACCGATTTTGCTATAATGCCCGTCTTATGCGTGGCATAGTCGGCCTCATGTCCATGGATGGAGCATGTCCTTCTGGGGGATCCAAGGAGTCACCATGAAGATGCGCAAAATTGGGATCAGTCTGGCCGTCGTTTTGACGTTCGTCGTCGCCGCGTGCACCGTCGCCCGGACGCCCTTGACCGTCGAACAAAAGGCGCGCGAACTGCACAAGAGGATGCTGACCGTCGACACCCACTGCGACACCGCGTTCAGCCTGCTCAGGACGGACTGGAAGATCGGCGACCGGCACGACCCGAGCGCGCGCGGCGCCGGCAAGATCGACCTGCCCCGGATGCGCGAAGGAGGCCTCGACGCCGAGTTCTTCGCCGCCTTCGTCGGCCAAGGTCCGCTGACGCCGGAGGCCTACGCCAAGGCCAAGGACAGCGCTCTGCGGGCCGTCGAGGCCGTCCGCAAAATGACGGAGGAATACTCTTCGGTCATCGGGCTGGCCGTCGACCCCCAGGGCGCCCGGCGCCTCAAAAAAGAGGGCAAGCTCACGGCCTTTATCGGCCTCGAGAACGGCTATCCCATTGGCCGGGACTTGGCCCTCATTCGGCTCTTCCACGAGAAGGGCGTCCGTTATATCACTCTCTGCCATTCCTCGGACAACGATATCTGCGATTCCTCGACCGACCGCCGCGACCCCGCAGACAGAGGCCTGAGCGCGTTCGGCCGAGAGGTCGTGGCGGAATGCAACCGGCTGGGCATGATCATCGACATTTCCCATGCGTCGGAAAAATCCATTTCGGACATCCTGGCCGTGACCAAGGCTCCGATCATCGCCTCCCATTCGAGCGCCCGGGCCGTCTGCGACAACCCTCGGAACCTGACGGACGACCAGCTGCGGGCTCTGGCCAAGAACGGCGGCGTCGTCCAGATCTGCTTCCTGTCCGCCTATGTCAAAACGCCGCCCGTCATCCCCGAACGCGAAAAGGCCATGAAGGAGCTCGAGGCCAAGTACGGCAACATCCGCCAGATCCAGGACGAGGCCGTCCGGACGAAGGCCATGGCCGAACGGGCGGCCGTCAACGAGAAATTCCCCCAGGTCCGGGCCGACGTCCATGATCTCGTCGACCACATCGACCACGTCAGAAAGGTCGTCGGCGTGGATTACGTCGGGATCGGCACAGACTTCGACGGCGGCGGCGGGGTCGTCGGCTGTGACGACGTAAGCGGCATGATCCATGTGACCGAGGAACTCGTCCGGCGCGGCTACACGGACCGCGAGATCGAGAAGATTTGGGGCGGCAACTTCTTCCGCGTCTTCCAGAAGGTCATCGACTTGGCGGGGAAATAGAGCTGGCCGGTTCCCAGGCTAGATCTCTTTGGCTCTGGCATGAACCTTGCTCTGAGTTGAGGGAGGCCCATAAGGTGCATTTTTTCCGGGTTTTCGTTATCATGGGGACATCTCCATGCTGACCGCCCGGCGCGAACGCCCTTTTTCCCTGTCGTTCCTCGCCCTGCTCATCGCCATCGCCGCGTCCGGCTCCCCGGCCGCGCTCGTCCAGCAAAACCCCGAACCCACGCCGAGGTACAATGGGACCTTGCGGATCAAGGCGTTCCTGACGCCTTTCATCCAGGTCTTCGACCCGGCCGAGGTATCCCATTACTTCGTCTGCGAACAGCTCTACGACGGGCTGGTCAAGTTCGACAGCCAATTCAACCCAACGCCCTCCCTGGCCGAGTACTGGACGGTCTCCGACGGCGGGACGCGCATCACGTTTTTCCTCCGGCCGGGCGTCCGTTTCCACAACGGCCGGGATCTCACGGCCGACGACGTCAAGTACTCCCTCGAGCGGCTGGTCAAGAACAGGCCGGGCAATACCTACTACCAATACTTCACTCAAAAGGTCGTCGGTGCCGAGGAGTTCTGGCAGGGCAAAGCGTCCGAGGTCACGGGGTTCCGGGTGATCGATAAGTCGACCTTCGAAATACGCTGGAAGCGTCCCTACGTCTCCGGCCTCTATCTCCTGGGGATGTACTACTGCAAGGTCCTGCCGAAAGACCTCCTCGAGAGCCAGGGCCGGGGCTTCTTCCATAAGCCTGTCGGGACGGGTCCCTTCCAGTTCGCCGAATGGATCCGCAGTCCCCGCCTGGACATCCTGGGCGTCCGGCTCGAACGGAACCCTTGGTATTTCGGCAAGAAGCCCTACCTCTCGGCCATCGAATACAGCCCCCATTTCACGGATGACCAGTTCGAGGAGGGGGACGTCCACCTGATCTCGGTGACTTCGGAGAAAATCCTCCGCAAGCGTTACCCGATCCTGGAAAACAGCACCCTGAAATCGTTCTTCCTGGCCCTGAGTTGCGATATCCCCCCCTTCGACCGTCCCGAGGTCCGCAAGGCCCTGGCCCTGGGACTCGACAAGGCCCTCCTGGCCGAGGCTTGCGATTCGCCCTCGACCCTCCACCAGGTCCTGGACAACTACATTCCGCCCCAGCTCCCCGGTTTTTTCCCCAAGGCCGTCGGCCCGTTCACCGATACCGTTACGGCCAAGCTCCTCCTCGACCGGCTCCTGCCGGGAGGCGGGCGAAAAGACCTGACGGTCATGCTCATTTTCTCGTCGCCGCGGACCGAGGAGTTTTCCCGTTTCGCCAGGGAGCTCGGGCGGCAGCTCGGGGCGATGGAGATCAAGCTCGACGTGAAGTACCTTCGGAAGCCGGAGGACATCCGGGGCGTCCGGGGGCCCTACCTGAAATTCCTCGAATACACGATGGACTTTCCGGACCCCGAGAACATCATTGTCCCCCTCTATCATTCCCGGTCGGTCGTCAACGGGCTCAGCGCCCGGTATGCGAACCCGCGGCTCGACGGCCTGCTCGAGCAGGCCGAGGTCGAGCCGAGCTGGGAAAGGCGGGCGGGCCTTTTCCGGGAGATCGAAAAGACCCTGTACGAGGAGGTGCCCTCGATCCCCCTGTTCTCGGAACGCATCCGCATCGCCTTTCTGCCTCGGGTCCGAGGGGTGCGCCTCCCGGCCATGGGGTTCGTATTTCTCGACGTCAAAGACATCTGGCTGGAGGATTGAGCGGGACTCCGTGAAACTCAAGATATCGATCTCTACGCGCCTCTTCTTCTGGATCACCCTGCTCGTCTGCCTTCTCTTCGGGGCCGTCCTTGTCGTCAGCCAAGGCCGCGAGGCCGCCATACTCTCGGAGGAAGCGGAGGCCCGGGCGCTCCTGCTCGCCGAGAGCATGAAGGACGCCAACTACCAGTCTCTCTTTCGCCCGGACCAGGCCGCGATCCAGAAATACGTCGACGACCACATCGACGAAGACATGCCCTACATCATTTTTTACGACAGGGCGGGCCGGTCGTATGTCACCGGCGAACTCATCCCCGGACAGGGAGACATCGGCCAGGGGAGCCGCGTCCTGGAAGGCGTCACCCGCGATGACCCCCCGTTTTCCGAAGAAAAAGTGATCCAAATCGGGGGCCGGATGGTGAGGGTCCGCGAGATCGAAATCCCCATTTTTCCCCAGAATGAAGACGGAAAATGGGCCTCGGTCAAGATCGGCATGTCCCTGGAGCCCATGTACGCCAAGCTGCGCGAGGTCCAGAAGGTCCTCCTGCTCATCGGCGCCGGCGGATTCCTCCTCGGGATCGCCGGGGCGACGCTCCTGGCCAGGCGGATCACCCGGCCCCTCCACAGGCTGGTCGAGGGGACCGTCAGGATCTCGAAGGGGGATTTCTCCCAGGCCATCGCCATCGCTTCGAGGGACGAGGTCGGCGACCTGGCCCGGAGCTTCAACGAAATGACGGGCCAGCTCCTTCACGCCCGTGACCGGATGGAGGACGCCAACCGGAAGCTCGTCCAGCACGAGAAGCTGGCCTCCATCGGGCGCATGGCGGCGACGATCGCCCACGAGATCCGGAACCCCCTCACCTCCGTCAAGCTCAACGTCCAGAAAGTCGCCGAGGAGGAGAGCTTCGCCGAGACGATCAAGGCCCACCTCGGCCTGTCGCTCGAGGGCATCGACCAGATCGAGCGCTTCATCAAGGAGCTCCTCAATTTCACCCGTGTCCAGGAGCTCAGCCTGGAGCGGTGGCCGATCGAACAGATCGTCGAGGAATCGCTCAAGCTGCTCAGGGAGACGCTCGCCCGGAAGAAGGTCGTCGTGGAGACGACCTACGCCGAGGGGCTGCCCCAGATCCACGTCGACGGCGACAAGATGCGCCAAGTCTTTCTCAACGTCCTCCGCAACGCCCACGAGGCCCTCGAGGCCGGCGGAAAGATCAGCATCGTCTGTGAGCCGGTCGAGGAAGGCGGAAAGAGGAAGGCCCTGATCCGGATCTCGGACAACGGGCCCGGTATCCCGGAAAAGGACCGCGAGAATATCTTCGAGCCGTTCTTTTCGACCAAGCCCTCCGGCTTCGGGCTCGGCCTGGCCAACGCCCGGAAGATCGTCGAACAGCACAACGGGACGATCCGCGTCGGCAAGAAGCGGGGGAGGGGGAGCGCGTTCGTCATTCTCATCCCGACGGAGGAGGCGTCATGAAATCCATCCTGGTCATCGAAGACGACCCGCTTGTCCGCAAAACCCTGGCCTCCCAGCTCGGGAAAAAAGGCTTCGAGGTGGCCACGGCCGATACCGGAGAGGGAGGCGTCCGGGCCTTCGCGGAATCCTGCCCGGACCTCGTCCTTCTCGACGTCCGCCTCCCCGACATCGACGGGCTTGAGGTCCTGCGTAAGATCAAGGAGCGCAACCGCCGGGCCATCATCCTGATCATGACGGCCTTCGACGACATGAAGACGACGGTCGAGGCGATTAAGCTTGGGGCCTTCGAGTATCTCGTTAAGCCGCTCAACGCCACGGAGCTCGACCTGACGATCGAGAAGGCCTTCCAGGTCCGGGCCTTGGAGGAGAAGGTCAACTATCTCGTCGAGGAGAAGAAGAAGGAATACACGATCGACAACATCATCGGCCACTCGGCCGGGATGAGGGGCGTCTTCAAGCTCATCGGGTCCGTCGCCAACACGCGGACCAACGTCCTCATCCAGGGCGAGAGCGGCACGGGCAAGGAGCTCGTGGCCAAGGCCATCCACTACAACGGTCCCTGCCGGGACGAGCCGTTCATCGTCATCAATTGCTGCGCGATCTCCGACACCCTCCTCGAAAGCGAGCTCTTCGGGCACGTCAAGGGCGCTTTCACGGACGCCGTCAGCGAGACCAAGGGCAAATTCGAGATCGCCGGCAAGGGCACGCTCTTCCTGGACGAGGTCGGCGACGTCTCTCCCAATCTCCAGAGCAAGCTCCTCCGGATCAGCGAGACCCGGGATTTCATGAAGGTCGGGGGGGAGAAGGTCCTCAAAACCGAGGCCCGTATCATCGCCGCCACCAACCAGAACCTGAAGGGGTTGATCGAAAAAGGGAAGTTCCGCGAAGACCTTTACTACAGGCTCAAGGTCGTCGAGATCACCCTGCCGCCGCTCCGGGAACGGCGGGAGGACATCCCCGACCTCATCGCCTACCTCCTCGAAAAGATCAACCGGGACCTCCGCCGCAACGTCCGCAAGGTCCCGCCTGAAGTCATGAAGCTCCTCGTCGAAATTCCCTGGCGGGGAAACGTCCGCGAGCTCGAGAACGCCCTGACACGGGCCGTCATCCTAGCCAAGGGGGACGTCGTGCTCAAGGAGAACCTGCCGCTCGAGCCCGACGAAAAGCGGTCCTTCGCCGACGAGCTCGTCGCCCTCGAAGAGGTCGAAAAAAAATACATCCAGTACGTCCTCAGCTCCGTCAAGGGGAGCAAGACCCGGGCCAGCCAGATCCTCCAGATCAGCCGTCCGACCCTGGACAAGAAGATCAAGGAATACGGCCTCGATTTGGGGGAACCGTCCTGACCCGTGCCGTGTAAACTCCCTTTCCCGCCTGTAAACAATCTTGGGCCGTTCTCCGCCTGGAGCCCGTTCCCCGAGCCCTTTTTCCCCTGATGAACGGCGGCCGGAATTGGCACAAAAGGTGCATTTAATAGGGCTGATCGACGGAAATAGGCATCAAATGGCAACGAAAAAGATCGTGATCGTGGACGACGACGAAAACATCCGCAAGACGTTCAGCCTGCTTCTCGGCAAGAAATACAGGGTTTCTTCCATCAAGGACTCGAGGGAGGCCCTATCCAAGCTCAAGGACTCGCGGGTGGACCTCGTCATCGCCGACTACAAGCTTCCCTACATGAACGGCATGGAACTCATCAAGAAACTTAGGGAGCAGGGCTTCGAGGGGGAAGCCATGCTGATCACCGCCCATCCGGACGATGTCAAGATCGAGGACATGGGCCGGTTCGCGATCAGCCATTTTTTCGTCAAGCCGCTCGACCTCAACGTCCTCGATCTCTCGATCGACAGAATCCTTCAGCCCAGGAATCCCCTGGAATAAGTTGAGATGCCAATGACAAGCTTCATGAGCATGCGCATTCCCGATACCCTTCCATAACCCTCCTTCTTTTTGTTCCGGAGCGAGGGATGCCGCGGGGGCACCCCTCGCTCCCCCTTTCTCGAACGCCCGGTCAAGCAGTCTACGCGGCTGCGCCATTCGCTCCCGGGACAGGCGAAGAGGGCCGGTATGGCCCCGGCCGCCCGCGAGGAGTAGAATGGAGTGAGAGGTGATCAAGACATGAAAGTTCTCAAGGTCGGTGGGATCGTTCTACTCACCATGGCGATCGCCGGCTTCGCCGCCGTCCAGGCGCCGAAGCCGGCCGGCTACCATCTTCTCAAAAAGCATGTCCTCGGCGGCGAGGGCGGCTGGGACTACATGGCGCTGGACGGGCGGACGCGCCTCCTCTACGTGACGCACGGCAGCGCCGTCGAGGTCCTCGACCTCGCGACCGGCGTCAAGGGCCAAGCCATTACGGGGCTCAAGGGCGTCCACGGCGTGGCCTTCGCCCCGGAGAGGAACCGGGGCTATATCTCCAACGGCCGGGGCAACAGCGTCTCCGTCTTCGACCTCAAGACGCACGCGATCCTCGCGGAAGTCCCTACTTCCGGCCAGAATCCCGACGCCGTCATGTACGATGCCTTCTCGGGCCGCGTCTTCACCTTCAACGGCGGAACGGCCAACGCGACGGCCATCGACGCGGCCACGAACAAGGTCGTGGGGACCGTCGACATCGGCGGCAAGCCCGAGTTCGCCGTGACGAACGGTAAGGGAACCATCTTCGTCAACAACGAAGACAAGAGCGAGGTCGTGGCCTTCGACGCCAAGTCGCTCAAGGTCGGGAAGAGGTGGTCGATCGCGCCCGGGGAAGGTCCGAGCGGCTTGGCCATCGACCTCAAGAACAAGCGCCTTTTCAGCGTCTGCGACAAAGTGATGGTCGTCTCGGACTTCGTGAAGGGGAAGGTCGTCGCGACCGTCCCGATCGGCGGCGGCCCGGACGCCGTCCGCTACGACGCGGGGACCGGCCTCGTCTTCGCCTCGAACGGCGAAGGGACGTTGACCGTGGTCAAGCAGGAATCGGCCGACAAGTACACGGTCCTCGAGACGGTCCCGACCGCGCTGCGCGCCAGGACCATGGAGCTCGATCCCAAGACGCACCATGTCTTCGTCGTGACGGCGGAATTCGGCCCGGCTCCGGCCCCCACGGCGGAACAACCGCGACCCCGGCCGGCCGTGATCGCGGGCACATTCATGGTGCTTGAGTTCGGGCGGTAACGAGAGCCGAGAAGAGGGGAAGCGGGCCCGGTCAGCCCGCCTTGCGCCGTGAGACCATCAGGTAGTAGATGGTTGGCGTGGCGATGAGGGACAGGAGGACCGATATGCAGAGGGCCCCGATGACGGCGATGGCCAGGGGTTTCAGCATGTCGGCGCCGGAACCGATGCCGTAAGCCAGGGGGAGCATCCCCAGCGCGGCCGCCATCGAGGTCATCAGGACCGGCCGGAGCCTCCGCCTGCCCGAGCGCACCAACGCCTCGGCCAGGTCCAGTCCCTGCGAGCGGAGCGCTTTGACGTAATCGAGCATCAGGATGCCGTTCTTGGCGACGATGCCGACCCCGATGATGGCCCCCAGGAGCGAAACGACATTCAGGGACGTCCCCGTGATCCACAGGGCGAGGATGGTCCCGAACATGGCCAGCACCGCCCCGAAGACGATGGCCAACGGTTCGGTGAACGAGCCGAACTCGAGGAGCAGGACCGTGAAGACGAGGAAGATGGCCATGAGCAGGACGATCATCAGGTTGCGGAAGGATTCCCGCTGCTGCTCGTAGAGGCCGCCGTACTCGATCGTGCCCGCAGGAATGGTCTTGTCCCGATCGAGCGTATCGCGGATCTCGGCCATGGCGCTTCCCAGGTCACGGCCTTCGAGCCTGGCCGTAACGGCCACGTCCTGCCGCGAGTCTTCTCGCCGGAGCTCGAGCCGGCCGGGCTCTTCCGTGATGTTCACCACCTGGGATAGCTTGACGAGCGTCCCGTCCGGCGTCCGCAGCGGCAGTTCGCGCAGGCTCGCCAACCGGTCGAGCCGCGCGGGATCGACCTTGACCCGGATGTCGACCACCCGGTCGCCTTCCAGGACGGTCGAGGCCGTCTGCCCGAGCATGGCCGTATTGGCCACCGCGGCGACATCCGCCGCCGTCAGGCCGAACCGCCGCGCGTCGGGCAGACGCAAACGCAGGCTGATCGTCGGCCCCGTGTAGACGAGCCCGTTGAACACGTCCACGACGCCCGGCACCTTCTTGATCGTTTCCCCGACCTCGGGCGCCTTTTTTTCGAGCCAGGCCTGATCGGTCGAAAACAATTTCACTTCGATGGGTTGCGGGGCCCACATCAGGTCGCCGATGAGATCGCCCAGGATCCCCGGGAATTCCCAGGTCAAGCCCGGGAGTTCCGCGTTGAAGCGCTGCCGCAGTTCGGAGATGACGTCCGCGGTTTTCCGTTTTCGATCGTTTTTCAGCTTGACCAGGAAATCGCCCGTGTTCGGCTCGGCGATGGACAGCGCCAGCCTCGCTCCCGTGCGGCGCGAATAGCTGGCCAGCTCCGGGACCGTCCGCAGGATCTTCTCGGCCTGAAGCAGTTGGCGATGGGTTTCCGCGAGGCTCGTCCCGGGAGGCGTGAAATAATCGATGACGAACCCCCCCTCGTCCATGGGCGGCAGGAATTCGCTCTCGAGGCGGCTGTAGAGAAAGACCGCAGCCAGGAGGACGAGCCCGCAGACGGCCAGGGTCAGCCAGGGGCGCTTGAGGGAGGCCCGGACCCCCGTTTCGTAGACCCCGATGACGCGCTGCAGCAGGGGACCGCCCTGCTCCCCGCGCGGCGCGTTCGTTCCGTCCTTCCGGGAACGGAGGAACCAGGCGGCGAGCGACGGAGTCAGCGTCACGGCCAGGGCCAGGGACGTCAACAGGGCGACGACCATGGTCAGCGCCAGGGCCCGGAAAAAAACGCCCGTGATCCCTTCGAGAAAGGCCAGAGGGATGAACACGACGACCGGCGTGAGCGTGGAGCCGACGAGCGGCCGCAGGATCTCGCCGATGCCGTCCCGGACGGCCTCCAAACGCGGTTTTCCGGCCGTCCGTTTCGTGTGGATCGCCTCCACCACGACGATGGCGTCGTCGATGACGAGGCCGATAGCCGCGGCGATGCCCCCCAGGGTCATGAGGTTGAAGCTCAGGCCGGCGATTTTCATGGCGAGGAGCGTGACG